>CAYXBG010000055.1:0-12142 GCA_964463145.1 uncultured Acidobacteriota bacterium
GACTTGGGATATGGGGATATTGGTGTCTACAATCCCAAGTCGAAAATCCCTACACCTAATCTGGATAGATTAGCACGACAGGGGATGCTCTTTACTGATGCCCACAGTCCGTCAACCGTCTGCACGCCAACCCGGTACAGCATATTAACAGGACGAATGGCCTTCCGGAACAAAATGAGAGGGGTGTTTACAGGTGTTGGAGGTCCTGGGTTAATCGAGGAAGGTCGCCTTACTTTACCTCAAATGCTGAGTAACAAGGGTTATCGGACAGCCCTCTTTGGCAAATGGCATGTTGGCATGACGTTCTTTGATAAGGAGGGCAATCCAATTAATGAAAACGGGCTGGAGCCAGTACGACGGGTAGATTATTCCAGACCAATTCCCGATGCACCGATACACAGGGGGTTCGATGAGTTCTTCGGCACCGTAAGCTGTCCCACAACAGATTGGCTCTATGCCTATGTTGACGGGGATCGGATTCCCAATCCTCCTACCAAAATCCTCGACCAGAGTCCTCTTCCAAAGCATCCTTACTCTAAGGACAATCGTCGGGGGATGATCGCTCCGGGATTTGATCTGGAAAAAGTCGATCTTGTGTTCCTGGAAAAGAGTCTCAACTTTCTAGAAAAACATGTCAGAAACAGACCTGACCAACCTTTCTTTTTATTCCATTCGACACAAGCCGTCCACTTACCCTCTTTCCCAGCTGACCAATTCAAAGGCAAGACTACGGCTGGACCACATGGTGACTTCATATTTGAGCTAGACGCAATCGTAGGCACTCTTATGAAAACTCTGGAGAGTCTGGGTATAGCAGATAGAACACTGGTGCTATTTTCCAGTGACAATGGGCCAGAAGTAACGCCGATAATACGTATGAGAGCTGACTACGGTCATGATGGTGCTCGTCCTTGGAGAGGGATGAAAAGGGATGGCTGGGAGGGCGGTCACCGGGTGCCCTTGATTGCAAGTTGGCCGGGAAAAATCAAAGCAGGAAGTACCACAGACCAAATTTTAAGTCTAACCGATATCATGGCAACCCTCGCAGCCTTGATTGATTCAAGCTTACCTAATACTGCAGCCGAGGACAGCATTAACTTTCTCCCGGTCCTTCTGGGAACCCAGGGAGAAAAACCCATACGAAAGTACTTGCTGCAGCAAACCAATCACCTAGCTCTATCCATTCGAAAAGGTCCGTGGAAGTATTTAAATCACCGCGGATCTGGAGGTAATCGGTACAATCAAGCTCGCCTTCAACCCTTTGTTCTACCAGAAACAGCACCTGAAGCCCCAGGCCAACTTTACAACCTTGCATTAGACCCTGGCGAGACTAACAACCTTTACTTTGAACGTCCGGATATTCTCCAAGAATTAAGAACTCAATTAGATCACTATATAGACAGTGGCCGCAGCGCACCCGTGAGAAAATGAGCTGCTGAATTTGTTCAGATTTTGCCGCCGCTAATATTCCTCTCTTTTGACGCTATACTCTTATCGCACAACGTAGCTTCACAAAATCCTCTAACCGAGTTCATCCAAAAAATTTGACTGCACTCTGCAAGATCCTGTACCTGGATAATACGCTCTGCAAGCTTATCTTGATCGATCAAGAACTGCCTATAGGTCCCTAAAAGAAGACCACTAGCACGTGGGGGGGTCCAGAGCTTGCCTTCCATTTCGAACGCAAGATTTCCACGAGTACCCTCAGTGACCTCATTACGCTCGTTCCAAAGCACAACATCGTCACAGTCCAAATGACATTCCATTGCCTTTTCATAGACACCTCGGTTAGTGGTCTTATGAAATAAAAATGGGTTACTACTATCAACTGGGTTTTTTGCCAAACGAAGGCAAATAGGGACTTGCTTATTTACTGCCACAGGGGCAGCTTCACACTCCACGATTCCTCGCTTGCTCACCAAAACACGTACCTTATGTGGCTCACTTGATAATTTCTCGGAAAAACGTTTCAGGTGACTTTTCATTACTTTGATATCGAGAGGAATATCGAAGTAATCTGCAGAGTCTCTGAGTCTTTTAAGATGACCTTCAAAGAGAGAGTATCCGGTTTCCGGATCCCATAAAAGCGACTCCAGAAGAGAAAAATCCGGCTCACAGGTGGACAAAACTTTTGCCTTGACCATGCATTCCCGATGTTCAAGTTCACTATCGGAATCCCAAACTATTCCGCTACCCACACCATACTCAGCTGCCCCATTTTTTTTATCCACCAAAATGGTTCGAATAGCCACATTAAAATGAGATGACCCGTCCGGGCGCAGAACCCCCATAGTACCTGTGTAGATCTTACGTGGAGAAACCTCTAGCCCTCTAATAATCTTCATGGTGCTTACTTTTGGAGCACCCGTAACAGAAGCACACGGAAAGATGGCCTGCATTACCTCCTCCAGATTGGCTGCCGTCTTAGCTCTTACCGTTGAAGTCATCTGATATACAGTTTTGTAGCGTTCTAGATCGAACATAAACGGCACCTGGACTGACCCTAACTCGGCGATCCGACTGACATCATTTCGAACCATATCCACAATCATTAGGTTTTCAGCTCGATCCTTATCAGAGATCCGGAGTCGAGATTTATTTTCTCTATCTTCCTCCAAGTTTCGACCCCTGGGAATAGTTCCCTTCATAGGACGCATTTCTATATCGTCCCCAGTTCTATGAAAGAAGAGTTCAGGGGAAGCTGAACATATAGAGAACGTGTCCGTCTCTATATAACAAGCGTGGGGAGTCTCCTGTCGCCTGAGAGTGTCCAGGAAAAGATCCCAGGGGTTTCCGTCTAAACTGGATCTTAAACGGAAGGTATAGTTTACCTGGTAAGTCTCTCCCAATTGAATCCTCTCCTTTATGGCGGCGAGGCTTCTATGATAGGAATCTTCAGAGATCTCCGGACACCAAGGACTAATTTCATACAAAGACTGCCCAGTGACTTCAGGCAGTGAAATGGGCTTGGGCTGATCAAAGAAAGCAAACCAAAGCAGCGGGAAATCCCCTCGGGAGATAACCTTAAGAGCTTTATCAAATGCTGGCGCAGCCTCATAACTAACAAATCCAACAGCATGCCACTTGTTGCGCTTAACTAGGGATTCAACCTTCCGTAACGCACCTGGAACCTCTTGCAGAATATTAGCCTGAATCACGTAATGCTCTCGGCGGTACTCCAACCACCGACCAGGGCACTCACTGGGGAAAGCAGCTCTTATCGACATCGGCTCCACATCTAGAAACATCCTGGCCGTCTCCAATAACACAGGGCCAGAACGAGGGCGTTCAACTATAACTCGGTCTACTGAGTATTCGAAATAAAGTTATTATTAATCCTGGTGACTTGCACACTCTACTATTCAGAACCCGTAAATGTCTGACTGGCTGAGAGACAAGCTCGAACAGTAAATTTGTCTTATCAAGCATACCGCAGGTAAAGTGGTACCTAGAACGAACACTCTAAAGACAACTTAGCTAATCCGGTTCTATGCGCTACATAATTGCAAAAATATTACCTTTTGGATTAATTCTGATCGTAACAACATGGTTCGTCGCAGCTCAGGACGTGATCCCAGCTCAGGAAACTGTAAAACCAGTGCTTCATGGCCAGCACTGGATGGCTATCACGGGAAAGCCTTTGGCTGCTACAGCAGGTTCGATGATTTTTTCTGCTGGGGGTAACGCTGTTGACGCGGCCTGTGCCATGTTAGCAGCCACCTGCACAATGCATGACAGTCTCGGGTGGGGTGGTGAAACACAGGCTCTCATTTTCAACCCCAATACAAAAAAAGTGATTGGGATCAATGCCCTTGGAGTTGCTCCAACAGGAGCGACCCCGGAGTTTTTTCTAGAAAAAAATCTATCGTACCCACCTGCTTGGGGGCCCCTGGCTGCAGTAACACCAGGAACTCCCGGAGGACTCCTAGTAATGCTGGCTGAGTATGGCTCCATGTCACTTAGAGAAGTCCTCGGCCCAGCCATGCAGATGGCCGAAGGCTATCCCATTGAGAAAACCCGAGCAGACGGAATCGAGTTGGAGAAAAAACGTATCAAGGAGTGGTCTTATTCTAAGAAACTGTTCTTACCTCATCTTGGAGAAGAAGCTCGTGAGGCTCCTTATCCTGGTGAGATTTTCAGACAACCAGATCTGTTTCTGACACTGAAAAAGCTCGTGGAAACAGAGTCTGAGGCGCTGGGAAATGGGAAAAGTCGCAAGCAGGCCATCTATGCAGCCTACGATCGTTTCTACAGAGGAGATATAGCTCAAGAGTTTGTTAGAAGTTCTCAAGAACAAGGGGGCCTACATACACTTGAAGACCTCTCTAATTGGAAGGTACACATTGAGAAACCAGTGCACACTTCCTACAAAGGTATCGATGTATATAAGTTGACTACTTGGGTGCAAGGACCGGTGATGCTGCAAGCGCTAAACTTATTAGAGGATATAGATCTTCAATCAATGGGATATAACAGTACTCGCTATATCCACACGCTGTACCAGGTCATGAATCTGGCTTATGCTGATCGTGACTTTTACTACGGAGATCCCTACTTTCCTCCAGCCGAACCTATTCAAGGACTTCTCTCAAAGGATTACAGTGATCAACGTAGAGCTACAATCAACTGGCAAAGGAACGACCCCAATATTACTCCTGGAGACCCTTATCCATTTCAAGGCGAGGAAAACCCATTTCCTGAACTTCTAGAGAAATGGCCCAACAAAGAGAAAAGGACAGAGCCAGGCTCAATGACAATATCCAAACTACACCAACACAAATCCGATTTCCATGCCGGCACGACTTCAATTCAGGCTGCAGATAAAGAAGGTTGGATAGTCTCCATAACACCCAGTGGCGGATGGATCCCAGCCTATATTGCAGGCCGGACGGGCATCGGAATGAGCCAGAGGATGCAGAGTTTCGTCCTCAATCCCGCTGAAAATCCATTCAACGTAGTTGCACCAGGTAAGAGACCTAGAGCCACCCTGACACCAGGGATGGCACTTAAGAACAGTCGACCTTACTTGTCCTTTGCAGTCCAGGCAGGTGACACCCAAGATCAGAATCTTCTCCAATTTTTTCTGAATGTTGTCGAATTCAGGATGAACGTACAACAGGCTGCTGAGGCCGCCAACATCACTAGCTTCCAAATGCATAGCTCGTTTGGAGATCATCTGGCAATACCTGGAAAACTACATCTCCGTGAAGACGTTCCTGTATGGGTCCAGGGAGAACTCCAGGAAATGGGTTACACCATCGAACTCCAGCCGAGCACATCAGGTCCTATCAATGCAATATTTTTTGACTGGGACCATCAGACTATGTGGGGTGGATCAAGTAACCACGGTGAAGATTATGGGATCGCCTGGTAAGAAAGTTGGCACGTAGAAGAAACTACATGCACATCAGAATTCAGCCCTAAAAGTAGACCCAGGAAGGACCATTATCTTTGGTCAGTGTAATCATCCCTACATTTAACCGCAAAGAGCCTCTATTGGCGGCAGTAGCTTCAGTAAAATCACAAACATTTAAAGACTGGGAAATACTAGTCATCGATGATGGCTCAGAAGATGACACCAAGACTGCCATAGAACCATTCCTTTCTGATCGGATACGGTATATCAGACAACCCAATCTTGGTGTCTCCGCAGCCAGAAACCGAGGACTCTCTGAAGCTCGATTTAATTGGATTGCTTTCTTGGATAGCGATGATACTTGGAGACCTGCCAAGCTTGAGACTCAGTTAAAAGCGCTGGAAAATCGGCCCAACTACCAGGCTATCCATACCGATGAAATATGGATCCGAAACGGTATCAGGGTAAACCCCAAAAAAAAACATCGTAAGTACGGAGGCTGGATCTTTCATCATTCTGTCCGTTTATGCCTGATCAGCCCTAGTTCTATCCTGGTAAACCGCCAACTTTTAGATAAGTGTGGGGGTTTCGATGAGACTTATCCAGTTTGCGAAGACTACGAGCTTTGGCTAAGACTTACTGCACGCGCCCCCATTCTTTTCCTTACAGAGAAGTTAGTGACAAAGTATGGAGGACACCCTGACCAGTTATCCCGATCCCGTTGGGGACTGGACCGACATCGAGTACGCGCTCTTATAAAGTGCCTCCGAGATGGCTCGCTAACACCTCAGCAGGAGAAGTGGGTCATAGCAGAAATCCGGCTTAAATCTCGCATATTGGAGATAGGCTACTCAAAAAGAGATAAATACAGTCACGCCGCTTATTATCGACTACTACAACAGTGTGAGCTCCCCTCAGCCGTCGAATACGATTTAATTTAACCCAGAAGAAGGACCAACAAGTCTAATATAGACTCCCTCATTTTTTACGCACAAGGTTTGAGAAATAACCTTTCCGATAGTAGAGGATAGTATTTTTACGCTTCACTTTGATCCTAATTTTCCGAAAGGTTCCATCGTCTCTGTCGTCAATAGGAGTAAAAGCAATGCTGTATTGGTTTCGTAATTCCTTGTTGATCGCTTTGAAAGCAGCTGATAGCTGTGAGACTGAGTGGGGGAAATAAGCCCTCCCTCCAGTATTCTGCGAAAGCTGCTTAAGTGCATTATCTCCCTCATGATCAATATCAGCTCCAAATCTAGTCGTACTAATTGCATATATAGCAGCTTCAGCCTGAAAGGAAGCTCGTAACGCATCCTCAAATCGATACTCGCTTGTCTGGTCGGCTCCATCCGAGAGAATCACGATAGCCTTACGTCCCTGCACCTCGGTCATTTTCTGTTCCGAAACAAGGTAAATCGCATCGTATAGAGAAGTCCCTCCCCCGGCACGCAGGCGTCCAATTTCTCGAGTAAGATCATTAGGGTTCGACGTAAAATCGTGAAGTAACGTGGCCGCAGTATCAAACTCTAGAAGAAGAGCTTGATCTTTCGGGCGCATTACCGAGTAAATGAAATCAGTAGCCGCTTCTTTCTCAAATTGCATTTTGACCCGTACACTGGAACTGGTGTCAACGCAAAGGGCAATCGAAAGTGGAAGATTGGTCTCTTCTACATAGTTGGTGATCGGATTGAGACGACCATCCTCATATACTTCAAAGTCCTTTTTAGTGAGTCCTTTTATAAACTCTCCAGTGTCCTTATCGTGAACCGAAACAAGGATGTTTACAGTCTTTACCTGGACACGTATCGGATCGTCTTTCTTGTTTAATGACTGTCCTGTGATAAATGAAACGGACAACAACCCGGTTAAGAAAATAATATGCATCAGCTGAATTTTGATATGTCCCATTATTTCAAAAGCCTCAAGATTGCATCAAGATCTTCAGGTAGCTCAGATCTAAACTCTACAGAATCGCAGCTAGTCGGATGCTCGAAACGCAAGTAACTGGAGTGAAGGAACTGTCGCCCCAGACTTCCAATAGCCCTTCTCACAGATAACTGCGTAATTTGCTTATCTCTGCCTTGCCCATATAAAGGATCCCCTGCTACTGGACAGCCAATCGAGCCCATGTGCACCCTAATTTGATGTGTCCGACCTGTACAAAGTTCCACTTCCAGAAAACAAAATTCAGAGAATCTTTTTTTAACCAGAAACTTTGTCTTTGCAGACCGGCTCACCTGTCCTCCAACAGTCATTCGGGTTCTAATTTTAGGATGCCTGCCAATTGGTGCATCAATCTCCCCAGAGTCTTGTATCCGGATACCATGTACCAACGTCAGATATACTTTCTCAACACACCTTTCTCTGAACTGCTGAGCTAGTAGTTCATGTGCTCTGTCATTCTTGGCAACCACCAAGAGCCCCGAAGTGTCTTTATCTAGTCGATGTACAATACCAGGCCGTACAGAATGACTGCGGCTTACTTCTTCAAAGTGATAAAGCAATCCATTCACAAGGGTATTGGAAGTATTACCAGCGCCGGGGTGTACCACAAGTCCAGGCTGCTTATCGATCACTACAAGGTCGTCGTCCTCAAATACAATGTTCAAAGGAATTGATTGAGGTGCAAGGCTAGAGATCTCAGACGTAACCCGTTGTATCGTGATTAGATCGTTTGATCTTAGTCGGTATCCAGCCTTGACTGACCTGTCATTGAGTAAAATATAGCCTGCCGAGATCCACTTCTTGATACGGCTACGACTTTCCTCTAGTTGGGCATTGAGGTGATGGTCTAATCGTTGCCCTACACCGCGCGAATCCACCAATATAGAGATCTGCTCAGACACTGCGCGACCCAATGGGCATCACCCGATTTCGGAAAATGAACACACTTGCCACTAGAATCAAGCTAATACTTATCAGCTGGTGGATGGAAACCTGGCCGTCAAAAAAGAGACCCCGACCCACATCACCACGGAAGAACTCATTCGAAAAACGAATCAACCCATATCCAATCATATAGTAGGCAAAAACTTGGCCTCTAAAACGTTGCGACCTATGGATATTGTAGAGTATTAGACACAGTAGTAGAGTGGCGAAAGATTCATACAGTTGTGTCGGATGCAGCGAAATATTCAGAGGGACTCCGACATTTTGGCTTGCATATTCATCAGTAAAAGTCACAGCCCACGGCAAATCACTAGGCTTCCCATAATCACATCCAGCTCCGAAACAACCCAACCGACCAATTGCTTGTCCGAGAGCTATAGCTGGTGCTGCAGCATCAGCTATAGCCCAAAACCGCATCTCAGGGGTACGAGAAATATACCAATAACTCCCTGCGATAGCCCCGAGAAGCCCACCAAAATAAGCACCCCCTGACCTCCAAAAAGCTAGACGCAAGAATTGAGAAGGCTGGCTCGCGTAATAATCAAAGTTAGTCAGAACCATCAGGAGCTTAGCCCCCAACAAAGCCGAGATGATCACTACAAAACCCAAATCCCAGATCTTGTTCTTGGGCACCTCACCAGATTCAGTCTGACGAACTAACAATGAAATGGCGGCCAAAAATGCTAGTGCCAGCAGAAGCCCGTAGGTATGCAGTGTAATAGGCCCTAGTTCAATTATTTTCGGGTACATAACCTTCCCCAAATCTCTTTTCCCATATTAACTATTGCTGTCAACCTCAGCCTCGAGAAAAACCTTATCAAACCAGACAGTTGCTGCCCACCTAAACAGTTGCTCCCACTAGACTCTTCCTAGAAAAGAAACCCGCAAAGAACAAATAGTAATAGGGCTCCCGAAGCGGCCAGCAAAGCGTATGGAATCTGCGTTCTGACATGAGCGATGTGATCCGTAGCAGCTGCCATCGAAGCCAAGATTGTAGTGTCGGAAATCGGAGAACAATGATCTCCAAAAATCCCCCCTCCTAGTGCTGCTGCTAATGCCAGAGATGGATCTACTCCCAACATCTGCGATAGAGGCAGCACAATCGGTATCATGATAGCAAACGTTCCCCAAGAGGTCCCAGTAGAGAAAGCCACGAAACAGGAAAGCAAGAAAATAAGAGCCGGCATGAGCTGAACGGGCATCCATGTATGCACTGCCTGTGCAATAAACGTGCCCGTACCTAGGGCTATTGTCGTTGTTGAGATCGTAAAAGCGAAGGACAGAATTATCAAGACAGGCATCAATCCTTTGATCCCTAAGAACAAGTCATCAATTAATTCCGTAACAGTCAAAATACCCTGGATACGGTACATGATTGCAGCCAGGACAAGCGCCACGATAACGCCCCACAGGATGGCTGCTGCTCCATCTCCTCCCATTAGATCACCCTCCCCCGTTTTCCAAAGCACCCAGGGAACAACACATATCATGCAAAGAATAGGTGCGACCATGTTCAAAGCTCTGCTTGATATACCTTCTTTTTTAGATACCTTACTAACCTCTTGTGAAATTAGCGGATTAGCTCCTTTGGGAAGTACCTGCCCGGACACCCGGACCCGCTCTTCAGCCTTACCCATAGGACCAATGTTCCAGTCAAATAAAGTAACCGCCAGTACTAACATTAAAGAAAGGATGGCATAGAAGTTAAGTACCAATGTAGAAAGAAAAAGAGCCGTCGGACGAGCTACCTGCTGTGCCGCAAGTAACCCAATCAAATAAGCTCCCCAGGAATTCAAGGGGATCAAAATGCATTTCGGAGCACATGTTGCATCAATAATGTAGGCTAGTTTTTCACGAGCTACTTTGGTCCTATCAAACAGAGGTCTGGAGATAGAGCCGCATACCAGAAGTCCGAAGTTGCCTTCAGCGAAAAGAATCATGCTGACCAGGAGTGTAAGAATTCGGACAGATCGCCTGGAGCTCATCGCATTGCGTTCTTCCACCCAGACGATAAATCCTTCCACACCGCCCGAACGTTGGGTAAAAACAATGAGGGAGCCGATTAGGCCACTAAAAAATAGGATCTTTAGGTTGTTCGGTTGAACGACTGTTGCCAAAAACGCATTCAGAGAGTCCATCAATCCTAGGAATGGATTGCCCCCGGCAAGAAGCGTCCAACCTAACCAGATATAGATCCCAAGTGAAAAAATTACCCGACGCGTATGAATCGCTAAATATATTGCTACCAAAGGAGGAAGTGTAGAGAGCCAGCCTATTCCTTCCATGTCGGGTAGTCTTGAAATTCTTTTTTGAGGTGACGGGCTATGTTCCGGACTCTTTCCAGAGATACCAGCATGTTAGATCCCTTTAATTGCTCGATAGAAACGACGTTATTACGTCCAAATACATAGTCCTGCACCTTTCTTTCTGCTGAAGAAGCCTCTCTCCCAAGTATTTCAAGCGCCCTATGAAAATCAACAGAACTTTTCACTGCAGGTGCCTCGTGTCGGTCCACCTTGACATTCCGGTTGAGACCCATAAACACAGTATTCAAAAGCTTTCTCAGTTTATCAGAGGCTTTTTCGAGACCGATTAAACACCCCCGAAATTCCTTCACAGAGCCCCCCCTATATGATGTGTTCTCTTCGGTAAAGAAAATAAGTCGCTCAGTATTCAATCTAAGTAACTCGGTTTGCACTTCAACCCTCTGAAGAAAGGACCGTATAAGATGTCGAGTCCGCCGTTCCAAGCCGACGGTAAGACGAGGCTCAACCACGGATGAGTGGGTCACCAGACCGCGAAGTTCCATGCGATTTTGACCGAGATTGAACGCTGACCTGGCACCAACGGCTAATCTACTGAAATACTTCCACAGGATAGGATTACTCATAGCGCGGCCCCATGATCGGTCATCCGAAGCTCCCCAGCTTCCAGCTACAAGAACTAAGAGGGTAAATATGAGAAGCTTCTGAACCAGTCTATGCATATCGCCTTCACCATTATTCACTTGCCTGCCCCCCTCAAGAGAAGAGCTCTAAAAGCAATTGACCTCCACAGAATATCAGCACCGCAAGACTCAAGACCACATAACTGAAAAAATCTGGACAAAGTTCTCAGAGAACCCAAGATCGTGTAAAAGACCCTTACCTAGATTACCCTCAGACTGTGGGGCTATCTTAGGCAAGCTCCCGCATTGCTTCTTCCAGTGCTTCCTTAGGAGGTCGAAGCTGTCTTTCATCCATCTGGTGAAGAGGCTTTTCGATAAGACTAAGCCGATCGATGAAATTTTCACCCACTGGGTTAACGTAAATGAGTCCTGTCAAGAACTCTCCCGCATCGGCTGACTGGCGCAAAACCTCGAGAGCCCGTACTTTATTCATGGGATCGAAGTCGCGGTCGACTTTGCGTAACCGTAGATGGGATCCGTCGTGCATTTCGACATCGGTCACAGTGCCGTCCTCATAATCCACGGGTTCCAACTGTTCAATGTAGGGTACAAAGTCTATCTCATGCAGGAGTTCTTCGTGTTCTTTAGCCCAAGTATAGCTTTTGGTCGAGTCTGGCTGATTATTAAAAGTAACACACGGACTTATGACATCTAGAACACAACTGCCTCCATGACTAAGTGCCCCCTGTAGCAACGCTACCAATTGTTTGGGGTCGGCGGCAAAAGACCGAGCCACATAGCTGCAGCCGAGCTCAATTGCCAGTAAACATAAATCAATGGCAGGAAGATCATTCGTAACGCCGGTTTTCAGCTTTGAGCCAATATCCGCGGTCGCTGAAAACTGACCTTTGGTCAACCCATAAACCCCATTGTTCTCGACAATGTAAATCATTGGAACATTCCGACGGAGCATATGGCAAAACTGTCCAACCCCGATCGAGGCCGTGTCG
>CAYXBG010000056.1:0-12117 GCA_964463145.1 uncultured Acidobacteriota bacterium
AACGCGGTTGGTGGCAACGTCAACGTTATCTCCAAGACAGGGACCAACGACTTCCACGGAAGTATGTTTTGGAACTATCAGGCTGGTGGCCTTAATGCTAGGTACCAGTTCACTAGCGGCAAAGCCCCACTGGTTTTCCACCAGTTTGGTGCTTCAGCTGGTGGCGCCATCATCGAAGATGAAATGTTCATTTTCGGTGCCTGGGAAAGCTATCGCCTGACAGCATCCTCTTCCGTTTCAGGTGGTGTCCCGAGTACTGAGATCCGAGGCTTAATGCTTGCTTCAGAACCTCTTTACAAAACTTGGTTGGACGGTTGGCCAGCGCCAACGAGCAATGACCTTACTGCCGCAGCAGGTGGTACCGGTCAGGCATCTTTCTCTGGTATGGGTGCAGAAGAGCGTGAGGACGATCACTTCATTATCAGGTGGGACTATCATCCTAACCAGACCAATGCTGTGAACTTCCGCTACACCTACTTCGATCCTTCACGAACCATTCCACGTGTACAAAAGCTTAATAGCAGATCGTGGATTG
The DNA here is from genome assembly GCA_964463145.1 of uncultured Acidobacteriota bacterium. Taxonomy (GTDB): domain Bacteria; phylum Acidobacteriota; class UBA6911; order RPQK01; family CBDAPI01; genus CAYXBG01. The sequence goes on from CAYXBG010000056.1 coordinate 536, forward strand.
GTGGCCAGAAGGCCTACAGTGGTGCCTGGACGATGTCAGCGCCAACCTGGAGCAACGAGCTCCGTGGTGGTCTTAACTCAACCACATTCATCCGCCAGGATGCCCTCAATCGCGATGGCATCATGGGTGCTTACCTCGATGGCTGGGATTCACAACAGAGCCGGCTATTTGGTAAGGACGGTGATACGCTAACCCTTGAGAACGTGATCGCTACTACTAAGGGCGACCACTCACTCAAGTTTGGTGGCATTTATCAGTGGCAGCGCGGAAACAGGGTTTCTAACGGAACTCCTCGGTGCTTCTACGATACTGCAGCACAAATCATCGGTAACGTGCCAACCAGGTGTTTCTACCGTTTCGGTAAGAAACCCAAGTATATCTATAACTGGCAGATTGGTGGCTTCTTACAGGATGACTGGAGAGTTACCCCTAAGTTGGTTCTTAACCTAGGAATCCGTTATGACTACTATTCGGTAATCACGGTTGAAGATGACGCTTTCTTTAACCCAGTCTTACCGTTTGGTCAGAAGTTCCGGAATCCAGGTGACTACTACAGCAGTGACCCGATTAACTTCGCGCCACGTGTTAGCTTCGCTTACTCTGCGGATGACAAAACCGTCATCAAGGGTGGCTACGGTATGTTTATCAGCCGTTTCAACACCTTTTCCGGTGTTGTTGACATCCAGAGGGACGATACTTACACGAACTCGATTTGGCTGAGTGCAGCTGAGACGGCTTCGTTAGGTTGTAACTTCCATCCGAAGTATGTGACGGGTTTTGAAGCCTGCGACAACGGTACTTCTGCCAAGGCTTTCACCGAGGTAGATGGCTATCGAGGTGGTGGTGCTCTAGATCCGTACGTTGCTAACCCAGCTAGTCAGCAGTGGACCTTTGGTATCCAGCGTCAGCTGTCGGACGACGTCGTCCTTGATCTCAGCTATGTTGGATCTCACGGAACCCGCTTGCAGAACCAGTTGGCTTTAAACCGAGGCGAACGTGCAACAGGTGCACGTACCTATACCAACGTTTCGGGTGTAGCCTACAACTCTAATGACGATTCAAGTGTCTACCATTCACTACAGGTAGAACTCTCGAAACGTTTTAGTGCTGGGCTGACGGCTGACTTTGCCTATACCTGGGCTAAGTCTCTGTCATATTCTCGTGGCGATATGTCCTGCTGCGGCAGCAACAACTCGCCTCAGGATGTAACACACCCTGAGCCAGGCAATGAAAACGGTAAGACCGTTATGGATCAGACACTCAACCGCGGATGGGTGGGTCACCAGACCCCTCACAGAGCCACTGTTAGCTGGCTTTATGAGATCCCAGGAGCGGAAGGTGCTGGCAAAGCTCAGGAGCTATTGACTCGCGGATGGGGTATCGGAGGTATCTTCGAGGCTTCAACTGGAGCGGTTAGATCCATCAGACAAAGTGGTGGTTCAATTAACAGCTCCCGGCCTGACTTCGTCTGCCAGAGTCTGTCTTCTGCTATCAATTCGAGCCAATCGAATATGCAGTACTTCAACAAGAGCTGTTTCGAGGTAGTCGCAAAGAACTCGGCTGGTAATCCAGTTCGAGGCGGTACTCTCGGTCGGAACCAGTTCCACGATCCAGGATTCTGGGAAGTGGATCTTTCACTGTCGAAGAAATTCTACGTGACCGATTCAGCTGTGTTCAGTGTGAGAATGGATCTGTTCAACGCGTTTAACCAGACCAACTTCAGAAACACCCAGACTAGTGCTAGTTCTGGAACCTTCGGAGTGTTGAGGTCTACGTATGGTGCGCGCGTGACTCAGGTCAACGCACGGTTGGAGTGGTAAGGCTCCTTTAACAATATTCGCTCTTTATTGAGCGATTAACCTTAAGGGCCCGGTTCTCTTTTTGAGAGAGCCGGGCCTTTTTTTTTGCGCCCTTTCTTTATTTTTTAGCCCATTCAGTACTTGACCCTAGCCACTTATTTCTGGTGCAATTGTACTGCGGAGAATTTCTAGTCTTCTATGAAAGTAACTCTGGCCCATTGCTTATTGGTTTGTACGAACCTCCTGTTGTTGATGCCTGTTATGGCGGTTAGTTTTGCCCGGACAGGGACAGTAAATGAGAGAGTTTCTGAGGCGCCAGATTTTAGTCGCCACATCGCCCCTATTTTGTTCAATAAGTGTGGTGCCTGCCATCGGCCCGACGGAGCTGCTCCATTTTCATTATTGACCTGGCAAGATGCCAGGAAGAGAGCTAGGCAGATAGCTGAGGTGACTAGTAGTCGTTACATGCCTCCTTGGCTACCAGAGCCCGGGCATTTAGCTTTTGAGAACAATCGTCGATTGGATTCAAGCGAGATAAGACTGTTAAAGGAGTGGGCAGAAACCGGAACTCTGAGGGGAGATCCCTCTAAGGCCCCTCCGATGCCTGAATGGTCAAGCGACTGGCAGTTGGGTGAGCCTGACCTGATCCTTAAGATGGAAGAAGAGTATTCTCTGAAGGAAGAAGGTGGTGATGTAATCCGTTACTTCACACTCGTTAACCCACTAAAAACAAGTCGATTTGTCAGAGGGTTCGAGTTTCAGCCTGGTAATGAGAGAATCGTGCACCATGCCCGTATGTTGATCGATACAACGGGCCTCTCAAAACGGCTTGACGATCAGGACCCAGCACCTGGTTTTTCTGAAGGCATGGGACGGGTAAATGTTTCAGATCCAGACGGTCATTGGTTGGGATGGACTCCCGGCAAGCAGCCTATTTTGCGAGATCCTAAATTCAGCTGGAGACTCAAGCCCGGAACGGCTGTAGTCCTAGAATTACATCTTGTACCCACTGGTAAGCCTGAAAAAATACAGTCTTCTCTAGGGCTTTATTTCACGGATCAGGAACCAACACGACAACCAGTCATACTCCGCATGGGATCTGTTGCTATAGAGATCCCCGCTGATTCCACCGATTATGTGGTTTCGGATGAGTATAGACTTCCAACGGATGTAGAGCTGCTCAATGTTTACCCTCACGCCCATCTTCTAGCTAGCAAGATGCAGGCCTGGGCGACTTTTCCGAATGGTCGCCGTGAGACCCTGTTTGAAATCAAGCGTTGGAACTTCGATTGGCAAGATGAATATCGGTATCTTGAGCCATATTTTTTACCAAAAGGCACTGTTCTCTCCATGAGATACGAGTACAACAACTCCTCATCCAACCCCCGTAACCCTTTCCAACCACCTCGGCGCATAATTTGGGGTGAGCAAACGGAGAACGAAATGGGAGATCTCTGGTTTCAAGTGGTTACGTCAACTAAGGATGAACGAGTTGTGCTTAATCGTGACTTTCACGGGAAAGAAGCGAAAGCTTGGGATGAAAACTATAAACTTCAGTTGAAATTCGGACGCAACAAAGATAACGCTCACTTCAATTTTGGTAGCGGGTTAGTAGCCAAGGGTGAAATTTCAGAAGCAATACTCCATTTCAAGGAGGCAATTAAGATTAACCCATCCCACGCTGAGGCTCATTACAATTTGGCTAGTGCCTATCAAGAGATAGGGAATCAAGTGCAGGCTAGCCTTCACTTCTCCCGCGCAATTGACAGCAACCCAGATTTTGGACTTGCTTATGGTCGCTTGGGAACACTTTTGGCTAACCGGGGGGACTGGGCTGCTGCTATTTCCCGTTTTAAAAAGTCACTAGATCTTCTGCCTAGAGACCCTCTGACTCGTAATAATTTAGGGGTGGCACTTTTATCAGAGGGTAGACTCAGCGAGGCTGAGCGGCAATTTAAATGGGCTATAGAGATAGAGGAATTTGCCGATCCTCATTACAATTTGGGGACATTGTACGGAAGTCAGCGGCAATGGGCACTTGCCGAATTACATTTACGAAGGGCAATATCTATTCGTCCTATCTTTACCCTTGCAGTTAACGATTTAGGGAATGTGTTTGCAGAGCAGGCTAGATGGGAAGAAGCAGCAGCCCAATTTGCAAGGGCCTTGGAGATTGACCCCGACTTTACTTCTGCTCGTGAAGCTCTACGGCAAGTCCAGTCCATTCTGAGAAATCAGCAAGAGTAAGGCTAGTTCACTCTAAAGAGATACTATTTACAAGCCGCTGTTCAGACGGTCTTAATTTTTCTAGTATTCTCCCGTGTCCAGATCGTTAGTCCTTCTAATTGTCTTCCAGGAGGTTTGCCGAGGATTAGACTGATCCCGTAAGCCAGGCAGACAAACACTATGTTCACTAGGATTCCGACCCAGTAGGCGTGAATATTTACACTCCACTCTTGTGGTAACCACCCAACCGTATTTAGCATTAAATAAAAGTTCAGGAGAATTGAAATTGGTAGAGCGACCAAAACACATTGATTATCCACCTTCGTAGAGAAGAACCCCAGCATAAACAAACCCACCAAACAACCACCGAAAACAGAGACAACTATCCAACCCAAATCGGCCATACTTTCTTTGGGCATATTGCTAAAGAGCCAGGCCAATAGAATCATGATTACCGAGGTTAGGATCGCCACTAGTTTGGCTGCTTTTAAGTAGAAACCGTCACCTCGACCCTTGATGAATCTTGGTCGGATTAGATCCACCACTGTTAATGTTGCCACAGCATTAATGCTGGAGTCGAGAGAAGACATAGCAGCTGCCAGTACAGCAGCGATGATCAATCCGGCGAGGCCAGCTGGGATTTGTGAAAGAATAAAGAAGGGGAATACTTCGTCGGCCTCAAGTTGCGCCACATGAGGATCAGGTAAGACCGAATAGAAGACAAACAGGCAAGTTCCGATCAAAAAGAAGAATGTCCAGGTGGGTACAGCTAGGAGTGAGAAGGTGGCCGTTGCCATGCGAGCATCACGTGTCGATCGGGATGCTGCATACCGTTGAATGAAATTTTGGTCAGCGGAATAATTAGTGAGCCAACTGAAGATTCCCAAAAGAGTGACAGTCCAGAAAGTGCGTTCACTGAAATTCCAATCCGTACTTCCAAGGTGAAATTTGTTTGATGCTCCTGCTACCTCAAATATTTGATCAATTCCTCCAGGCAGTTTCCACACGATAAAAACCACGCAAATCAGGCCTCCTACAATTAAGACTATGGTCTGAATTACATCCGACCAAATTACGGCATCAATTCCTCCTAAAATTGTATAAAAGGCGACAAAAATTCCTAGAAGAAGGATTACAGTAGGCATTGGCAGGCCGCTGAAAAGACTTAATGGTATGGATGCCAGGAAAAGAAACTTTCCTACTCTCAGTAGCGCCAAAAGAATGTAGCTGATTGTGCCGTAAAGGCGAACGACACTTCCATAACGGTCTTCTAGATATTCAAAGGCTGAGGTCAGCTTTGCCCTTCGGAAAAAGGGTATAAATACAATGATGGCTAAAATCGCCACGAAGGGGAGGCAAAGGTTGGGAACTAGGAGGCGCCAATCGAGGGCATAGGCAGCGGCAGGAAAAGCGAGGAAACTAACTGAGCTAATTGTAGTGCCTAACAGAGAGATCCCAATGGCCCAGCCTGGGAACGAACGGCCTCCAACGAAGTACTCTTCCGTATTGGTATTACGTTTGGAAAAGTAGAGTGCCATGGCACTCATGCCCAGTAAATACAGAAGGATAGCAGTGGTATCAAGAGGTCGAATTTCAAGCAATGCAATTCACGGAGTTTGAAGTTTTTGAAACTGCTAATCTAAACTCTACAGGTTCTCAATTGCTAGTCGGCCAACCATGGACGGCCTCTATATCGTTAATTTCACGCATTTTATCGCGTAGCTCCCGGTTTAGCTGGTGCCGAATCCTTCGGATATTAGGATCTTGACTTCCGATTAGGTTGTATTTCTCCTCAGGATCTTCTCTGAGGTTGTAGAGCTCATCTACTCCACTCCGCAGGAAATCACGAACTAGCTTCCATTCTGGTGTCCGCCAGCATCGGAGTTCTGCCCTTATGTTGGCGTGGTCCATAAAGTATTGACCAAAGAAATTATTATCCCAATCGAGTTCTTTTCCTTTGAGGAGAGGCAGAAAGTTTTTTCCACGGATGGTTTCACCAGAAGGCAAGCTGACGCCGGCCATGGCGAGGATGGTGGGATAGAAGTCCATAACACTGATCGTCTGTTTGATGATAGTCCCTGGTTTTATGGCTTTTGGCCAGCGTACTGCAGTTGGGACCTTCAGTGAATTATCCCAAAGATTCGCTCGAGTATATGAACCTTTGCCATTGTCGTAAGGTCGAGTGTACTTTTCATTGTCGTAAGGTCGAGGGCTATTGTCTGGGTTTAAATCCCACGGATTAGAACCGGTAGGTTGGATGCCTTCCAATAAAAGCCAGCGAGCATTCCCCTTGTGCCAGGTACCGTGATGGCCCATGTTAAACCCATTGTCCGAGCTAAATATTACAACCGTGTTCTCTGATAGGTTCAGGTCGTCTAGTAATTGGAGAAGTCGACCCAAATTGCGATCAACAGCTGCTATGCTGCCCAAATACTCTCTTCGCATCCGTTTGGTCCTGGCAATATCGAGAAATGGGTAATCAGGTTCCGGTAAAGTGGGATCTAACGTTGAAAAGTGTGACCATTCGGCATCGCTTAGGGGTAGCCAGGTCCGATCGTTGTCCGGAGTCCTCTCATGGGAATTTGCATGCGGAGCCCAAAAATGGAGGGATAGAAGGAAAGGTGTAGCCTGGTGACTCCTGACAAAATTAATGGCCAAATCAGTCAACACATCAGGTGTCCAGCCCTGGACGACCTGCGGTTTGCCCTCTATCTCCACAGTGGGGTTGAGGGAAGTACTACCGCCAGTGGGAAATCCGGCAAAATAATTATAGCCGTGGCGTGTTGGATGGAACCGGTCCGCAGTCCCGAGATGCCACTTTCCAACCAATCCCGTAGTATATCCAGCTTGCGAGAGCATCTCAGGCCAGGTGATTACCTCAGGATCTAGTCCCACGTTGGGTTCAGAAGCCCCAGCAATATAATCGGTTATTCCCAGTTCTGAACTGTATCTACTTGCCATAAGACTTGCCCTTGAAGGACTGCATACAGGAGTGGTTGTAAGACTATTGATTAGCCGAGCGCCCTGATTCGCTATGAGGTCCATGTTGGGAGTCCTCGCATCTGGATCGTCGAGACCCCAAGCCCATGGACCCTGGTCGTCAGTGTAAACAAAAATGAAATTAGGACGGTTTTCCGTTGAGGTATCTGCGAGTAGTAAACTAGATGTGAGGAGAATACCGAGACTGTAGACTAAAGTTTTATAGAATGATTTGCTCATGGATTTCCTTATTTCTCGGCTCTTGATTGTTAATACTAGGGCAGTCCATCTTAACCGTTGAGCACAAGTCCTTCCAGAGTTTTATTTTCAAAATAAACGGCTCTGAGAGAGTGGCCATTCAGATCTCCAAGCGCCCTTGGAACAGGAAATCTTTAACTTTAAATTTCTTTTTGATCACAGTGCTGGATAGCTCGATCTGGAGTTCAACATCCTTGTTCTTGAGGGTGATCGGGTCATCCTTTGGAAAAAGAAAAAATATAAGTGGAGTTTTTTGTCCTACAAGTCGAACTGACTGGGCCTGAATCGGATCATGATTTTTCCGTGTCAGAGTAGCCCTTCGAGAGAGACGTTCAGGGTCAAGGCGATCAAAAATGACAGATGGTAGTCCTTCTAGGCTGACAATATAGCTGGAGTCTTTGCGGTTCAGGTACCTTTCAATGGTTTGAGATGAAGCGTCTCGAATCATTGGGGAGTTCATAAGTCGTGCTTGCTTCAGAGGGAGGCTGCTTTCCCAGCGGATTAGCAGAGTCCGCCCGGAAGCTCGTCGAGATCCTGCGCCTCGGCCGCCGCCGCTGCTGCCAGAGGGAGCGGAGCCTACCTCTTGCCCTCGCGGTAAGCCCCCGGAGATGTCCTGAGCACTGAAACCTTTCTGTTGTCCTGGCTGATATCTACCGCTTCCGGAACGTCTCCCCTTTTTCCCGCCACTCATTGAGACCCTAACCTTTTTTGCCCAGGGGGAGTCGTTCAGGATCTTTTGAAGCTGCTTACCATCCCACTGCGTGTAGGGTATTTTATCCCAGAAACCGCCTGCTTTTATCGTCAGAGAGATGCCCAGGCAAGTTGCCAAAAAAAGAGGGATAAATCGATGTTTTTGCTTTACCATATATTCTCCATTTTTGAGGCCCGGTATGATTGGGTCGACCCTTTGTTCATTGCCGTGAGGTGAGTACCCTTTAGGGTAGCATGCTCGGCTTTACTGCTGGTCGACCTGTCTATCCAGGCCTCTACTGACAGAGGCAAGTCATGGACGATTGCCTTGCTGGCCTTTTTAATTTTCTGGTGAAATTCTGCCAAGAATGGGGAAAGAAGTCTAACAGAAATGGTTTTATACTTGTTTCTGGGCAGTGCAAAGCTCTTGGTGCTCTCGGATGGAGTGGCTAGAATTCGTCAGATCCCTTTTCGGAAAAAACTTGCCACTACCTAGATACTGATAAAAAATGGGCGCCCTAGATCAGCGTCTTTACGGCAAAGATTTAAGGTGGGAGTAGCATAATAGAAACTGTTGAGGTGTTTTTTGGGACTATTGGATAGGCAGATCGAGGGTGTTAATGAGTTTATATTTACCCGCGGTGCTTCTGCGGAGTGTCATGCGTCAACAGTAGTTGCCCTAAGAAACGGGGACATGATGGCAGCATGGTTTGCTGGCTCTAGAGAAGGGGCAGAGGATGTTGCTATCTGGGGTGCTCGTCGCACTGAAGATGGTTGGTCTGCTCCTGTTCAAATGGTGCGAGAGCCTGGTGCATCCTCCTACAATCCAGTTTTATTCTATACACAGGATGGCCGACTTTGGTTTTATTACAAATTCGGGGACCATCCCGTGAGTTGGACGGCAGGCCGCCGATGGAGTACTGATGAAGGAAAGACTTGGTCCCCCATAGAGCATCTTCCCGCCGGAGTTTATGGTCCAGCAAGGACGAAGCCTTTGGTTTTAAGTGATGGAACTGTTATCAGCGGCACATCTGTGGAAAGTTATCGTTCTTGGGCTTGCTGGATCGAGTGGAGTAGCGATCAGGGAGCAACCTGGGCTAAGGCAGGCCCCGTAGTGTTAGCGAAAAATTTGGAGCGTTCCGCTGTTAAAGGCCAATCCCTTCCTGCAGTTCCAGGATCTTCAGAATGGTCACGGACAGATGGAATCATTCAACCCTCCGTCGTTTGGATGCAAGGTGATCACCTGCGCCTCTATGCGCGATCGACAGCACTGACCGGAAAAATCTGCACAGCTGATTCCAAAGATAAGGGTCTAACCTGGTCTCGGGCCAGGCCTATCGATCTTCCCAATCCCAATTCCGGCATAGATGCCTTGAGGTTGCAAGATGATGGGCGAGTGTTGGTCATTTATAACCACTCTGATAATGACCGAACACCGCTCAATATGGCAATCAGTCGAGATGGCATCCATTTCCAGATGTTTCGGACCCTGGAAAACGATCCGGGGGAGTATTCATATCCAGCACTTATTCAGGGGGAACGAGGGGATTTGCACATCACCTATACCTGGAATCGCCGCCGGATAAAGTATCTACGATTGCCTTTATCCGACCTTCCTCGATTAAGGTGAAAGTGATGGCCCTGACAGCTAGCGACTTTTATTGTAAAATAGATGAGTCTTCCTATATTGAGGGTGTCTATGATTCTATCATTGCGGAATAAACACACTGTGATTGGGTTGCTGTTTGGTTTAGGCACTATTAGTGTGAGCCCGATGTCTCCTGCACAGGATCTGGCGATCAAGTACGAGCGCGATATCGACCCGATTTTCCAGCAGAAATGTGTTTCCTGTCATGGCCCTGATCGACAAGAAAATGGACTCCGGCTGGACACCGGTGAGAAGACCTTACTCGGAGGCCACAATGGCCCAGTAGTTCTACCCGGAATGGCGGCAGAAAGTTCTTTGATGCACTTTGTGCTCGGTATCGAGGAGGGTGAGTTTAGTAGGATGCCTATGAAGGCGCCTCCGTTAGAAACTGCAGAGATACAATTAATCAAACAATGGATAGATCAAGGGGCTGTTATTGAGGTGTCGCAGAAAGGTAGCCTGAACTCCGACCAATTGGGTGACGAAAATGCAGTGGTTCCAAGTAAAGCTACAGGCCATTGGGCATTTGACCCAGTACTCAATCCATCACCTCCTGCGGTTTTGAATAGGGCTTGGGCCCGTAACCCGATTGATCTTTTCGTTCTCTCTCGCTTGGAAAGCGAGAGGTTGAACCCTTCTGCCGAGGCAGATAAAGCAACTCTTGTCCGCCGTTTGAGCTTCGATTTAACAGGACTCCCGCCAAATCCAGATGAGATCCATCAATTTCTCAAGGACAATCGACCTGAAGCTTATCAAGAGCTAGTCGACCGATTTCTAGCTTCTCCGCAATTTGGTGAGAGGTGGGCTCTCCAGTGGCTTGATTTGGCACGCTATGCAGATAGTGATGGCTATGAACAAGATCGAGTTCGTCCCTGGGCCTGGCGCTATCGTGATTGGGTGATCGAAGCTTTGAATAGCGACATGCCATTTGATCAATTCACCCTTGATCAGATCGCAGGAGATCTGGCCCCTAACAAGAACCAAAATACACTCATGGCGACTGGATTCCATCGCAATTCACTTATAAATCGCGAAGGAGGGACGGATCGGGAGCAGTTTCGGTTTGAACGGACTGTTGATCGGACCAACACAGTGGCTACTGTCTGGATGGGGTTGACTGTGGCCTGCGCTCAGTGTCATGACCACAAATATGACCGTATAAGCCAGAAAGAGTATTATCAGCTCTTCGCTTTCTTCAACAGTCTGGATGATGTGAATGTAGATGCTCCTTTATCTGGGGAGCTCGGCCCTTACCTAGGAAGCCGTTCAATATATCGCGCCCAAAGACAGAAATTGCTCGAAGAGTATGGTGTTTTGGAACACCAGCCGGCTTGGGAACAAAAACTTCTTGAAACGGGCCGCAATCCCGGCAAGTCACAGGTTTGGGATAAGGCTTATGATGCTTTGTTAAGAGATGCTCGAAATAGGGGAACGGCCAGGCTCAGTTTGGACAATCCTCGAGACACATTAGAGGCTGATCCATCTAACCGTACTCAAAGAGAACAGGACGGTCTCACCGATCATTTCATTGACAACTATAGACGTGTACTTGAGGATGAAGTTGAAGAAGAACTCAATTTCAAGGAACTGCGCCAAAAGATATTCGACCTCTATGATGCCTATCCCAGGTTGACCCAAGCTCAGACGGTGAGAGAGAGAGCAGGGGGCAGAGATACCCATATTCATCTTAGAGGGCAATGGAACCGTAAGGGTATGTCAGTTAGCGAGGGGTTGCTCGGAGCGCTCCCTCTTCCCTCCTCGGATACACCTTTGAGCCGTCTTGAACTAGCCCGTTGGTTGGTGTCTCGCGAGAATCCCTTGACTGCTAGAGTCACTGTCAACCGTATCTGGCAGGAACTGTTCGGTAGAGGTCTTGTTGCAACCTCGGACGATTTCGGTACTCGAGGATCTCCTCCCTCCCATCCTCAGTTGTTAGACTGGTTGGCAACAGATTTCATGGACTCTGATTGGCGAATCAAACA
>CAYXBG010000057.1:0-11619 GCA_964463145.1 uncultured Acidobacteriota bacterium
TTTGCGTGCCCGGCGAAGCCTGAAAAATGATATCAAGTTAGCTGAATCTTGCCGAGAAGGATTATCCGATGCACTGACCCTCCTAGAGTTGCAAAAAGAGGGTGAAGATGTTGAATCTGATCTCGGAACTCTTGTCGAGCGTTTGAAGGAAGTGGTCGAGGAGACAGAGGTGCGTACTTTACTCTCCGGCAAAGATGATGGGAGCAACGCCATAGTGACAATCCACCCCGGCGCGGGCGGTACAGAGAGTCAGGATTGGGCTGAAATGCTGTACCGAATGTATTTAAGATGGGCTGAGAAATCCGGTTACAAGAATGAGTTAGTGGATTTTCAGCCTGGGGATGAGGCTGGACTTAAGTCTGTAACCTTCCTGGTAAAGGGGGATTTTGCGTATGGTTACTTATCTGCAGAAATTGGGGTCCATCGCCTAGTAAGGATTTCACCTTACGATACTGGTGCCAGACGTCATACCTCCTTCGCGTCTCTTTTCGTTGCTCCAGAAATTGATGACAGTGTCGATATCGTAATTGAGGAGAAAGACCTCCGCATAGACACCTATAGGTCGTCAGGCGCAGGAGGGCAGCATGTGAATGTAACTGATTCAGCAGTGCGTATAACACACAAGCCTTCCGGTACCGTAGTGCAGTGTCAAAACGAAAGATCTCAGCACAGAAATAAAGATATGTGCATGAAAATCCTGCGCTCCAAACTATACGAACTAGAGATGCAGAGACGCCAGGAAGAATTAGACGAGACAGAGGGGAATAAATCGGAGATAGCTTGGGGGAGTCAAATACGCTCCTATGTTCTACACCCCTATAGATTAGTCAAGGATCATCGCACCAAGAAAGAAATGGGAGATGTTGATACTGTTTTAGATGGAGGGCTAGATGAATTCATCCAGTCCTACTTAAAGTACAGGGCTCGTAAAAGGACAGCCGGAGCAACTGAATGAGTAGAACAGTTGAGGGGACATCTGCCGGCACGCATTTACGTAAGACTGCCAATGAAATTCGAACGGTTGCTAGAAATACCAGGAATGAATCCATTGCTAGATCGAATGTATTCTGGAGTATTTCTGTCTCTCTGGTCATGTTAATTGTTTTTGGAGTCATGATACTACTCTCGACCTCAGAAGAAATACGGAGGACTTTCATACAGAAGGTTTCCTCTGGCTGGGCTTTTTTGAATGCAGAAGAGCCTGAATTTTATCCATTACCTGCTCCTAGATCAGATCTTCCTCATTTTCTGGCGGGAGCCTCATCGAGTGATCTTGAAAAGAGCTATTCAGAAAATTTGGTGGATGAGAAATTTCTTTTAGAAGATGTTACGAACCACCCTAGAGAGGAAGCCTTCGAAACCCCTACCAAAGACTCGAATTTCGAAAAGGTGTTCAGTCTTTTGGTACAGAATTCGGAATTCATTAAAGCGCTTGTCTCAGGTGGAATCCCAGACCTCCTATTCCATGACTGGGAGCCAATCCGGGCAGCTCATCCTAATTATTGGCTAACATTCGGAGCCCAAAACGTGGTTACAGGAGAAGCCATCAAGCTTGCTTGGTCTTTTGATTTAGACACTTTGAAGTCTAAACCTGAAAATCAATCAGCCCGGGACCAATTCTTTAAGATGAAGCTTGAGGAGAAGTGAAAATCGCATATCAGCTTGTTACACTCTGAACCGTGAATTACCGGTGGAGTCTAAGTGATCCCGATCCGGATGACGTCCAGAATCTATGTCGGGCCCTTAATATTTCTCCTCTAGTGGGGGGTATGCTTGTCTGTCGGGGGTTCAAGGATCCTGCCGAAACTTTATCCTTCTTAGAGCCTAGCCTTGAAGACATGCATGATCCTGACCTGATGCAGGACATGAAGGTGGTTGTCCAACGTATATTCCGCGCACAGAATTCAAAAGAAAAGGTGTTCATCTACGGAGATTACGATGTCGATGGGATAACCTCCACGGTGATCTTAAAAAGAGCTTTAGAGATGCTGGGGCTGGAGGTGGGTTACCATATTCCTGGAAGACTGGATGAAGGTTATGGTTTAAAGGCTCACGTTGTAGAGCAAGCCCACGAATCCGGTTATTCTCTAATAATAACTGTAGATAGTGGGATCCGGGCCTTTGAAGTCTGCCAAGTAGCACAAGAGCTTGGGATAGATTTAGTGATTACGGATCATCATAGCCCGGATACTACGCTTCCTGAGGCCTATGCGATCATTAATCCTCAGAGACATGATTGTAACTACCCAGACAAATCACTGGCAGCAGTTGGGGTTGTTTTTAAATTAATCCAGGCTTTATTTGAAAAATTAGACTGGTCCTCCAGGACGCCGTATTTCCTTAAGTTGGTATCTATTGGAACCATCGCTGATCTAGTTCCACTACTCGGAGAAAATCGCATTTTTACTAAATTGGGCCTAGACGGCCTCTCCGACCCTATTAATTTAGGTCTTAGAACCTTGCTCCGCCAGTCTGGGGTTGCAGGATCGGTAAGTACCTCGGATATTGGGTTTAAAATAGCTCCGCGAATTAATGCGGTGACCCGTATGGGTGGAGGAGGTGAGATAGTTGATCTGTTTTCTATCCGAGATCAAGTGGAAGCTACTAGGCTTGTAGAGGATATGAATACCAAAAATATTGATCGAAGAAAAACTGAACAAGTGATATTAGAGGAAATCGAGAGAAGGTTTGAGGAAGACCCTAAAGCATTTGAAGGGAACTTCTTAATGGTGGTCGGGGAAGGATGGCACCGAGGAGTGATTGGGATTGTCGCTTCGAGACTAGTTGAAAGATTCTATAGACCTACCCTGGTAGTTTCGGTAGATCGAGAGCAATGTCAGGCTTCCGGTCGTAGCATTCGGGGGTTCAACATATTAGATGCACTCACCCATTGCAGAGACTTATTGGAGCGTTTTGGGGGTCACGATCAGGCTGTGGGTTGTTCGATGTCTGAAGCTGTACTTCAGGAATTAGGGGAACGGCTCGGAAGTTATGCAGAAAAAAAAATACCAGAAAAAGCCCTGACTCCCATCTTGTCAATCGAGGCAGAGATCTCGATCAATGAGATTGGGGAGAAATTCTTCAATCAAATAGAGAAGCTAGAACCCTTTGGAAAAGGTAACCCTGTGCCTATCTTCTTGTCGAAAGGGGTTTCATTGAGAGCGGATCCTTACGTCATTAACAAGAGTCACTTGAAGTTACTGGTTGGCCCTGATCAAGCTCCTCTTGAAGCAATCTGGTGGCGCCATGCTGAAATGGCAACTCGAATACATCAAGGATCTAAATTGGATATTGCTTATAGGTTAGGCAGGAATTCTTATAGAGGAATTGAGAAGATACAACTTACAATAGAGGATCTGCGCATTGGAGAGGACCTCTAGATTCTTTGGTCTAGAGCCCTCCTGAAATATTCCCATGAGACACAAGAAGGTTATAAAGCTTACGCTCCTCGGGTTATCGGCTCTAGTACTAGTTACGATCGGGATTAGTTTCTACTTGAATACCGGGCAACTCGGATCGAGAGCTATCGAACTCTTGGAAAGAGATATAGCTCAAATGAGTCGAGATGTTGAACATCTTGACTATGATGGATCGGATGCAGTTTTCAAGGTGGAGTCTGATGTAACAACTCTTTCCTCAGAAGGAATACAAGCCCTTACTGGCGTAAAGCTCCATGTATTCAGGCCAAAGCCGAATCAGGGAAAAGATCTTGTCGTTGCTAATCAGGCGAAATATTTGGAGGAAAAGAGACTGGTTCAATTCGAAAATGATGTCTTGATTCAACTCGAGGATCAGACTCAAATCCTAGCTGATGCATTAGTAGCTGATATTGGCCAGAAAACTTTGGCCGTAGATGGCCAGTTTCGTTTTCAGAGAAAGAACATAATGGGGAATGGTGCGAAACTTTCCTACGTAGCTGCTGAGCGAAGATTACTTGTTGAAGGTGGTCTGGATGTGATTGCTTCCGACTTGTCTGGCGAGACCAGTATTACGGCTCAACAACTGGAGTATTTACCCGACGCAAGTAAGCTGAGTTTTACGAAAGGATTTCGATTGATTTCTCCTCGTGGTGAAATCACAAGTGACAGAACCTTCCTTTATATGAATACAGAAAACCAGTTAACTCGATTCCTAGCTGAATTAGATGTGGAATTCGTAAGTCCTCAAAGAACCGCTCGAGGCTCTATTCTTGATATTGATTTTGAACCTGAATCTGGGGCAATTAGATCCTTTCGAATAGATGCCTCCGATACAAGTCTTGCAGAATTAACACAGAAGACAGAAGGGCATTCGCAAACCATTAAAGGGAAGAGTATCCAAGCGACTCCTCGCCAGCAACCCCTATTAGAAACACTTATTTTCGAAAGCATTCGGGTTTCCGGAGAGGTGTCCCTTGAATGGCCTGCAGCTGGAATTGATTCTCTAACTGCTGGGAGCCTATGGGCCAAGAATGGTTCTGGGAAGGGTTTCAGGGAGCTAGATTTTATAGGAGGTGTGGACTTTAGAAGAACATCATTTCAAAACCCAGAATCTCGAGAGGCTCTAACAGCTGAAAGGCTGCAACTTAGAATGGGTGACCTTGGAACTATTCAAAGCCTTAGAGCTCAGGGGTATCCATCTATATATATGGATAGAACACCTCAAAGTGTTTCTATTAATGCTGATACTGAACTGAGCTTTAGCTTTGAAGAGGGAGTTTTGGCCCGAATGGAAACTTGGGGAAACTCCACTCTGAAGGAAATTACTCAGAATGGTACATTGCAAATTGATGCGAGTTCTTTTGACATAGGTTTCCTAGATGGAGCTATACAGAAATGTACTGCACGAGGCCCTGTAGAAACATTAAGATCCTCAAAGAGTGGGGAACAGGTTTCTAGGTGCGAATATCTGGAAGTCGACTATGCCTCGTCTGGTCAAATCAACCGGATAATCCAAACCGGTGACGTAGAAATCTCTCAAACAGGTAAAGGGAACAGTTTTACTTTGACCGCAGAAAAGGCTGTTCTAGATAATGATGAATCTGTTCTCGCCCTATCAGGGAAGCCGACCTTGAAAAGATTCAATGATAAAGGAGAGCTACTCAATAGGACCGACGCTTCTGGCATCATTATTGGAGTTACGGACTACCGAATGGAGGCTTCTGGCCCTGTCCTTTCGATTTTCAAATTAGAGGAAACAGAAGGATCTATTACGGCCGGGAATATGAGAACCGAAGGCGATGCTGGATGGATAATCTACACAGGAAGACCGCTTCTACATTATGGTGAGAACAAAATTGAAAGTGATAAGTTAGGAATCGATCCTAATCTGAAAGGTTTTGTAGCTTCTGGTTCTGTGACTAGCCAATTTGTAATGACTACGGAGGAAGGAGTAGTTCTTAATCAGGTTATTGCGAACTCTCTCGAGATAGATAGCTCAAACAGAAAAGCGCTCTTTTCAGGAGATGTAGTAGCGACCACTGAAGGATGGACGATTCGAGCTCCCACTGTGGAGCTATACTTTGAAGGATCTAACCTGAAAATGCTTAATCGCGTACACAGTTCCGGTGGTATTGAAATCGAAGGAGGGAAGCGGAGTGCTAAAGGAGACACAGCAGATTATTTTCCAAAGGAAAACAAAGTTGTGGTCTATGGTAAAGATGCTCGGATCATTGATCCTGGACGGGGGAAGGCTATAGGGCGAAAATTGACATTCTATTTAGGCGACGACAGGTTGTTAATCGAGGGGCCATAGTGAAAGATAATGTCAGTACGGGACCCACAAATCTAAAAGTAGCTTCTCTAGACAAAACCTATCAAGGACGCAAGGTCGTGGAGGGAGTAGACCTCGAGGTTTCTTCGGGAGAGGTTGTAGGACTTCTAGGACCTAATGGGGCTGGTAAGACGACGACTTTTTATTTGATAGTGGGTCTAACTACCCCAAACGAAGGAATTGTCACCTTGAACGGCGAGGAAATAACTCGTCTTCCAATGTATCTCAGGGCCCAAAAAGGGATTAGTTATCTCCCTCAAGAGCCGTCAGTATTTCGCAGGCTAAGTGTTGAGGATAATCTTTATGCGATTGCGGAAACACTGGATATATCGCAGAGGGAAAGAGAACGAATAGTCAGTGAGTTAATGGACGAGTTCGGAATCATCTCCTTACGATGGCAGCCGGCTTTCGCACTCTCCGGTGGAGAACGTCGACGCCTTGAGATCGCTCGATCTCTCATCACAAATCCTTCCTTCATCCTGCTTGACGAACCATTTGCAGGAATCGACCCTTTGGCAGTACAAGAGATTCAAAAACTAGTAAGGCATTTACGAGACAGGAATATCGGTATTCTTATTACTGACCACAATGTTCGAGAAACTTTGAAGATCACCGATCGGGCTTATATCATCAGAGACGGTAAAATCTTTCGATCCGGAACTCCATCGGAGTTATCCTCAGACCCGGAAGTTCGAAAGGTCTATCTAGGTAAACATTTTAGGCTTGATTGAAATGCAATCAAGGCCCTCCCTCTGATGGAGAGTTTTCGTTGAATCGACAGTATCTTAGAGCCGTCTTAAGTACTAAGCTGTCGCAGCGCCTGACCATGACCCCAGCGTTGCTTCAGAAAATTGGGCTCCTGGCGCTGAATAGAATGGAGCTTGCCGAGTTGCTTCGCCAGGAAATTGATGAAAACCCAGTTCTCGAAGAGGTAGAAAAAAGGACTGTTGCAGATGATGGTGAAGAAGAAGGTGACAAGGAGGATCCTTTTGAGAAAATAGATGTCGAGTATTTTTTCGAAGAATACTTACCTAGTACCCCTAATCGGAACACTTCTAGTGTTCAAGAGGACAAGGCATCATTTGAAACATTTCTAGCTACTCGAACAACTCTTCAAGATCATCTCAACTGGCAGTTGAATTTAACCAATATTCCTTCCGATCTCCGAAGATGCTGTTATTTTCTCGTAGGAAATCTGGATGTGGAAGGATATCTAAAGCTTTCCTTGGATGAGGTGTGTGGCGAATTTGGAATTAGCTTAGAGAAAGTAAGGAAAGCCCTCCAAATCATTCAATCCTTAGACCCGGTAGGTGTTGGAGCAAGAGATCTGGCTGAGTGCCTAATACTCCAACTCAAGTCCATGGGACTGGAATCGCAGATTGAGGGAAAAATAGTGAGAAACCACTTATCCGATCTACAATCAGATGATCATCATCGAATTGCTCGGAAACTCGGTTGTGAACTGGAGTCCCTAGAAGACTCTTTGAAAATTATCCGCTCATTATCTCCCAAACCTGGAGAGCGGTTTGACTCTTCGAACCCAAAGTATGTTCAACCCGATGTCTACGTCCAGAAACATAGCGGAGGCTATAAAGTATTGGTAAGTGATGATGGACTTCCGGAACTGAGACTTAATAGTGTGTATCGTAGCCTCCTGAGGCAAAAAACGACCCCGAAGGACACCAAGAGTTACATTAGAGAACGTTTTCGAGCTGCTGTGGAGTTGCTGAGAAGCGTAAATCAGAGACAAGCTACAATTGGAAGAGTTTGTGAGATCATAATTAGTAGGCAGAAAGAATTCCTCGATCATGGGATTCTGCATTTGAAACCAATGTTAATAAAAGAGGTGGCAGAAGAACTTAACCTACATTCTTCGACCATCAGTCGTGTAGTAGCTAATAAATATGCTCACACTCCTCAAGGTGTGATGGAACTCCGCCGCTTTTTCAATCTAGGAGTAGGGAATACTGAAGGAGGATATTTCTCAACTGAACACGTCAAAGATACGATTCGTAAGATTGTAGAGCGTGAAGAACCTAGTCAGCCTTTGTCAGATGAAAAGATTTCTAAAGCTCTCAACAGTACTGGCATCAGTATCACTCGCCGAACAGTTGCTAAGTACAGAGTTCAGATGCATATCGCAGGTTCGAGGCAACGAAAGAAACAGTCTATTCAAAAAACATAAACGCCTATCCATTGTGCGCTGAGAGTAGGCACAAGAAATGACTTAATGGAGGAGGATGTATTTCTAGTATTACAGGTAATCTGAAAGGTCTTAAACATTCAGATCGTAAGGCGCTCGACCGTACTTTCAGGAGAAGAGTACGAGCTAACCAACTGATATCTCCAGGCCTAGCGAAACACCTCTGTTTCATCTCCCGTCGTATTTCTAGGCAGGTTGGCCTACTCATAACCCGAAAGGGATCTGTCAGGAATGTGATTGTTGGAGATGCCGAGGCGCTTGTTATTCCGGAAATCGGAAGAATGCGCGGCGGCTCAGGTCGTTTCCGTGGTCTTCGCTTGATTCATACGCACCTCAAGGGGGAACCTCTCTCTAAAGATGATCTGAACGATCTAGCTCTCCTAAGACTAGATATGCTCGCCATGGTAGAGGTCTTGCCTAATGGGTTGCCGGGGAAAATAGAAGCTGCGTATGTCTTGCCCATCAAAAATAGCGCGGATAACTCTACGAAACATAATCCTTTTGAAATTCTCGATTTCCCGGATCCGTACAGAGTCGATTTTGATTTTGAAACTACAATCAAGAAACTAGAAGCAACAACCACTCGACAAGCTCGTGGGAAAAGTCTGGCGAGAGGGGAAGAGCGAGCTATTTTGATTAGTGTTACCCCAAGTGAAGTACACCTTAACGAAATGATAGAGCTGATCCGAGCAGCTGGGGTAACACTTAGCGGCAAGATCCGACAGAAACGATTTCGGCCTCATCCGAGTACCGTGGTGGGACAAGGGAAATTGCGCGAAATTGTACTCGAGTCCATGCGGCGAGGTGCAGAGGTCGCTATTTTCGATATAGACTTAAGGCCCGCTCAAGCTAGGGCCTTTGAGGATGCAACCGGACTCAAAGCTATAGATAGAACTCAATTGATTCTGGATATTTTTGCCCAGAGAGCTCGGAGTAGAGATGGCAAGCTTCAGGTGGAATTGGCACAGCTCCGTTATTCTTTGCCGCGTCTAACTGAAAAAGATGCAGGCCTTTCCCGTCTAGTGGGAGGCATCGGAGGAAGAGGACCGGGAGAAACGGTTATGGAAATTGGAAGGCGCCGTGTTCGTAAGCGTATAGGTTCTCTTGAAAAAAAAATAGATGCACTTTCTCATCAAAGGCATCTTCGTCGGGGACTTCGACGTCGAGAAAAATTACCAATTATCTCGATTGTAGGTTACACAAACGCTGGGAAATCGAGCTTGATTAATGCATTAACTCAAAGCAATATCGAGGTGGCGGATCAACTTTTCATGACCCTCGATCCTACCAGCCGACGTCTCCGTTTTCCCCAAGAAGGAGAAATAATACTAACTGACACGGTTGGTTTTATTTCGGATCTCCCTGAAGACCTTTTAAAAGCATTCCGAGCCACTTTAGAAGAATTGAACGACGCAGATGTTCTGCTTCATGTGGTTGATATTTCTCACCCAGAATTAGAACGTCGAATAGAGAGCGTCAACCAAACGTTGAGATCGATTGGCCTTGGTGACCGACCTCAAGTATTAATTCTCAATAAGGTAGACCTCCTGAACTCCGATTTGGGCTTTCGAATAGCACGCCGACTCCAGGGATTACCTATAAGCGCCCTGAATAGAAAGGGCTTAAAAAAACTACTTGGTGAGATCCGGACACGGCTACCTCATAAAAAAGAATATTTCCCGCCTGGGATTCAGTCAATGGGGATAGGCTCTTCTCCCTGGCTAGAAAGAAAAATTTCTCTGACATCCTATGATCCAATCCATGAAGCTCCGGGAGAAAAAAATGCAAGTTAGGGACGCTCATTGCCATTTTTTCTCAGCTAATTTTTTTAAGATACTAGGAGTACAGGCTGGATTGGAGACAGATGATGGACTTGAAGTGGTCAAAAGTCTGGATTGGGACTATCCGGGTACGGATAGAGATCTATCAGAAAGATGGATCCAGGAACTAGACAAAAACAATGTAGTGCAAGCTGCTCTAATTTCTAGTATCCCTGGAGACGAAACGAGCGTTTCTACCGCAGTAAACATTTTCCCTGAAAGGATCATCGGGGCCTTTATGGTAAACCCGCTACAGGAAAATGTCGTAAAACTTACAGAACACCATCTACGGAAAACGATGAGTATGATCTGTCTATTTCCTGCAATGCATCATTTTCAATTGGACAGCAACGAAGTTCTTGTCCTATTTGAAAAGGCTGCTTCTACGGGTTCCGTGGTTTTTGTTCACTGTGGAATCCTTTCGGTTGGGGTCCGGAAAAAGCTTGGAATTGCGAGCGCTTTCGATATCAGGCTAGGTAATCCTTTGCATCTTCAACGGGCAGCTACAGCTTTCCCTGAGGTGCCTATCATGATTCCTCATTTTGGAGCTGGCTACTGGCAACAAGCACTCATGCTGGCCAGTCTTCATGAGAATATTTACATGGATACCTCTAGCTCCAACTCCTGGATGAAAATCTTTCCGGGACTAAACTTGAAAAAGGTTTTTCAAACCAGCTTGAATGTACTCGGTAGTGACCGAATCCTTTTCGGTAGCGACTCCTCGTTCTTTCCAAGAGGATGGCAATCTTCGCTACATGAAAATCAAGTAAGCATTCTTGAAGAGTTAGCCCTTCATCGAAAAGAGGTAGCTGCCATCCTGGGTGGTAATTTCAGTACTCTCTTTTCTAAGCAGACAAATGATCCTTGATTATGGTCTCAACCTGCAATTCCTTCGGAGGTTGTCACCATCAATCATCTGCAAAAAAATCGCTTTGGTCAATTGGGTAAATCCTTAATTTCTTCAAGAACATCCCGATATCTTGCTTGATGATAAAAAACAATTTTTCACCTTTATTGACAGTGAATTTCCTTGTGTCACCAGCAGTTCCTGGTGAAGCCAAAACTGAGAAGAAACCCTTGAAATTCGCCGACAACGTTCCTGGTCCAACTTCTGTAGGGGCACTCAACCTTTCATTCTCTCCAAGCTTTCCGATTTCTGTGCCATTGAGTGTCACTTTGATGAGTCCTGCTTTTCCTGGATGACCAGTGAGTCTTTTTACGAAAATTAGGGTGTGGTCAGTTCGTGTCTCTTGGAAGAACACTGCACTCTTCTTCCCCGTGCCCGAGCAAGATATCAAGAATAATAGGGAAAACAAGACTACCCACTTTTTATAGGATCGTTGCTTATCCATATTTCACTCTACTAAGGTTAGGTATGTATTAGTTTCATTTAAACTGTTACATACAAAATCATTCAACTGTTACCGACTTTGCTAAGTTTCTCGGTTTATCTATATCAGTCCCTTTTCTTATAGCCACATGGAATGCAAGTAGTTGTAAAGGTATTGTGTAGATAATCGGAGCTAGTACTTCATGTACTTCTGGAAGTTCAATAAATCGAGTTAAAGTGTTTTTATGGCTTGCCAGGGAATGGCCAAAAACATGCAGTTCGCCCCCTCTGGCTCTAACTTCCTGAAGATTAGATTTCAGCTTTCCTAACAGTTTATTGTTGGGAGCGACTGAAATGACGGGCATGCCCTCATCAATTACGGCAAGTGGGCCGTGTTTAAGTTCTCCTGCAGGATAGGCTTCTGCATGCAGATAGGAGATCTCCTTGAGCTTGAGGGCTCCTTCCATGGCTATCGGGTAATGAATCCCTCTTGCCAAGAAGAGTACATTTTCCTT
>CAYXBG010000058.1:0-5671 GCA_964463145.1 uncultured Acidobacteriota bacterium
TTACTTCTTTCGTCTCGATCGTGGTCTTCTGCATGTGGGGTATTTACACTGAACTCCACCGCCCCTTCAAGTCTCATAAAAAAGAAAAGTACATTCTCATCCCAACTGGACAGTCTAGTGCGGAGATTGCACAAGATCTCAAAAGGAACGATGTGGTGTCTTCTGCGGTCCTTTTACACTGGTACTTACGCTGGCGCGGACCTAAATTTTCTCTGAAGGCGGGTGAGTACCGTTTCAAACAAGCGCTCAGTCTCATCGAAGTAGCAAAAAAAATCCATCGAGGAGATATTCACCAATACAAGGCTACACTGCCTGAAGGACTAACTTTCAGACAAGTCACGACTCGACTCGAGTCAGAAGGGTTTGGTCAATCCACTGCGTTTAATGAAATCTGCTTAACCCCTGATCTCATTATCGATTTGGATCACGAGGCCCCTAATCTGGAAGGATATCTATTCCCAGAAACCTACTACTTTGCTAGGAATACAAATGCCAACCTGATTATCAGCCGGTTCGTAGAGGAGTTCCGACTCATTTGGACAAAGTCCCGTCAACAGCAGGCAGATGCTTTAGGAATGACAATACGCGAAATCGTAACTCTAGCTTCGCTAATTGAAAAAGAAACCTCGATGCCTTCGGAGCGCCCCCTGGTGTCAGCTGTTTTACATAACCGACTCAAGCGAGACATGAAGCTCGAGTGCGATCCAACAGTCATCTATGCCGTTCAAACTATCAAAGAATACGACGGGATTATTCATCGTAGCGATCTCGAAATCGATTCGCCCTACAACACCTATAAATATCCCGGCCTTCCTCCTGGTCCCATCGCCAGCCCAGGCTTGGAGTCTATCGATGCTGCCCTACACCCAGCTGAAGTCGACTATCTCTATTTTGTATCTCGGAACGATGGTAGTCATATCTTTTCGCATAATTATCGAGACCATCACAAGGCTGTATTGAAGTATCAACGTTAGTTAATTTAGACTTCCTCCTGCTTAGGTGAAAAGAGGGGGCAAGGGCATTTCCAAATCTAGTTATAATCTGACGGGATGCAAGCTAGCTCGGACTGGTCTAGAATATAAAATATGTTCTCTAAGAGGGTCGTCCTTCTTTTCGTTTTAATCCTTTGCGCAAGGTTTTCAGAATCAGGAGGAAAACTCCCTCCTCCTTTACGCATCCATGCTCCTTTTCAGGCGGCATGGAAAGCGATGCTTGAAACGCTTGAGCTGCAAGGCTACAAGGTGTCGATGAAGGACAAGTCTAGCGGTACTATACGCACAATCATGCATGAATACACCTCCGGCACCTTAACAACTAGCCACATCAAAAAGATCGCAGAACGGGTTGGATTGTTGGATGGTGATTGGATTAAAGCCCAGTACAGATATGATCTTCAGATTGAGTTCCTTTCCGAAACAGAAACGGTAGTCGTCGTCGACACCAACATCCGTGGCCTAATGAGAAAATTCCTAGGCGGAGAAGAGTGGATCCAGTTGACTTCGAGAGGTCGACTAGAAGAGGAACTCATACTCTATTTCGGGAAACATCTGTTCGGAGAAACCTTCTCTTATGACCGACCTAGCCCGGAATTTTGGGAACAAAAACCTGGAGACTTCAGAGAACTCACGGAGCGCCCTACTAGAATGGTCCCTGACCATCGCCCATGAGAAACCGATCGAAACGACGTGAATTCAGAGTTCAACCCCGAAACAATCCGTATCCTAGAAATGTCAATGAGCCTCGCCCTGGGGACTTTTTGGTGTGTCTTCGCCATCATTTTCCTTCCAACCCTCCTTGCCTGGACCGTCTCAAAAAAGCGCTATCACCTATTAAGAGCATCTTGGCGAGCGCTCTTGGTGGCGCTAATGGTCGGCAGTTTATCTTCTCTGGTATACGCCTTAGCTCCTTTACCATTTCTCGAAAATTTCTCTACAGGCGATGCTTGGAAGAAGGTTCCTATTCGCATTACTCTCCTTGACTCTAATCGGCTAGAGGAAGGATTTACTATAACCGGGGAGATCTGGAATCAACAGGACGTCCCAATCTCAAACATTCAGGTTGTGATCACAATCCGAGACCACAACAAAGAACTACTCGACAAGGTCTTTCTAGAAACCGAACCTCGCCTGGTTGAATCCAGAGGAATGGCCCGTTTCCAGCTCAATTATTACAAGAAGCCCACACTAATATACGGCTACCAAATCAACTTTTTGGATACTCAGAATGCTCCCATAAAGCACGTTCCTGGATTCAATACCGAGTAATTCCCTAACGAGAGCATCAGCATATCTTGATGACCAAGCCTATCCCTGGCTGGACCACAGGAAACAACCTGGACAGACCCCAATCATTCTCTTCCTGGATCCCAAATCGTCGCCCCAATATAGCGTACGTCATTCCTGTCTTGGTTGAAGTAGTAAACCGTAAGAAGTTTCCCGTCAGTCCTTTGCACGGTGCGAGGATACCCGAGATCCCAACTACCTCCATCACTACGAAGAACAAACTCTTTCCCCCAGGTATTCCCCAAATCGCTACTCAACCTAGCCCTTACACCTGGTAATTCTCCCCGAAATCCGTAGGTCACAACCAAGCGTCCATCGCGCAACTGGATCAGACTGGGGGGATTACCTCCTGTTTTCGGTACAGGCTGATTAACGAGTTTCCAGGTTTGCCCATCATCTCGTGAACGAAAAGCTTCAATCCATTGCCGGCGCCGGATTGTCGTGAGGATCTCGGATTCACCTAGTCGTAGCGATGAGGGCATAATGGCATAATCCTTGCTAGAGGGTTCAGGCCCTACAAACGAGATCAATTTCCAGGTTTGCCCACCATCTTTTGTCCGGACACAAATAACTCTACCTTCCTTACCATTAGACTTAGCTGCTGTCAGAAACATTGTCATGTCATGTTTGTCATTCACAATGTAGTCGGTGCGAGCAGCTATTCCAAGCTGTCCGAAATCAGGTATCCGGTAAGGCCCTTCCCAAGATTTTCCACGGTCATAGGTATAGTAAAATCGAGAGGGTCCGATATGGATACTCTCCATCCGGGCTGTCAGTGCAAAATCTGGAGCGGAGAAATCAATCTTATCTGGCGGACTTTCCATAATAGCCCTACCTTTCCCATGGGTAGGTATCCCTGCTATTTTGCTTCCGGGTGGAGGACTCAAGCTTTGGGGTCTCTCTAGGACCCATGTCTCCCCTCCATCCATACTACGAGCCAGAATGTGTTCCGCAGGCTTGGAATAGTCAATTGCATGGCCACGAGCGTTCTTCTTGAAGTGGCCCGATTCGAAACCAAAAACTATTTCATCTCCCCAAGACCACATGCCGTGATTAGCAGGCCAACCAGCGAAACGATTATCTTCACGGTATACGTCAAATTGACGAACTACATGGGGTGGTTCAGCCGCTAGAGCACACCCCAGTAAGCTAGCCATCACTATTACCAGATTCAAAATATTTTTCATTGCTTTACTCCAATCCAATGAGAAAGTAGTTTCTCGTCCTCCGACATGTTCTTCAAAATGGCATCAGGAAATAATGTGCAAAGACGATGCTTGTATGGATATAACTAGCCATTCTCTCCCTGATGCTGGAGCCTATATACCGATGCTGCAAGAGCTCCCCCAAGAAAAGGGGCGGTAAGATAGATAGGTAGCGAAGAAAGACTTCCCTCACTCAATACAGCGTTAAGAAGACTAGGACCGATCGCGACAGCTGGATTGAAGGCAGCCCCGGATATCGGCCCCCCCAAAAAAGCTCCTGCCATAACGGTGGAACCGATGGCGAGGCCGTAAAAGGAGTTGCCCTCTGTTGCAGGAGCTGTAGCCACGTTGAGAATGACTAGACAAAGTGCGAAGGTGAAGAATCCTTCTATCAAAACCGCCGACCCCAAAGACACAGACTCACCTGGTGCTGGCGCAAAAGTACTCCCCAATACCAAGTAAGCTACAACAGCCGCTGCCAACGAACCTAATATCTGTGCCAGCCAATATGGAATCAGGTCATTCAACTCCATCTTACCGCGAAGTAGAAGGGCAAGTGAGACTGCGGGGTTATAGTGAGCACCCGAGATATGCCCCCCCATAAAAATCATAGCCATCAGAATAGCTCCGATTGCAAGAGGAGCCATTGCAAGCTCCTGCATAACAGTTAAACCAATGGTCAGAACTAGGAAAAAAGTGCCAATAAACTCTGTAATCAACTTGGGCATTTCGGCTCCTGGGGATAGAATTTCGTTGAAGGTCTTTTATGACTGGTAGTATCGATAGTACTCGATCCACCAGCCTTTCGATAAGCTTTATCACAACACGAGTCAGGTGTCACTGCTCTTTGCTTCTGAAATTAGAACCTCTCACTTACAGGCATGTAACGGAAATCAAATAGAGATTTGTCATCATCCTACATCCTTGGGTATCTTCAGAATAGCTATGATGATGCGTAGACCCTTATCTTCATTCGTTCTACTCGTAATATTTCTCTCAATACAGTACCGCTCTGCAAGCGGTGGACTCCCAGAATTGCCGACGAGTGCTGAAAACGGAATGGTGGTCTCGGGACACTATCTCTCTTCGGAAATCGGTATAGAAATCTTGAAAAACGGTGGCAACGCCATCGATGCAGCAATCGCAACTGGTTTCGCACTTGCGGTCAATCTACCCGCTGCAGGCAACATAGGAGGTGGTGGATTCATGATAGTCCGAACCTCTCAGGGTGAATTCTCCGCTTTCGACTTTCGTGAAAAGGCTCCCCTGGCAGCCCATTCAAAGATGTTTCTAGATACCGAGGGAAACTACGATGGAGATATAAATCATCGAGGGCATCTCTCTGTAGGCGTACCCGGTACTGTAGCCGGTTTTTTTCTGGCCCATCAGAAGTATGGAAGTATGAGCATGCCTTTGCTACTAGAACCGGCTATCAAAATGGCTGAAGAGGGATTCGTGGTCACTCAGGGGCTAGCCGACAGCTTGAAAAATAATGTCGATAACCTCCGCGAGTATCCTGGATCAGCGGCTGTATTCTTGAAAAAGCACGGCAACCCCTATGAGGCTGGCGAAGTATGGCGACAACCCGCTCTAGCAAAATCACTACGCAGAATCCAGCGTCATGGAAGAAAAGGGTTTTATGAAGGTGAAACAGCACATCTGATCACTTCCGAGATGCAACGGAACGGCGGACTCATAACGCAAAAAGATCTGATGTCCTATCAGGCTGTGGAGCGAGTACCAGTCTGGGGGACCTATCGGGATCATCAGATCATCTCGATGCCGCCTCCTAGTTCCGGAGGTATCACCCTGATACAAATGCTTAACATACTGGAAGCTTTCGATTTCAATGCCATGGGCTTTGGATCTGCCAGACACCTTCACCTAGAGATCGAGGCAATGCGCCGAGCATTTGCCGACCGGGCTCGATATCTGGGAGACCCTGATTTCAATTCTGACATGCCGGTCACTCAACTTCTCTCCAAGCAGCGAGGATCTCTTTTAAGAGAGAGCATCAGTCTAAATCGGGCTAGTAAGAGTAATGAAAAGACTTTTAACGAAAGCGTGGAATCCAACGAAACGACTCATTATTCTGTGGTCGACTCGCACGGAAACGTCGTTGTTGTAACCTATACCCTGGAGGGTTCTTACGGCTCCTACATTGTTCCCGAAGGTGCCGGGTTT
>CAYXBG010000058.1:5681-9954 GCA_964463145.1 uncultured Acidobacteriota bacterium
ATTCCTACTGAACAATGAGATGGGTGATTTCAACCCGGTCCCTGGAATAACTAATAGAGAAGGGCTTATTGGAACGGCACCTAACCTGGTTGCCCCAGAGAAGCGTATGCTCTCCTCCATGACTCCGACAATAGTGCTCAGAGACGATAAGCCCTTCCTTTTAATTGGATCTCCTGGAGGGCGATCGATCATCAATACAGTGCTGCAAATCATTGTAAATACGATCGATTTTAAAATGAATATCTCAGAAGCAATCAAGGCCCCTAGACTCCATCATCAATGGTTACCAGACCAGGTGAAAATTGAGACTGAAGGTTTTTCAATGGAAACTCTGGAGCACCTACGTGCCATAGGACACACCATCCAACCCTATGAAAACGACATCCGTCAAGGTAGGGCTATGGGTATTCTACTTGAACCCAGCTCTGGCACTATTTTCGGGGCCTCCGATCCCCGCAGTGCCGACGGAGCAGCTATCGGCTACTAAGGAACTCTCATTAAGTATCTGCCAAAGAATTCTACTCCTCCGCTAAAACACCGTTCAGAGGCCCAGAGAAACTAGCACATTGCCCAGGTGATTCCACCACCTCTACAGTCAGACTTCGAAGGTCGTTTAGGTCGGGAGTCTGAAGTCGCTCACACAGACTCTGGTATATGTAGTAGGCCAGCAATTCAGACGTGACATTGGCAACGTCGAGCAGAACCACGTCGCGAGTGGGAAACTCCAGCTGCTCCCCCCGGAAAAGAATCCGGATAGACTTATCAGTCGCTTTTATCTCCAAGGATGGATGGAGCTTAGGCACAATGGTGCGATGGTTCATTTGAGCCTTAATCGACTTGAGAACCTTTTTAACAGCACGAAAATCAATTACCAGGCTATCTTGATTCAGGGGCCCCTCAATTTCTACGGAAATGCCATAGTTATGGCCATGGTGTCCTTCGATAGAGCCTCCGTAGATAGAGATATGTCCTGCGGAGAAATTCAGGTCTTCTCGAAATAAACGGACCTTGAAAATAGCCTGGTCATCTACCTTCATATTTCCATTCTAACATTGGTTACGGAACACATTCGAAGCAGCCTCTAACTCCCCGTTAAAAGCCAAACAGTAAAGTGACTAAACCAGATCTGCCGGGTGCAAGAGTAGCGTGCCTATCAGGACTACTAGGATAATCCTTGTCTAACAGATTTTTCAGTTGGACCAGGATAGATACTTCCGATTTCAACTCCCAACTACCGAACACACTCAAAGTGGCATAGCCAGGGACTACAACCTCACTCGAGCCGGGACGTCCATCTCGACCCCAAAATCTAGAACGCAACTGTATCTGACCGCGAGTTCCAATTCTTCTAGTCAAAAACAAGGTGCCTCCAAAAGCGGGGATATCCAGCATAGGATGCAAATTATCTATTGTGCCGCGAACCCATTGAGCCCCACCCGTCATTGACCAACTATGGGAAAATCTTAGACCAGCATTCAACTCCATTCCACGTAACAAAGCTTCTCCTCGATTACGGAAAAAGTACCGATCAGGACTGGTTTCAAATCGTTCAATCAAGTCAGATATCCGATATCTATACAAAAACACCTCTACCTGTCCTCGCGTGAGGCTATAGCGAGCTGCAAGGTCTAGTTGCAAACTCTTCTCGGGTGCAAGTAAGGGATTTCCTGTAATTAATCCTCTTCCGGTTAGACCTTCAAAATAGCGGTCCGATAGAGACCCATCTCGGAAGCCTCTGGAAACCTGTCCGCTTAGGCTCAGCTTCCGGAAATCTACAGTAGCTGATCCATAACCAGAAAAGGCCACATCATTCGTCTGAATGTTCCCAAAATTGCCCCCTGCATTTCGAGTTAAGATTTTATCCAAACGCCCCCCCCCAGAAATGGTTAGATAGCGACTAAGTTCCGTTTCGAAACTTGAAAAAAGGGCTGTATCTATCCTGGAAGCATTCTCGATCGATATACTCGTGATGTGATCCACGAGGACATCCTGTTCATTAAAATGATCCTCCCTCCCAAAGGCCTGCAACCCAAACCGGCCATTAATATCCACCCCAAAGTTAATCTGAGATTTGGATAAAGTACTACTGGCAGACAAACGCACTCCAAAATCATTTGCTTGGACATCGGAATCCGATACAGCCCGTTTAATGCCTTCAGTTGGTAAGGTTTCCCGACGAGTTACCAGTCGATAGTCACCTGCAAAAAATTCAACCTTAAGACTTGTCAGCTCTGATGGAGGTCTAAAATCCAGAGAGGCTGAGAATCGATTGGCTTCCTCTAGTGGATTAGAGAAACGTTTCAAGTGGGAATCATTGCGAGGGCGGCCGATATCGCTTCCCAGATCTTTCTGCCATCCTAAGGAGAGGATATTTTTACCCACTAGGTGTACAGTTCCTATCCTGAAATGCCTGTCCTTTGCTCCAGAGTTAGTAATCTTTCCCAGAGGACTCTGGTAATCTGAAAATTCCCTAGCACTACCTTGGACAAGAAATCCCCATTCTCGGAAACCTTGCGAGATCTCAATTCCACCTCTTCTCAGGTTAGTCCCAGATCCTACTCCACCTATAAATCGGCCTCTAAGCGGCACATGCATCCGCGGACGTTTGGTCCGTATGTGGATAACACCTCCTAGTGCGTCTGACCCATAGGCAACCGATCCTGGTCCACGTGAAACTTCCACACTCTCCAACATGAACGGATCGACAAAAGTCGCACTAGGGCCAACTCGCCGCTCAGTCGTCACTCTACCGTTATCGATTAGGACGAGGGTTCTCCCCCTTGCCAGTCCCCGGATTGAAGGAACTGCCGATTGACCTTCAGATATACTAGCTACTCCCGGAATATCTGCCAGGGCCTCAACGAGTCTGTCAGGCTGAGTAACCTCAAGATGAGAAGATGTAAGAACTGTTTTACCATTGACATCGGTAGTTGAAATGTTCGGAGTGACCGCCGAGACTACGGTCACTTGATGAGAGATTGGCAATGACACTTCGACTCGAATAGTGAGATCTTCCCCAATCTTTTCGATCAGGACAGGCGCCAAATAACGACCATCTTGTAGGATGACTTGAACTCTAAAGGGCAGAGGGGGTAATGATGCCCACTCTACCTGTCCCTGTTCATTAGTTATTGCGGTACCTGGCTGCCCCAGTATTGATACAATAACGTTTGGTAGGGGCCTACCATCCATCAGAACAATCCCAGTCTCACCTCTCAGAAGACTTGAGCAAAGCAGGAAGAATATAAACGTAAATCGGAGCACGAGGTATAGTATAAACTCTGCCGAGTTAGTCCATATAGCTGGACAGCTTGAATAGTATCTGTTCGGGAGGTCAGATGGCTAAAATTATTTTACGGCAAAAAACCGGATCAGTGGTTTGTCGCTCTTGCAGCCTTTTAGTAGGGGTCCGAGACCAAACATGCTACCACTGTGGCTGCAGCTATCCGGGTCTGATGGGGTTTGGACCAACATTGCGACTATTGGGAAGTGACCTCGGGTTCAAAGCCCTGATTACTTGGGGATGCGTCCTGCTCTTTGTGTTAAGTCTCATAGTCGATTTGAAAGGAATCGGCATGTCTGGTTTTTTCGGAATACTCTCTCCCAGCATTCATTCATCTTTCGTACTAGGCGCTAGTGGAGCTGTCCCTGTGTTTCAGTTCGACCGCTGGTGGACCATCATCAGTGCTGGCTGGCTCCATGGCGGATTAATCCACATTGGGTTTAATCTTTTGTGGATAAATCAACTTGTACCATTAACCTCAAACATCTACGGCCCTGGCCGCACGGTGATTATCTACGTGGGAGCCAGTGTCTTCGGCTTTCTTCTAAGTTCCACGGCAGGGGCTTTTCTAGGACAGTTGCCCCTCTTAGGAGGTGCCCAGATTACGGTTGGAGCTTCAGCGGCAATATTTGGTCTTCTCGGCGCTCTTGTCTACGCAGGGAAAAAAGGGATTGCTGCTCAGATAGGTCGCCAAGCCCTTATTAACGCAGCCCTCATTTTTGTTTTAGGCATAATGATGATCCGGGTCGACAATTGGGCACATCTAGGTGGATTTACCGGAGGTTATGCTGCCGCTGCCTTTATGAACCCCCTAGAACCCGAGCGTCTCAACCACCTATTCTTAGCACTTCTCCTTCTGTTGGCGACGGCTGTATCTATCATTTGGTCTTTTTTAACCGCGATAGAGTATCTCGCATAGAACAAGATCAATCTTTAGAGACTAGCTTTGGATATTACTATTGCTATTCTTGTGGGGTCTTAGTGTAGATT
>CAYXBG010000058.1:9964-11451 GCA_964463145.1 uncultured Acidobacteriota bacterium
AGGCTAACTGACCTACTCTCGCTCGCTGACAGATCAGCCGCCAGGCAAACTCGATGCGAGAAAATAGCATCTTCGAATGAGAAAAGGGGGGGCTGTCCTGTTTCGAGGCTTCGAATGAAGTCCTCGAACAGTTCCCGATAGGGATGATTACCGACATCCCCTGAGCCCAACATTGGTGTTTCTAGACGACTCCAACGCTCTTTGTTTAGACCGCCGAATTCTGTAGTAAAAAACTTGTCATTCCAAATAGTCCCTTTAGCACCGACTAGATGCACATTCAGAAGATAGGGTTGGATAGCATCAATAACAGAAGCCGTTTTCCCCACTGCTCCATTTTCAAATTTCATCACCGTCGTGGTTGTAGTCGGATATTCGTATTCAGAGAATGTTGAGGCAGCGGATGCTGTAGAATAACTAAATACTTCCACTGGACGATTTCCCATAAGCCATATCAGGCCATCCAAAGCATGACATCCCGCCGTTAGTAAAGATGATCCTCCGAAGTCCTTCCGCTTGTTCCATCCAAACTGGTCATACCAGGGGCCTATACCGTGGTAGTAGTCACACTCACCATAGTGGATGTCTCCCAAAAGGCCCTGATCGATCATAGCTCGCATCGTCTTGAAATGACCCACTACTTTTACTTCAAAACAGACGAGTGCCTTGACGCCCGAATCCTTGACCGCTTCCTCCACTCTGCGAACACCTTCCAAGTCGATACCTACCGGTTTTTCGATTACCAGGTGCTTACCTGCTGCCGCACAGATCTCCACTTGTTCCGGGTGTAGAGGATGGGGTGTGCAGATCGACACGAGATCTATGTCCGCTCGGCACATTTCCTCGAGATTATTAAAAACACTGATGGGAGATTTATACCGAGCCGAGAGTGCTTCACTATCCAAATCCCGTCGCGAGCAGATAGCCACCACCTGCGTTCCCTTAATCTCATTGAATGATGTAATGTGGGCATCTGCTGCCCAGCCGTGACCAACTACCCCAACACGCATTTTTCACTCCGTTTAGGAAAACGGTCCAAACACACTAGAAATCCTAAAATTCGCTTTCGATAAAGTCAATTGCTGCAAACTGCCTGAAAAAGCACCTTGATAAATTGTACACCCTCTTGGATCACTCGGTAAGTCCATGAGAGTAGGTCTGCCCTATCTGACACAATACTCCACTACCGGGAAGGCACCTTATCCGAGAAAAATGCTAACTTCCCATAAGGAGCCACTGAAGTTGCAGTTACTGCCAGAAAAATTAGCGAAAAGGATCCCTGTCCTAGGATCTAATCAATCCATCCTTCTCGAAGACAAAACCGCTTTCGCCAAGTTTCTTTGTCCTGATTTGAGTTGGAGGTGGTACATCATCGAGTACGACGGTGATAACACCTTTTTCGGGATCGTTATGGCTGGAGAACAAGCTATCACGGGTCAATTCACATTAAGCGAGCTCGAGAGCTTAGAATTCGGTGGCATTAACAACGA
>CAYXBG010000059.1:0-11256 GCA_964463145.1 uncultured Acidobacteriota bacterium
TGGTGCAAAGAAACTGGCTGCGTTACTTCTAATCGGCGGAGTTATCCTCTTTTTGATCGAACGCATCAATCGAGGCAGTGCTAGATACGACTCCTCCTCACCCACTACTACTAGTCCTAGGAGTCTTAAGGGCTGGCGTTCCTGGCTAGCGATTGCCTTCTGCAGTGTGCCGGTCTTATTCGGGTTCATTTTTCCCATTGGGCAGATTGCTTGGTGGGCAAGTCAAGCTCAAATAGCTGCATGGTCATCACTTTGGGCAGCCTCTTTGACTAGCCTCTCTATATCCTTTTTGGCCACTGCCCTGATAATTCTAATAGCCACTTTACTAACACACGGATCTAGTACTGCAAGAAATTTTGCAGTTCGATCTCTGACATCTATTTCCAGCCTGGGCTACGCAATCCCCGGTGCCGTAATAGCAGTAGGTGTACTGGTGATCAGCACCGTAATAGATCACAATTTCCTGTCAATTACCGGTCAAGGCTCACAATATATTTTGACCGGGTCTCTTGCCGTTTTAGTATACGCTTATTGCGTAAGATTTATGGCAGTCGGACTCAACCCAATCGATGGTGCTTTTCGTCAGAGATGCTTAGGATACGATGAAGCTGCCTCTACGTTAGGATACGGCCCCCTGAGGATCCTCCTCCGTGTTAATCTACCCATTTTGAAACCTACGATTCTAGCAGCTTCAATATTGGTATTTGTTGACATACTCAAAGAACTCCCGCTGACTCTTATACTGCGCCCTTTTAATTTCGATACACTAGCAACTCTTGTATTCGAATCAGCAATCGACGAAAAAGTTGCAGAAAGCGCCCCCGCTGCTCTCTTCATTGTCGCCGTCAGCCTAGTCCCTATAATTTTTCTAAATCTCTTGTCTCAGGAGAAGAAATAACATGCTATTTGTCCGCGGTCTTAGAAAGGAATTTTCTAAGACAGATCGCCCAGGAATACAAGGAGTAGATCTGGAAATTAAAAACGGCACAACATTAGGCATAATCGGAGAAAGCGGCTCTGGAAAAACAACTGTCCTTCGATGCATCGCCGGGTTAGAGAAACCAACAGAAGGAACTATCCACTTAGACGAACATCTGTTCAATGGAGAAGATGTATTTGTTCCCCCAGAAAAAAGAAATATCCGCATGGTCTTCCAGGAGACAACCTTATTTCCCCATTTAACAGTCCTTCGAAATATCCTCTTCGGAGCCAGGATCTCAAACTCTTCTGCCCCAGCAAAGGTCTCTGAAATACTTAACTTGGTACGTCTTAATGGATTGGAAAAGCGTTACCCTCATCAGCTTTCCGGAGGTCAGAGACAAAGAGCTGAATTGGCTCGAGCCCTAATATCTAAACCCAACCTACTATTACTAGATGAACCTTTTAGTAATCTGGACCCTCCCTTAAAAGATAAACTGCGGGCCGAAATCAGGAGTATTCTTACTAGTACTAAAACAACCGCAATAATAGTCAGCCATGATGCCGAAGATGCTTTTGCTCTCGCAAATCGAATAGCCTTATTAAGAAATGGGGAAATCTCACAGTACGGCACTCCAAGTGACCTTTACAATAATCCAGTTAATGAATATGTAGCGTCGCAAGTTGGCCCTAGCAATATTATCAATGGCACTGCTCTGGCGGATGGCTATTTAACAGACATCGGCCACCTCTATTGCCCAGTTACTGAACCTCTAAATCAGTCAGTAAAGCTCTGCATACGTCCGAACGGTTTTTCATTGAAAGTGGATTCCAGCCGATCAATCCAAGCAAAAATACTCGAACTCGTTCTAGGTCGTGGTGGAAGCTATTTCCGAGTAGGTATCTCGATTGACAACAAGTCGACAAGTAAAGAGCTTATAGTCAAAAAGCCGATCCTTGGAGATTATCAAATAGGATCCTACATTGGGATAGCAGCCCTTCCGGATAAGATTTGGTGTTTCCCTAACCCATCTGAACTAGCACCAGACTAATGCCAGACCTCCGCTCAGATCTCAAGACAATCTATGAGGGGGGCCTAGAAGCAGTCAACCCATCTAGGGTCTTGCAAAAGAAACTACACTGCTCAGACGAAATTTTATTCATCGATGACAAAGAATACCCTCTCCCTACATTTCGGAAAATTTTCATTATTGGTGTTGGTAAAGCTAGCCTAGCCATGTCCCAGACCGTACTAGATATAGTGGGAGATAGGGTGGATTCTGGGATTGTAGTCACTCGTGATCTTCCCAAAAGTTTTGAGCCATTACCAGGAATCAAGATCCGTCAAACAGGCCACCCAACCCCTGATGCCCGAGGGGTAGCAGCCAGCAAAGAACTCATCGAATTACTCGAATGCGAAGTCTCTCCGGAAGATCTATTAATATTACTAATTTCAGGAGGGGGATCGGCTCTCCTGCCTGCCCCAGTAGATGCCATCACTCTATCCGAAAAACAAAAACTAACAGCCTCATTAATAGATTGCGGTGCGAACATCTCGGAAATAAATATCATCAGAAAGCATCTAAGCAAACTGAAAGGCGGCCGAATCTTAGAGCACACCAAGCAAGCCCAGCTGTTATGCCTAATCATTTCAGATGTAGTAGGAGACCATCTTTCTAGTATAGCCTCCGGGTTGACCGCCCCCGACCCTTCTAGCTTTTCGGATTGCCTAGCAATATTTAAAAAATATCAGCTCCTGGATAGAATTCCTCCAAGAGTGTTGAAATATCTAAAAAGAAACATCTTTGCCGGAGATAACTCGCAAGAGACCCTTAAGGATTCCGACCCTAGATTCAAGCAAGTCCACAACGTTATCCTTGCTAATAATAAGTTAGCTCTCGAATCCGCGGCTAAAACGGCATTCGAATTAGGATACACCCCCCATATCGTATCTTCTTCAGTTCAAGGGGATATCGGAAGACTGGTAAAAGAAACTCTTCACCTGACAAATTCCATCCTAGAAAATGGCTCACCAGTAAAGCCTCCTTGTTGTATTCTCTCAGGTGGAGAACCCACCGTTAAAGTAACAGGTAACGGTAAGGGAGGACGAAACCAAGAGTTTTCTATGAGATGTATTAAAGCCCTCGACCGGTGGAAAGACAAAGATCTTTTACTGGCTAGTATAGGTACCGACGGGTCAGATGGACCTACAGACGCAGCAGGGGCCCTAGTCACACCAACTTCCGCTGAACGAGCCCTAGAAAAAGGTCTTGATGTCGACTCTTACCTGGAAAATAACGACGCCTATCATCTTTTCCAGACTCTGGGAGATCTAGTCCTGACCGGACCTACAGGAACAAATGTAATGGACCTGCATATCGCACTCTTTAGATGAGCTTAGCAACATCTTGTCGGCTAATATGCCTCCCCAAAATCATTTAAATCGATAGATCAATCGACCTCTTGTCAAGTCGTATGGAGATAACTCTACGGTCACCTTATCTCCCCGAAGAATACGAATAAAATGCCTGCGCATCTTTCCAGAGATATGGGCGAGAACTACATGTCCATTTTCAAGCTCTACATTGAACATGGCGTTCGGCAGAGCCTCCGCTACAATCCCGCTTACTTCTACAGCATCCGATTTGGCGGCTCTTGGAGTTTCCGTTTTATCCTGCTCTCCCTTTCTCTTTTTTCGTTTCCTTGGACGGCCTCGATAAGGTCTTCTCGCCATTCACATCTCCTTTAATTGGATTTCATCCTATATAAAATTCAGATCTCTAAAGAACTCAAGAAACCCAGGATAGCAGGATTTGAAGCTACCCTCTAGCGTAGCCAAATGGTCCATGAGGAAATCTTCTCACCTAAGATCGCAGGTGTCGACGCACTATTATTTGAAGAGAGAAAGGGTAGCAGGGCTGGTTGCTATTCTCAGAGGTCAACAATTAGCTGAGTAGACCCTAATGCGATTCCTTCATACTTCCGACTGGCATATAGGCAAACCTTTACGAGGTCGATCCAGGATACCCGAATACGAAAAGGTCCTCGCTGAAGTTCTTGAAATTACCCTCACTGAAAAAATCGAATGTGTACTGATCTCGGGAGACCTATTTGATTCTTTCACCCCCACCGCCGAGGCGGAGCGTTTAGTATTCCATTTTTTTTCTAAATTAAACCGCTTCGGGATCAAATCTGTAATCATTTCCGGCAACCATGATCACCCGAAGAGACTAGTGGCTCTAAGCCCTCTACTTAGACCACTAGGAATAATAGCTCATACGGTACCTACTTCGGGACCCAACAATGGGCTAGTTGAAATTCAAAACGGAGAAGACAGAGTCAGGATAGGAGTGCTCCCTTTCATCAACTATTCCCAATTACTGAAGGCTGACGAGTTATTCGGAGACCAAATAAAAACTCTCCAGACCTATTCGGATCGGTTGAATGTGCTTCTCAAAAACTTGGGAAAACATCACAGACCAGATTCAATAAATGTGATTTTGGGACATTTCTTCGTAGCTAATGCAAAGACCAGTGGTAGCGAACGAGCCTTACAGGCTGGCATCCCTTACGAAATCTTCCCTGAATCTATCCCCGAAAATTTTCAGTACATAGCAATAGGACATCTACATCGTCCTCAGTCAATCCGAGCCCCTTCTCCGACACATTACGCAGGCTCACTATTACAACTCGACTTTGGAGAACAAGGACAGAGAAAACAAGTAAATATAATAGATGCCCAACCAGGTGTTCCTGCTACCGTAACAAGTATCCCCCTAAGCACCGGTCGTCCTCTTATGGAACTAGAGGGGGAGCTAGACGATCTAAAGCAATTCTCCACCCGCGTAGGCAATGCGTATCTGAAAATCCACCTACACACTTCGGAGCCCGGGCAAGATCTAGGGCAACAGGTCAAGAAACTTTTTCCGAACGCTGTCGAAGTCCACTTAGTCCAACCACGGGAAGCCCAAGAAGCAATTCCTCAGCGCCTCGGTAAACTTCAACCAGAAGATATGCTCCGTGAATTTTATATCAGTCGCGGTCGACCTTCTCCATCTCCTGCGATGATGACAATGTTTAAGGAATTTCACTCAGAGGCACTAGATGAGACCAATTAACCTTCGCCTGGAAGGGTTTACCAGTTTCAAGAAAATAACAGAGGTGGACTTCAAGGGACTCGACATCTTTGCCATAGTCGGACCTACAGGGGCTGGGAAAACTTCGTTAATCGATGCCATTACCTATGCGCTTTACGGTTGCACTGCCAGAGTCGGCGAGAAAAATGTCAGCGACCTTATCCACTTAGGCTCTCAACAAGCTAGCGTCCTTTTCGAATTCAGATCCGGAAATAAAAACTACAGAATAGTTCGTTCAATAAAAAAAACTAAGAAGTCTGTTCTATCTCAACGACAACTTGAGTACATGGCAAGTTCAGGAGTTTGGGAGCCCTTAGCTTCCAGTGATCGCTCTTTACGCAACAAAGTAAAGGAAATCGTCGGGCTTGATTTCCAAGGATTCATCCGATCAGTCGTCCTGCCCCAGGGTCAATTCGACCAGCTTTTGAAGGGTGACGTAGGAGAGCGCCGAAAAATCCTCTCGGATCTGCTCCAACTAAACATCTATGACCGAATGGGGCGTCTGGCCCGAAGCAAAGAAAAAGAAGCAACCACTCGGATCGAAATGCTAGAAAGTCAACTTGACACAGAATTTTCTGATGCAACCCAAGCTCACAAGTCAGAATTGCAAAAAACCCTTACTTCACTAGAGCAAGCCACCGATAAAAAAAAGAACCTTCTAAAAGGACTCACCACAATACAGACCATTTTGGAGAAAATTGAATCTAGAAAATTTCAAATCCTACAACTGAAAAACCAACAAGAGGAGCTTCAGAGGAAAAAACTCGCCAATAAAAATGAACAAAAGGAAATTGGAGCTAAACTGAAAAGGATTGAAGGTATTTCCAAACAGATAGAAACCTCCAAAAAGAAAATATTCTACGATGACAAACTATATATCCAACTCACGGAAATGCGTCCACTATCGCAGCGTTTCAATAGCATCCTCGCATCACTAGAGACCTTGACTGGTGAACTAGAAAAGGCTTCCCGGAAACGAGAAACGATCCTTTCACCCCACCAGAGACTTGTAGACAAGAAAAACTCTCTCGCAGAGGAACTCTCCATTATCCAGCTCAAGCTAGATGAAGCCTGCCAACAATTAAAGGATCACAAGAAGAGCCACCCACCCCTCGAGACACTCCGCAGGCTAGGACAAGATGCACGCCAGATTGAGATATTTAATGCTGAACGTCTAAAGGCCCAAAAATCTTATAGGGTCATCGAAAAAGAGCTAATCACTATTACAAAAAAAACCAAGCACCGTGAATCACAATTATCTCTAGCGAAAAAGACGCATCGGAAAATTGAACATCAACTTAAAAAGGAAGAACACGCAAAAATTATTACTGAAATTCAATCAAGCCTCGAGCCCGGGACCCCATGCCCTATCTGCAATCAATCCATCACCAACCCCCCTGAGATTTCTTCTACCATAAGCCCAGATCTTTCGAATAAAGAAACTCAATGCTTACAGGCTGTCACTGAACTCGAAAAAAATCTTGAAAAATCTCGTATCAAACTCGCTGTAAAAAAAAAGGAACTTCAGTTACTCCTTATGGATAAAAAATCCATGGACAACAAGATTAATTATATTCATGAGAATTGGCCCCAAGAGATCCGAGGATTGAAAAAACCTAAACCTCCTATCTTTTTCGACTCTGTCATCAAGGAAAGGACAACTCTAAAAGAGTTTATTGCAGAAACTAGAAACAAAAAGATGATACTTGTCGAAAAGGCTCAAAAAGAAAAATCCAACCTAAAGCAAATAGAAGAACAGGCTTCGTTGCTCCTAAAAGATAAAAAAGCAGCAGATGTTCAAATCAAAAAACTATCCCTAGAGGGCTCAACTCTCGAGAGCAGTCTTGGGGAATGGGCTGATCAAGAGCATCTCCAGGAAAGCTACTCTCAACTTCAAAGGGCTCGGGAATCTCTAAAAGAGCATGAAAAAAAAGAAACAAAATTCGCAATCCAAAAAGCTCAACTAAAGCAAAACCTCAAAGACCTTTTACAGGATGACATAGAGATAAAAAGAGACGGGATATCCATTAATGAAAAACTAGAAGAAGAGGCCAGTAAACGACTTATTTTAAATGATAATTTAGATGAAATAATATCTGATTCAGGACTTAACTCTTCCATCAAAAATTCGACTGAACTTTCAAAGGAAATAGAGATACAGGGAACTGAATTCACACGCCTCGTTTCCGCAACTGGAAGGACTGAAGAAAAACTCACACGCACTGCAATCGCCATTAAACGTGCTACCGACATTCGCATAGAGTGCAAGAATCTAAAGAAATCACATTCAATTGCCCGTCAATTGGGATTAGACCTTCGTTCCAGTGAACTCCTGTCCTTCATACAAGAAGAAGCCTTAGCACGCCTCGCCCAAGACGCTTCTAAGCATTTCCAAGAGTTCAGTGCCGATCGCTACCGTTTCGTTACCTCCTCCGGGGGATCCTTCGCCGTAATCGACGATTGGAATGCTAGAGAGATCCGCTCTGTCGCCACTTTAAGTGGAGGTGAATCCTTCCTCGCTTCACTGGCCCTAGCTATAGCCCTCTCGGAAAGCCTTACTTATTTCTGTGCCG
Organism: uncultured Acidobacteriota bacterium; assembly: GCA_964463145.1. Taxonomy (GTDB): domain Bacteria; phylum Acidobacteriota; class UBA6911; order RPQK01; family CBDAPI01; genus CAYXBG01. The sequence goes on from CAYXBG010000059.1 coordinate 7,628, forward strand.
ACCCTTACCAATTGCAGTTGGAATCATTATTTCTAGACGAAGGGTTTTCTACGCTGGATCCGGAGACCCTGGAGCTCGTTCTAGATGGAGTTGAAGCATTAGCTCGGCAAGGACGCCAAATAGGAGTAGTGTCTCATATCCCCGCTCTAGCACAACGCCTACCTCATCAGATTCAGGTCAACAAGGCGATAAACGGCAGCACACTAGAAATTCATTAATTATGAGATTCCATGCTTAAGAAAACAATCTCAAAGCATAGCCCAGTACTTTCCCCCTCAGTTAAGCTGAAAGTCGTAGCTCGAATGATTCCATTTTCTTTTGCGATCCTACTTCTGAGCTCATGCGGAAGAAAAGTTCCGGACTTCTCTCCACCCACAGAAAAACCAACAATCCCTATAGGAGAATACGAAGAAGGAATTGCTTCTTGGTATGGGAATCCTTTTCATGGCCGACTCACAGCCAATGGAGAGGTATATGACATGGAAGGGCCTACCGCGGCACACAAGACACTTCCCTTCAATAGTAATATACGCGTTCTTAATTTGGATAATGGACGGACAACTAACGTACGAATCAAAGATCGTGGTCCTTTTGTTAAAGGGAGGATCATTGATCTCTCTAAAAAAGCCGCTCGAGAGATTAAGATGCTTGGTCCGGGCACAGCAAGAGTCCGACTGTACTTCCTAGGGTCCAAATCCCCTCCTCCTCCTAAGGAAGCCGGGCAAGGTTATACAGTTCAAGTAGGAGCCTTTCGTACATCTCGACTAGCGGAAAATTTAAGGAAAAGATTGGCGAAATCTTATCAAGGTGTCGTTATAAAAAAAGTTAAGTCACGTCGAGGAGCACTGTATTTAGTTCGATTGCAAGTCTTCTCATCCCGAACAGATGCCCGGAAATTAGCTCGCCTGCTGCTGCAAAAAAAATTAGTTACAGAGGCTATAGTTGTTAAACAGTAGCTGCAAGCAATGGCTCTCTTCCTACCGAAGGAACGACCATATCGCCCGTCAAGGACTATGAGGTGTGCAAACTTTTCATTTCCACCCAATCAACGGCACTCTTCACTCATCTTTTTTACTCACTCGAAAATGATGGGTGAGGAGCATGAGGTAAAGAAATATATGAAGTTGGCGAGTAATTACCCTTTCCTAATACTAACCTTGCACAGTAGACTTCTAGTCTCATCTGGAAGTTCTGATTAGAGGGTGTCACACCCCTTCTAGAGAATTGGAAAAGCTACGCATGTTGTACGGTTCAGGAGGTCATATAGTTGGGTAAAAAATACATATTCGTCACCGGAGGAGTCTTAAGCTCCTTAGGTAAAGGGCTCGCCTCAGCTTCAGTCGGAGGGTTATTAGAAGCAAGGGGATTTCGAGTTACCCTACTCAAACTGGATCCTTATCTAAACGTAGATCCGGGCACTATGAGTCCCTTCCAGCACGGGGAAGTATTTGTTACCGACGATGGTGCGGAGACGGATCTCGACCTGGGCCACTATGAACGATATACATCAGCGCGATTAACGAAGGCTAATAATTCCACCACAGGGAAGATCTATCAAACCGTCATTGAAAAGGAACGACGTGGAGATTATCTCGGGAAAACCGTCCAAGTCATCCCTCACATTACGAATGAGATCAAAGCAACGATCAAACGCTTAGGCGAAGAGGATGTCGACGTTGTAATTGTTGAAATAGGCGGGACCGTCGGTGACATCGAAAGCCTTCCCTTCCTGGAAGCCATTCGGCAACTAAGAAACGATGTCGGTCGTGAAAACGCCATGTTTCTTCACCTGACACTTGTGCCCTATATGGAAACGTCTGGTGAACTAAAAACTAAACCCACCCAACATTCTGTAAAAGAACTACGTGAGATAGGTATTCAGGCCGATGTCGTGCTTTGCAGGACAGACAGGATTCTACCCAGAGAAATCAAAGAGAAAATTGCTCTTTTCTGCAATGTCCCTCCCCAAGCTGTAGTAACCGCTCGGGACGTAGGAAACATCTACGAAGTTCCTAGAGCTCTTCACGCGGAAGGCCTGGACACCCTTATTTGCGAAGCCCTGAACCTACCGATTTCTGAATGCGATGTAAAAGATTGGGAGCAATTGAATGAGAACATCCAAAATCCCCAGAGAGAAGTCACTATTGGCATTGTAGGTAAATATGTGGAATTAGAAGATTCTTATAAAAGTTTAGATGAAGCTCTTCTGCACGGAGGACTCCCTCATCGAGCTCGTGTAAACCTTAAATGGATCGAATCTGAAGGACTTGTGGGGGAAACATGGCAGGACAAACTCAACGGATGCGATGGCATTCTGGTACCGGGAGGATTCGGGCCGCGCGGTATTGAGGGGATGCTGGACGCAATAACCCATGCACGTGTCAACCAAATTCCTTACTTCGGGATTTGCCTGGGAATGCAATGTGCAGTTATAGAGTTCGCCAGAAGTGTGTGTGAAATCGATGCTAACAGTTCAGAGTTCGACTCTTCGACCCAACATCGTGTCATTTATAAGCTGCGTGAGCTTCTGGACGTAAAGGAAATGGGAGGAACTATGCGGCTCGGGGCCTATCCATGCGAATTAGACTCCGACTCCCTTGCCTTTAAATGCTACGCCTCTCGAGAAATCTCAGAACGACATCGGCATCGATACGAGTTTAATCGAGAATATGAAGAACTGCTTACCAGCTATGGATTGAAAATTTCAGGGAATTCTCCCGACCGAAATTTCGTTGAGATCGTCGAGATCCCAGAACATCCTTGGTTTCTAGGATGTCAATTCCATCCGGAATTCAAATCTAAACCCCTTAGACCACATCCCCTTTTTGTTGGATTTGTTGAAGCAGCCCTGAATTACAAGCAACGACAAGAGGATGCAACAGATCTCTCTAAAGCCCTCGAAAAACATTCAGTTGAAGATACCGTGTAGTGAAACAGCTTCGACGAACTCCCACCGAACTCTCAGTGTCCTAGCCTTAAGCCTCCTCAGAAGAAGCCGCTGGCTAGCCAGAAGAACTGAACGTACTTTCTAGTCTACATCCCGAAAACACAAATTTTCATCCCTAAGCCTGATAAAGGTAGAATTGATCCAATTATGATTTTGTGTCAATCTCCAGGCCTGGTTAATCATTGATAGAGCCTACTCGGACCTAACAGAAAGCAAGACAAGATGTACAGAGAACTCAGACGTGACATACGTACACTCACGACCTGGTTAGGAGAGGCTATCCACGAAAACTCAGGCCCGAAAATATTCGACTTGATAGAAGACCTTCGTAAACTCAGCAAAGGATTACGCAGTCGCGCAAATGCAAGGACTCTGAAACGAAAAGAAACTTTAATCGAATCATTAAGATCTGCAGATGCCGAACATGCCTCACGGGCATTCGCCCTTTACTTTCAGCTTGTTAACCTAGCAGAGGAAAAACAGCGGTTACGTCGTCTTGCGTTGCACGATCGTAATCCAATCTCTTATCGCGGGACCGTAGCTCATGCTTTCAGTCAAGTAAAATCAGATCTCAATTCAAAAGAGGAGGCACTGAAAAAAATAAACAGGCTACGACTTCAACCTGTCCTAACAGCCCATCCCACAGAAGCACGCAGAAGAGTCGTAACAGAACAGTTACAAA
>CAYXBG010000060.1:0-11248 GCA_964463145.1 uncultured Acidobacteriota bacterium
CCCCAAAACTGGTCTCGAAAGGTCGGACTAAGGGCATCTGAATTTGGCGCAAGCGAATATATTCAATCTTCAACACTCCCCCTTTCCCGTTCCTGTATTGCAAAGCAAATAGGCGGAACGAGGCCCCTGGTCATCTTCAAAGTTCTCAAGTCGCCTGACTTGATATCCGAGGCTCAAATATTTCGGTAGAACAAGTCGTGTAATCAGACGCCATTCCATCGCCAGGTCAGGATCAGCTTTTTTCAGAGCCTGTATTTCGTAGGGGACTTCAACACTCAGGATTGGAGCAGCCACCACTCCAGAATGCTGCTTAGGCGCAACCCACCCAGAACGTGTCCTCGTGCCAGAGATTACAGCCACAGCTCTCGTTAGGTGAGGTTCCAACGAAACATTTCCACTTTCCTCAACCCGCCATTCTGCTAGAAAACGATCTGTCCCTAGCCCTGAGTGAAGTTCACTAGTTGTTTCTTGACCGTAAACATTTACATAATAGCGATTGACAACTACCTCTAGCTTATTAAGATTCAGGTAGCCATTCTTGGACTCTAGTGGATCAAAAGTCCAAGTAATCAGTGTCTGCCCGAGATCTCTTGCCAGCTGTCTTTGCGCCAACTTTAGAGCCTGCCCAATCCCAGTATCGCGAAAAGTGGACCGAACCGCTAACATATGGGAGTGCTGTATCGGGCATCCTGAAAAAACAGCCGGAAAACTGAAAACAAAACCGATGAGACTTCCATCATCCTCAAAGGCTCCCAGTAGGATGCCGCCGCCCTGGTGGATTTTTTCCAACATATCGGCAGAAACGATATCCGGAGTCTCGAAACTCCAGACCTCTCGCTGCATCTCAGCACATGACCGCAACTCCTGCTGCGAATCCATGTTCCTAATTACGTAAGACATACCGTATACAGTGCCAACTCCGCCAAATCCGTTCCCGACAAGAACAGAGACACCGATTGTCCACTTTTAACCGGCCGCCGAACCCCGCCTCTTAGAGGACGAAGAGGAACGTCGCCCTTTTGTCTTGGTATAGCGAGGCCGAGGTCTTTTAGTTCTAGTGCTCGCACTCCCCCAGCCTCCTCCTCCAGGACTCTCAACCACGACACAATCTCCAGGATTAAGTGGCACCGAAGCCTTCGAAGGGAGCCTCCGTGTACGTCCTCGAACAATAATGGAGTTTGATCCTTTTTTGCCTGCTCTACCACCATTGAGACCGTAGGGAGCATATCTTCTCCTTTCGGAAAGTATCGTTACCTGACAGTCGGTAAGGGCTTCCATACTACGGACAACTCCGTCTCCTCCCGGGTGCTTTCCCTTGCCACCAGAACCCGAGCGAAGTCGATACTCACGAATTCTGACAGGAAATGCCCGTTCTAGCGCTTCTATTGGTGTGTTAAGTGAATTCGTCATGTGAGTTTGAATACCACTGTCACCAGGTCCGGCAGGGCTACCACCCATTCCACCTCCGATCGTCTCATAATAGGTCAGCGGCTGTTTTGATACCGGATGAATAGCCCCAAGAGATAGGTTGTTCATGGTACCGCTACTGGCAGCTGGAACTGCTTCCGGCAACGCCGCGAAAAAAGCCTTTAAGACCACGTCAACAACTCGTTGAGATGTCTCTACATTGCCACCCACCGTGGCGGCCGGGTGCTCTGCATTAAGAACACTCCTCTCAGGGATAAGCACCTCAATGGGACGCATCAGACCCGCACTGCTGGGAGTATCCAGTGGAGCAAGGCATTTCATTACATAACAAATGGCTGAATATGTAACTGCCTCCACAGCATTGACACAACCCTTTACCTGGCTATCTGTCCCATCAAAGTCCACCTTGAGAGAATCACCAGCAACTTCGATGGCCACAGTGATCTTAATCCCTTTTGCACGTCTTCCTTTTTCTGGAGTACCGTCATCATCCAATACGTCATCCGCTGTGTACATGCCATCGGGAATTTCAGAAATAACTCCCCGCATCAGTTTCTCAGCGTAATCTTGCAGACCTCTAGAATGCTGAACTAATTCTTCGATGCCATTTTTTTGGATCAGTTCTTTTAGTCGATTTTCTCCGGCCCTTAGGGACGCAACCTGGGCAGCGAGATCACCCTCTCGTTCAAACGGAGTCCTCACGTTGTGCAACAGCAAATGAAGAAGATCATTATTCAGTTCCCCGTTGCGATACAACAGAAGAGCTGGGATTCTTATACCTTCCTGAAACACATCAGAACTGATGGGCATGGACCCCGGCGACATGCCTCCCACATCTGCATGATGAGCCCGAGATGCCACATAGAATATAGGCTTAGAATCTTTGTCGTTTTCACCGTATACCGGCAACATCATAGTTATATCAGGCAGGTGGGTCCCACCCCCAAAAGGATCATTGAGAATTGCAATATCTCCCGGTCTGAGTGAGAACTCATCAAGTACCGTCCGGACAGACTTCGGCATTGATCCAAGGTGCACAGGCATATGGTCACCCATAGCCAATACCTCACCCCCTTGATCGAATACAGCACAGGAATAATCGCATCTCTCCTTTATGTTTGGGGAATACGAAGCCTTCCTGAGAACCGTCCCCATCTCCTCAGCCACAGAAGCGAATAGAAGACGGTAGATTTCGAGAGTTATGGGGCTCATGTGTTCAGACATCTAGCTAGACTACCAGTGTTTGTCCATGCGTGGAAGCTATCGATTAATTCTGGGTGCCACTTAAAGGTATTTCTGTCTGTGCTATACTGTCGCTTCCTACCTAAGGTGAACACTAAGGTGATCCATTCCTTCCGTACTCTGCTCGAGATGATCAAGTTTGAGCACACTATTTTTGCGTTGCCTTTTGCTTTTCTAGGAGCCGTTTTAGCAACACGTGGACTTCCCGCATGGGCCGAATCGGGATGGATCCTGCTCGCTATGGTTGGGGCTCGTAGTGCTGCCATGGCTTTTAATCGCTTAGCTGATCATAGATTTGACAGCCTTAACTCGAGAACGAACAATAGAGCGCTCCCTAGTGGGAAAATTAGCCGAGGTTTCGTCACAAGTTTTGTGGGAGCCTCTTCTTTTTTGTTTCTCTTCGCAGCATGGAACCTGAACATGCTCGCCTTTCAAATCGCACCGTTCGCTCTGTTAATCATCCTCGGCTATAGCCTGACCAAACGCTTCACACCCTTTTCCCATCTACTCTTAGGAACAGCTTTAGCTATTGCCCCGGTGGGAGGCTGGGTAGCCGTCCTTGGAACATTAGACGGAGCTCCTTTCCTACTTGGCCTTACAGTTTTTTTCTGGGTCGCGGGCTTCGATGTAATCTACGCATGCCAGGACATCGACTTTGACAGACAAATCGGATTACATTCTATTCCCCAACGCTGGGGTATTGGCACTTCAATCTGGCTTGCCCGTATCTCTCATGGCATGATGCTGATCTGCTTATGTTTTTCCGTGCAAATTTTTCAGCTATCTTGGATCAGCTGGGTTGGAGTCTCAGTGATAGCGCTGCTACTTTTCTATGAGCACTCCCTAGTCAACGCAAGAGATCTAAGTCGTGTTCATATTGCCTTTTTCAACATCAACGGAATTATAAGCCTAGGGCTTTTCCTCTTTATCAGTTCCGATCTGTTAGTGAATGGCTGAACTCAGAATTCAAGCTATGAAATTTTAGTGGAGAACTGAAGAAACCGACCCCACCTCTTTCCCCTGGGGAAAGCCTGATAGGGCGCAGCCACTGACTAGTCGATCGCTAACTACTGTATCTCAGCTTGCTGATTCAACGCTTCCGATTAATTCATCCTCATCCAAGGTGAGCGCCTCTGCTGCCTCCCTAAATGGATTCTCAATCTCCATGTTTCGGTAGCCTTGCATTCCAGTCCCGGCTGGGATTAATCGTCCCATGATGACGTTTTCCTTAAGCCCTCGCAGATAGTCGACTTTCCCGGAGATAGCGGCTTCTGTCAAAACCCTAGTCGTCTCCTGGAATGAAGCCGCAGAAATGAACGAGTCAGTACTCAGTGAAGCCTTTGTGATGCCTAGGAGCAGAGGCCGCCCAGTAGCCGGTTGACCTCCTTCAGATACAACTCGCTCGTTTTCCTCTTCGAACCGAAATTTGTCAACTTGTTGATCTAATAGAAACTCTGTATCCCCAACGTCTCCAACTTTAATCCAGCGCATCATTTGCCTAGCGATAACCTCTATATGCTTATCGTTAATATCAACTCCCTGAAGACGATAAACTTCCTGTATTTCATTCACGAGGTATCCCTGTAGCTCCTTTTCGCCAAGTACCTGCAAAATGTCATGTGGGTTCCGAGGACCATCTATGAGAGCCTCTCCGGCCGATACAAATTCACCTTCCTGAAAATTAATATGAACACCTCGGGGTACAAGATATTCTACGGTCGTCTCGGCTTCTTTATTTTCCACAACCAATTTACGTTGACCACGACTGATGCCAGCGTAAGAAACGATCCCGTCAATTTCACTAATCACAGCGGTCTCTTTGGGCTTGCGAGCTTCGAAAAGCTCGACAACACGGGGCAGCCCTCCGGTAATATCCTTGGTTTTTGTTGTCTCTCTGGGGATTTTAGCCATTGTCTCGCCTGGATGCAGCTCGTCCCCTGCTTCAACCATAAGATGTGCTCGAGAGGGTATAAAATACGATTTAATAATCTTGCCCTTACCGTCCTTAACCTGAATCTCTGGCTGTTTTTTCTCATCGGGACTGTCAACAATAACCTTACGTGCCAGACCCGTAACTTCATCCACTTCCTCCCGCATGGTTATACCTTCGTGGATGTCTTTGAAGGCAACGGTTCCACCCGTTTCCGTTAGAATGGAAAACGTAAACGGATCCCATTCCACAAGGCTCTGTCCAGGATTGATTTTCTGGCCATCCTTCACTAGAAGTTTGGCCCCATAAACAACGGAGTACCGCTCTTTTTCAAGACGACGGTCATCCTGAACGAGTACAGTTCCCCTGCGATTCACGACAGTCAAGTGCCCATCCTTATCTATTACTGTTCGCACTTTCAGGAATTTCACTGTCCCGCCGTGTTTTGATTCTACAGTGGACTGCTCTTCGATACGGCTGGCAGTACCGCCAATGTGAAAGGTCCTCATTGTCAGCTGAGTTCCTGGCTCACCAATTGACTGGGCCGCCAATACACCCACAGCTTCACCCATCTCAACCAGTTTTCCACTGGCAAGATTTCTTCCGTAGCACATCTTGCAAAGTCCACGCTTGGTTGTGCAGGTTAAAACCGATCGGATTACTATACTTTCGATTCCAGCTGCCTGGATAGCATCCGCCTTCTCCTCACCAAGAAGCTCATTGGCTTCAGCAATTGTATCTCCTGTAAAAGGATCGACTATCAACTGAAGAGCGACTCGACCCACAATTCGATCTCGTAGAGGCTCAATTATCTCACCACCTTCAACAAGAGCAGTGATCTCCAACCCGTCCAGACATCCACAGTCTTCCTCGGTAATGATGACATCCTGGGCAACGTCCACAAGACGTCTGGTCAAATATCCTGAGTCAGCTGTTTTCAGAGCAGTATCGGCCAGACCTTTACGAGCCCCGTGAGTAGAAATGAAGTACTGCAGAACAGTGAGGCCTTCTCGGAAATTGGCCGTAATTGGAGTCTCAATTATCTCTCCCGATGGCTTGGCCATCAGACCTCGCATGCCCGCTAACTGGCGAATTTGCTGTTTACTACCCCTTGCACCAGAATCCGCCATTACGAAAACAGGATTAAAGTCCTTTTTTTCAGTAATACCGGACATAGAGCTAAACATCTCGTCCGAAATACTCTCCGTTACGTCCGACCAAATTGCTACAACTTTGTTGTACCGCTCACCATTGGTGATCGCACCATCTAGGTACTGCTGCTCAACTTCAATCACCTCATTTCTCGCATTCTCTACCAACTGGTCCTTATTCGAAGGGATAATGAGATCACTTATGCTAATTGTGAAACCGGCCTTGGTTGAGTATAGAAAACCGAGATCCTTAAGACTGTCCAACATTCGAACAGTTGTATCCAGATCAGAGCGGACATAGCAGAGATTCACCACTTGCTGTAAACCCTTCTTCTTCAGAAGACCATTTACGAAGGGCACCTCTTCAGGGAGATGGTCGTTAAAAATCGCTCGTCCGACAGTAGTCGACAGTATCCCTCCATCGCTCTGATCCTGGATTTCTGCCCTCATAACAGCTTGCTTATCGTATTCATTCTCCATGTCGATAAAGAAGCCCTTGTAGAAGAGTTTTATCGGAGTTCTCACCTCAACTTCTCCTGCATGAAGGGCATGATAAACCTCTTCAATTGAGCTAAATAGTCGACCCTCTCCGACCGAACCTGGACGGGCAATCGTCAAATAGTAACACCCCAAAATAATGTCCTGACTAGGTACGGCAAGTGGTCGACCGTTGGCTGGCGATAGAATATTTTGACTGGCCAGCATAAGCAACGACGCCTCAATCTGTGACTCCTGGGACAGCGGCACATGAACTGCCATTTGGTCACCATCAAAATCAGCGTTGAATGCCGTACACACTAAGGGATGGATCCTTATCGCCTTACCTTCCACCAGAACAGGTTCGAAAGCCTGAATTCCCAAGCGGTGCAATGTGGGAGCACGATTTAGAAGAACAGGGTGTTCCTTGATAACTTCATCGAGAATATCCCATACAATTGGGTCTTGGTCCTCTACCATCTCCTTAGCACCCTTGATGGTGGCCGCATGACCCTCCTGTTCAAGCCTGTTGTATATAAAAGGCTTAAACAACTCCAAAGCCATGATCTTTGGAAGACCACATTGGTGGAGCCGCAGTTCAGGACCTACTACGATAACCGATCTTCCTGAGTAGTCGACTCTTTTTCCTAGCAGATTCTGACGAAACCGACCCTGTTTACCTTTCAGTGTGTCTGAGAGAGATTTAAGAGGCCGGTTTTTGACTCCACGCAGTACTCTCCCTCTTCTACCGTTGTCAAAGAGAGCATCGACTGCTTCCTGTAACATTCGCTTTTCATTACGGATAATGACCTCAGGAGCTCTCAAGTCAATAAGCTTTTTGAGCCTGTTATTTCTGTTAATAACTCGACGATACAGATCGTTGAGATCTGACGTAGCAAATCGACCGCCATCTAGGGGAACCAATGGGCGTAATTCTGGTGGTATGACTGGTATGACATCTAGGATCATCCACTCAGGCTTGTTACCTGATTTGCGGAAAGACTCTACTACTTTGAGCCTCTTAGCAAATTTCATCCGCTTTAGCTGTGATGTTTCATTCCGCATCCTAAAGCGAAGATCTACAGACAATGTTTCCACATCCACGGCAGACAGAAGATCCTTAATGGCTTCCGCTCCCATTCCAGCTTCGAACTGCCCTGGGTATTCGGCTTGGAGAGCTCTGAATTTTTCTTCAGTCAGCAACTCCTGCTCCTTGACAGGCGCTTCCCCAGGATCGACCACAATATATGCTTCAAAATAGAGAACTCTCTCGAGATCTCTTAGAGTGACATCCAGAAGATGACCAATCCGGCTAGGCAGGCCTTTAAAAAACCAGACATGGGAACACGGGCTTGCGAGTTCAATATGCCCCAACCGTTCACGACGCACTTTGGAAAGCGTTACTTCAACACCACACTTATCGCAGATGACTCCTCGATGCTTCATCCGCTTGTATTTTCCGCAGAGACACTCCCAATCTGTGACAGGACCGAAAATCCGAGCACAGAACAAACCGTCCCGTTCTGGTTTGAAGGTACGATAGTTTATTGTTTCTGGTTTGGTAACTTCCCCGCTCGACCAGGAGCGGATTTTTTCAGGCGAGGCTAGTCCAATCCGAATAGCCTCAAAGTTGTTCAACAACTGACTTTTATCAACCTGGTCGCGAAATAATCTCAACGCTGACCTCCCTTTGAACACATCTTGGGAAATTTCACTGTAAACTCCAAAAAATTAAATTATTAGGTGACATCTATGCTTCAGACGTTTCGGACGTAAGCACCTGATCTAGCACCCCTATCTCAGTCTCCATCTCCTGATCCGGCAACTGTCTCACTGGACGTTCGATCAATTCCACATCGAGGCCTAGAGATTGCAGCTCTCGAATCAGAACATTGAATGATTCCGGCAACCCGGGGCTATAAGTAGATTCTCCCTTGACGATAGCCTCATATATCTTAGCCCGTCCTTGCACATCATCAGATTTAGCTGTGAGTAATTCTTGCAAAATACTGGCGGCACCATAGGCCTCAAGTGCCCATACCTCCATCTCACCAAATCGCTGTCCTCCAAACTGAGCTTTACCACCCAGAGGTTGCTGGGTAATTAGACTGTACGGCCCTATAGAACGAGCATGAATCTTGTCGTCCACCAAGTGACTCAATTTCAACATATAGATGTAACCCACAGTGACTTCCTGGTCAAAAAGCTCACCCGTGAGCCCGTCATAAAGTGGGGTTTTCCCATTCAATGGAAGCCCTGCCTTGTCCAGTTCTGCCTTGATTTCATCTTCCCGAGCACCATCGAAAACAGGAGTCGCATAGTGCACACCAAGAACCTGTGCAGCCCAACCGAGATGTGTCTCAAGAACTTGCCCTACATTCATCCGAGAGGGTACCCCCAGAGGGTTCAATACGACTTCTACCGGCGTCCCATCGGGAAGATAGGGCATATCCTCCTCGGGAAGAACCCGGGCAATAACACCTTTGTTTCCATGCCTACCAGCCATCTTGTCGCCAACAGATAATTTGCGTTTCATGGCCACATATACTTTGACCATACGAATTACACCCGGCGGTAATTCATCCCCCTGCTCCATCCGCTCCAGACGTTCCTCGAGATTAGCGTTCATGCGTTCGATCCGGGAAACGGTTTGGTTTTCGATTTCCGCCACCTTTTCCGCCGTATCAGCATCCAATTTGATTTGGAGTATGGACTCATAATTCAACTTGCTAAGCAGCTGAACATTTAGAACATCCCCTCTCTTGGCAACCCGAGAGCCGTCCGGGCCTATCACAGGCCCCAGAGACTTTTTACCCTTCACAAGATCAATGACACTCTGAGTTGCTTCATCCTTGAAAATCCTAATCTCGTCTTCAAGATCCTTCTTCAGACGGGCAACCTCTTCCTGGGCAATCGTTTCAGAGCGCTCGTCTCGCTCGACCCCTTTCCTAGAGAAAATCTTCACCTCGACAACGGTACCTTCTATGCCAGGAGGGGCGTATAGCGAGGCGTCCTTAACCTCTCCAGCCTTCTCTCCAAAAATTGCCCGAAGCAATTTCTCTTCGGGGGTTAATTGTGTTTCTCCCTTTGGGGTAACCTTGCCCACAAGCATGTCACCAGAGCGAACACTAGCCCCAATACGAATAATGCCGCTTTCATCCAAATCGGCTAAAATAGATTCACTTACATTAGGGATATCCCTTGTTATCTCCTCTGCACCTAGCTTGGTGTCACGAGCCTCAACCTCCAATTCCTCTATGTGGATTGAGGTATACGTGTCCTTCTTGACTAACTTCTCACTTACTAAAATGGCGTCCTCAAAGTTGTACCCACGCCATGGCATAAAAGCGACAAGGATATTTCTACCCAAAGCCAACTCACCTTTTTCAACACAAGGACCATCCGCAAGAATCTGTCCTTCCTGGACTGTATCTCCTTCCTTCACAAGAGGTTTTTGGTTGATACAAGTGTTCTGGTTGGAACGCTGAAACTTGGTTAGTTTGTATATGTCCACGCCAACACCCCGTTGGGCTCGACCTCTTCCTGCAGTGGCGCGTATGACGATTCTTGCGGAATCAACAGTCTCTACAACTCCGGATCTGCGGCAAACCACAACTGCTCCTGAGTCGCGGGCGGCAATATACTCCATCCCAGTACCCACAAAGGGGGCTTCAGAATGCAGAAGAGGCACTGCCTGCCGCTGCATATTCGAACCCATCAAGGCTCGGTTAGCATCGTCATTTTCAAGAAAAGGAATCAGGTTTGCGGCCACGCTAACGAGCTGCTTGGGACTAACGTCTACATATCTAATTTCTTCAACTGGAGCGAACACAAAGTCCCCTTTATATCGAGCACTGACACGATCGGACACGATGCGGTTCTTATCATCTACCACCACGTTGGCCTGGGCTATGTGGTGTTTATCACCCTCCCAAGCAGTCAGATAAAAAGCGTGCGGACCATACTTAGCCTGCGCTTTCTTACCCTTTACACTGACGTTGGCTTTTTCTACCTCAACCAACGGATAGGCTTCGCCTACCTTGAAATCTGTCGACCCCGCTTCCAGGATCTGAACATAATCGATGATCCGACCTTTCTCGACTCGTCGATAAGGCGATTCAATGAAACCGTACTCGTCGACCTGAGCATAGCTGCTCAATGATGAGATCAGGCCGATATTCGGCCCCTCGGGGGTCTCAATAGGGCAAATTCGACCATAATGGGTTGGATGAACATCACGCACCTCAAACCCGGCACGTTCCCGACTTAGCCCTCCAGGCCCCAGAGCAGAAAGTCTTCTTTTATGGGTTATCTCCGACAGAGGATTTGTCTGATCCATGAACTGAGAAAGTTGACTACTACCAAAAAACTCTCTAATTGCTGCCATTACAGGTTTAGCATTAATCAGATCATGCGGCATGGCCGTAGTCATTTCCTGATGCACTGACATCTTCTCTTTAATCGCTCTCTCCATCCGGACTAGCCCTATGCGGAACTGATTCTCTAACAACTCTCCCACAGCTCGAACTCGCCGGTTACCCAGATGATCTATATCGTCAGCTGAACCAAAATTTTGGCGTAACCGGAGCAGGTAGCGGATCGCTTCGTAAAAATCTTGCGGAGTGAGAACCTTCCGGTCGAGAGGTGTCTCCAATCCCAGTTTGATATTGAATTTCAGACGTCCAACCCTAGAAAAATCGTATTTCCTGGGATCAAAAAACATCCCCTCGAAAAGAGCTGTAGCTGTTTCCAGGGTAGGCGGATCACCTGGACGCTGTTTTCGGTAGATCTCAATTAGGGCATCGTCAGTACTCTTGATTGGATCCTTGCGCACAGTATCTGAAAGCATAGGACCAACTTCGTCAAGGCTGGGGAAAATCAGATCCAGGCTAGTGATACCAGCCTCCATAATCGAATTTACTACGCTCCCATTGATGTCTTGGTTCGATTCAACCAATATCTCTCCTGAGGTCTCATCTACAGCTTCACTGAGAGATACAGCGGAGTCTACGTCCTCAAT
>CAYXBG010000061.1:0-11065 GCA_964463145.1 uncultured Acidobacteriota bacterium
GTTTTTATCGGTTGAACTCGGAGATAACCTTGTAGTGGAAGTATTCACTTAGAGTCAGCTCTCCGGTCCGGAGGTTGACTTGCTAAGTGTACTAAGGCCTCTCGGATTCGGATGATTTGGTCTTCATTGATTTTCAGATACCGATGTAGGCCCATTACATTAGGGTTGAACTTTGTGTGACCATCATCTTCAACTACCACCCGACCGGGATCCGATAGATCGAAGAAGCCTCTTTCCGGCATCACTGCATATAGGACACTGGTCAGATCCCAAGTTGGTCTGTTATGAGGTGGCGGAGTGTAAAGCCAATAAGCTTCTGCTATTGGATGGTATTCGACATAGCCAAAGTCCTTTTGGATGCTTTGTGCAGGGTAGGTTATAGCGAGGCCAATCTCGAATCCGCTGAAAACTATTTGAGTTGGCCAATTTTCAATAAGGCCCTTCGCTGAAAAAATGTCCTTCCGTATATTGTATTCTGAGAATCTCGTATTCCCTCGAATGGGAGAAAAAGATCCTCCCATCATTGAAAGCAGCTTCACTTTTTGCCGCACGAGTTGCAGGCCATTCAATGGTGAATATTGATCTGGAGGTGAGTGTAGTAGCCGGTTTAAGTTGGTTGAGAATCCGACTTGAACAGCAACTACCGAGTTGTCCGGCTGCTCTACCAGTATTTCCCTCAGTAATGAGACTGCTTCCTGAGCCTGATTTCCGTTCCGGAGATCATGAGGATATCTGAATCCTGAATCGGCACGAGCCAGTTCTGTGAATTTACTGGCCTCTTTCGTTGGGCCGTCCCTAACCACTCCAATGGGGATTTCTCCGCGTCCGTAAAAAGTATTCACCGCATCTGTAAAGGGTGCTGATAGGTAATGATCCTTGGTTATGGTGACTGATAGGAGGCGGCACAATCCTTTGCTTTCTAGGGAGTGAATCATTCCCAAGGCCAGCACATCGTCGACATCGTTGCCTATGTCCGTGTCATAAACCAGTCTGACGGGTCCCCCCCAGACCCAATTAGCTTGAGCTGTAAGTAGGAACAAACAAAAGGCTAAGTGAATTTTCAGTGTAATCACTCCGTTAGGACAGGGTGGGTATGGTTGAGATTCTATTCTTATCACTACTCGAGGGGAAAGAAAAACATTGACCTGCCGGGGGTATTGTTTTAACGTGCTAACACATATGGAAAAGAACTTGGCGGAAAATGCAGATCTATGGTCCCTTTTCGGGGTTATATGTAATCTGCAGAAGCCGACCGAATGTGCAGATTTCTTTAGAGACCTCTGCACACTTAATGAATTAGAGGCTATGGCGGAGAGATGGAGTATTGTTCAGCTCCTTGACAGAGGCTTGCCGTACAGGGAGATAAGCCAGATGACGGGTGCGAGTACAGCAACTGTTACTAGGATTGCTCACTGGCTGCGTTATGGAGAGGGTGGGTATGAAGCTGTTCTCCAAGAACTCAGATCGGAGGAGAAGTGAATTCGGAAATATCGAGGACCAAATGTTCTGAGACTGACGATGGTAACCAAGCAGGACCAAAAGGTTCGAGGATCAGGCTCGCCGTTCAACGAAAAGGCCGACTCTCGGAAGGATCACTCGAGTTACTTCGCTCTATTGGGCTGAACTTTGACTACTATGAAGGAAGGCTATTTTCGCCGTGTACCAATTTTCCTGTTGAAATACTTTTCGTTCGGGACGATGACATCCCGGAATACGTCCAGGATGGCGTTGCCGATCTGGGGATCGTAGGTCGCAATATCGTGGCAGAAAAGGAAGCGGTTGTGGAGCAGCTCGAGACTCTCGACTTCGGGAAGTGCCGACTGGATATCGCGTCTCGGGAAGGGGGTGACATAAAAAATATTTCGGACCTTGATGGGTGTCGGATCGCAACCTCCTATCCAGTGATTTTAAGTCGGTTCTTGGAGTCGGAAAATCTCACAGCCAATATCGTTGAGATCAGTGGATCGGTTGAGATAGCCCCAACATTAAACGTGGCTGATGCAATTTGTGATCTTGTCTCGACAGGATCAACTCTAAGGATTAATGGGCTCAGTCCAATAGCCACAGTTCTGAGATCTGAAGCAGTGCTTATTGGAAATTCGAAAGCTTTGTCCAGTCCGGATACCGGTAGCTTAGTTTCACGGGTGCGTCGGCGAGTTCAGAGTTGTCTCAAGGCTCGAGGTATGCGGTATTTGATGATGAATGCTAACAAGCGTGATCTTGAGAGATTGCGTAGAGTCTTGCCGCATCTAAGCAGTCCGACCATTATGCCTCTGGCCGAAGATGGATCGATAGCCATTCACTCTGCAGTGCCATCTGAAGATGTCTGGAAGGTCATTGAAGAACTCCGTCAAAATGGGGCTAGCGATATCCTTGCTGTTCCAGTTGAGGTGATGGTGCAGTGATGAGAATAGTGGAATTTGACGGTCTGAGCTGTGAGGAATTGGACTCCTTGATTACCCGGAATCCGATGGATTCGACTGATGTCGTAAAGGTATGTGAGGACATTTTCCGGGAGGTGTGCTCAGAAGGTGACCAGGCCCTGCTCCGCCTAACGCGTCAGTTCGATAATGTAGACCTGGATAATATTAAGGTTTCAGATCGAGAGTTTGCAGAGGCCTCAGCAGTAGTGGGGGAAGAGGAGGCCGCAGCACTAAGGCATGCTGCAAGAAATATTAAATTTTTTCACAACAAACAGTTGTATTCAGAAACTCCTGTACAGGTAGAGTCGGGTGTCCTGTGCTGGAGAGAGAGCAGGGCTATAGAGAGAGTAGGGCTCTACGTGCCTTCCGGGAGTGCGCCTTTGCCTTCTAGTCTTCTTATGCTGGGCATTCCTGCCGTTCTGGCGGGATGCAGAGAGATAGTAGTGTGTGCCCCTCCAGGGGGGGATGGCAAGATGGACCCATACATACTCGTGGCGGCGAAAATTATCGGTATAGATAAAATTTTCAAGTTGGGCGGAGCTCAGGCTATTGCGGCAATGGTTTATGGTACAGAGACCGTGTCTGCTGTTGACAAGATAGCTGGACCGGGTAGTCGCATTGTTCAGGTCGCAAAGACTCTGGCCGTCCGATCTGGAATTGCCATAGATCTTGTTGCCGGACCTAGTGAAGTTCTCGTTATTGCAGACTCAAGCAGTGATCCTGGCTTTATTGCAGCTGATCTGCTTTCTCAATGTGAACACGGCAGCGACAGTCGGGCTGTCCTTGTGACTACCAGCCGAGAACAGGCAGAATTGGTAATCAGTTCTGTGGAGGAACAACTGGAGAGTCTACCTAGACGGGAACTAGCTAGGTTAGCCTTGGAAGAGTCTTTTTCAATCGTGACCTCCTCAGTCCAGGAGGCAATTAATTTCTCTAATCTCTATGGTCCGGAGCACCTGATTTTGCATGTTGAAAAACCCGCAAAATGGGTTCCGGAAGTCCAGTCTGCAGGTTCTGTATTTTTAGGTCCATGGTCTCCTGAAGTCGCTGGAGATTATGCTTCGGGGACCAATCACACTCTACCTACTTCGGGAGGGGCTCGAGCATTTTCAGGAGTGTCAGTGGATACTTTTCTCAAGAGAATAACCTTTCAAGAGCTATCCTTAGAGGGATTAAATTCGTTAGGGGGAACTCTTCAAACAATTGCTGGTATTGAAGGTTTGGAAGGACATGCTAGGGCCGTTTCATATAGGCTGGGATCGGATAAGGGGGCTTTGAGTCTTGGCGCTCGCGAGGACTCGGGTTTTTTGAAGCTTGTGCGGCCCGAAATAATGTCCTTGAAGCCTTATCGGTCGGCACGAGGCGATGGACTAGGGCAGGGCATACTCATGGATGCCAACGAGAATCCATACGAGGTCGATTGGCAGGAGGTCTCGTTGAATCGGTATCCTGATCCCAACCAGATGCAGTTACGTCTGGAGATTGCCGAATATTTAGGAGTTACCTCGGATTATGTAGTAGCAGGCACCGGATCGGACGAGGTACTAGACTGGATTTTTAAAATCTTTTGTATTCCCGGGTGTGATTCTGTTGCGATTGGTCAACCAACATACGGGATGTATAAGGTCTTAGCTGATACTCACGGTGTAGAGGGATTGGATTTCTATCTAGACAAGAAATTTGATTTACCAGACGAAGAGTTCCTCAATTGGGTTCCTGCCTCCGTAAAGGTCCTTTTTCTCTGTAGCCCTAATAATCCAACCGGCAATCTACTGACCCGCTCGAGGATTTCCAAAATTTGTCGTGAATGGACAGGAGTGGTTGTTTTAGATGAGGCCTATGGTGAGTTTTCGGACGAGGCCTCATGGGCTAGTCAGGTCCCAGAACTTCCCAATTTAGTGGTTATTAGAACCCTGTCTAAGGCATGGGGAAGAGCTGCCCTTCGACTTGGATATGCAGTAGCAAATCCAGCACTGATTGAACTGATTATGAAGGTTAAAGCACCGTACAATTTGGGGTCTCTTCAAATGCAATTGGGTGTGGAAGCACTTAGGAATGTAAAAGCCATGTACGAACAGGTGGCCCTACTGAAACAGGACAGGGATTACCTAGTGACTCAATTAGAGAATCTACCTAATGTTGGGAAGATTTTTCCTTCGCAGGCCAATTTTGTCTTGTTTAATTGTGCCTGTGCCAGGGAGGTATGTTTTCGGCTTAGGAAGAAAGGGATATTAGTGAGGGATCGTAGTGATTTGCCGGGATTGAAGAACACGTTGCGGGTAAGTGTTGGAACCGCTAACGAAAATCAACAGTTTGTTAGTACGCTAGATAATGTATTTAAGGAGTTGGAGTGTCATGTCTAGAATTGCAGAGATTTCCAGAGAAACCAGTGAGACAAACATATCGGTTAAACTTCAGATAGATGGTGAGGGGGTTGCCCAAATACAAACTGGGATCGGCTTCCTAGACCATATGCTAGTTCTCTTGAGCTATCACTCGAGGATGGATATCGAAATAAAAGCAAAGGGTGATCTTGATACTGATGATCACCATGTTGTGGAAGATATTTCGATTGTACTTGGGCAGGCCTTGCTAAAGGCCCTTGATGAAAAGCGCGGCATATGCCGATATGGATCTGTTCTCATGCCTATGGACGAGGTTCTAGTTGGTGTTGCGATTGATCTTTCGGGAAGGCCTTGTTTTGTGAATCAGTATCAGCCGGAGAGAGAAAAGGTGGGGGATCTTTCTACAGAATTGGTCTCTCACTTTTTTCGCTCCTTTGCTTTAGAGTCTCGGTGTGCCCTGCACTTCAATGTCTTACATTCTGGAGATAACGAGCACCATCGAATTGAGGCAATGTTTAAGGGGTTGGGGCGAGCTTTAGCTGAAGCGGTGAGAATCGATCCCGAGCGGGCCTCTGTCGTACCATCAAGTAAAGGTGTTTTGGAAGGTGGATAATGATCATCGTTGTCAACTACGATGCGGGAAACCTATACAGCGTTTCAAGAGCGCTTAAATTCTTGGGAATTCCACATTCTGTGACCAGCGACAGAAAAAAAATTGAACAAGCCGATGGTCTTATTCTTCCTGGTGTCGGTTCAGCTAGTAGAGCTATGTCATCACTAGATCGAAAGGGATTATTATCGGTATTGAAGTCCTACGAAAGACCTTTTCTGGGAATCTGTCTCGGGCTTCAGCTTCTTTTTGAGAGGAGTCAAGAACATCGGACCCAATGTCTCGGCCTGGTTGAGGGCGAGGTGTGCAAATTCGACAAGAAGGTTCTCAAGGTACCTCACATGGGGTGGAATCAACTCCACTTTCAAGCATCCAAGCCCGATCCGATCCTAAGTGGTGTCGATGAGGGGAGTTTCTTTTATTTCGTTCATAGTTATTATGCGCCTCTTTCGGAAAACATCACAACGGGATATACGGACTATGAGAGCACTCGCTTTTCGTCTCTCATTCGACACGACAACTTTTGGGGAGTTCAGTTCCATCCTGAGCTATCGGGGGAAACTGGATTGCTGGTTCTAAAGAATTTCATAACACAATGCTTGTAATACCAGCAATTGATCTGATCGAAGGGGGCTGTGTACGGTTGATCCAGGGGGATTATAGGGCCAGGCTGGACTACGATGTGCATCCTCTGGAGCAGGCTCTGCAATTTCAGAAACTTGGATTTCAAAGGGTTCACATTGTCGATCTAGATGGGGCAAAAAAAGGGGAAATTTGTAACCTTCCAGTAATCAGAGAAGTAGCCGAGGGTCTCAAGATTCCTGTCCAGGTAGGAGGGGGAATACGTACTGACGAAGAAGTGGAATCAATTTTGGAAATCAATAGAAGCTTTCTAATCTTAGGTACCATTGTGTTGCAAGAACCCAATAAAGTTGAGGATTGGATTTGCAGATGGGGAGCCGACCGGATAATTGTTAGCCTCGATCTCAAAAAAGGCCGGCTGCTCGGGCAGGGCTGGACAGAGAACGCTGCAATGTCTCTTCAGGAGGCAGTAAAGCTAGTGGTTAGCTGGGGTGTGAGACAAATAATCTGTTCCGATATTGGACGTGATGGAACCTTACAAGGACCAGACTATCGTTTTTTTAGAAGTATCGTTGCAGAAATACCCCGAGAGATACAGGTCATCTCTGCAGGTGGAGTCTCTCATCCTACCCAAATTAATCGGCTGGCAGATACCGGTCTGAGCGGAGCCATAGTAGGTCGGGCCCTCTACGAGGGCGCAGTCTCTTTGAGAGAATTTGCCAATGTTAGCTAATAGGATCATCCCATGTCTCGATGTAAGAGACGGACGTGTTGTGAAGGGCGTTAAATTCGTGGATCTACAGGACTGTGGTGACCCAGGGCAATTAGGGATGCGCTACTATGAAGAGGGTGCAGACGAACTGATGTTTTTAGATATCGAGGCTACCTATAAGGGTCGTCAAACAAGGCTGGACTGGGTATCTAGAGTTGCTAATTCTGTTTTTGTGCCTTTTGCAGTGGGAGGGGGAATTGACTCGGTTGATCAGATTCAGGAACTCTTAAAAGCAGGTGCAGATAAAGTTTCCATTAACAGTGCTGCTGTAAAAAGGCCAGAGCTTATATCGGAAGGCGCTCGGGAATTCGGGAGTCAGTGTATTGTCACTGCTGTTGACGTAAAAAATAAAGGGAAGAGTTGGGGGGTTTACACAGCTGGTGGTCGAGTTGATTCTGGACTTGATGCGGTAGAGTGGATTTTGGAACTCGCAGACCGTGGAGCAGGAGAGTTCCTAATTACTTCAATGGACCGAGATGGAACATGCGAGGGATACGATCTAGAGTTTCTTTCTATGATCACAGAAATGGTAGCTGTGCCTGTTATCGCCTCAGGTGGTGTGGGTGAATTGAAACACCTGGCAGCAGGTTTGAGAGCTGGGGCCCAGGCTGTATTGGCGGCCAGTATTTTCCACTACGGACGGCATACTGTAGGGGAAGCCAAAAAGTTTTTACATGATGACGGGTTCCCGGTGAGGTTGTGATTGTGCCTGAGGAGGGCTTTGTGGAGCAAATTGATTGGGATAAAACACAGGGGCTTATACCTGCGGTAGTTCAAGACGCCGACACAGGAAGAGTTCTTATGCTGGGTTATATGAATCAGGAAGCGATAGATGAGACGAACAGTACTGGTTTTGTGACGTTTTGGAGTCGAAGTCGCCAGAGAATTTGGCAAAAAGGAGAGACTTCAGGTAATCGACTGGAACTGCGGTGTCTCTACCTGGACTGTGATCGGGATACTGTTTTAGTCACCGCTCGCCCGATGGGGCCAACCTGCCACACTGGACGCCGTTCGTGTTTTCAAGAAGATCAGACCATGTCGGCATTTGAGTTTCTTCCTTACCTAGAGCGTTTTTTATCGTCTAGAAAGGAAGTGTTGCCGAAGAAATCATATACGGCCAGCCTTCTGAAAGAAGGAGAAGCTGCAATCTGTCGTAAGATCGGTGAAGAGGCACTGGAGGTAATGCTCAGTACCCGTGAGGAAAGGCAACGTACGATCGAGGAGTCAGCTGACTTGCTCTATCACCTGATCGTACTCTTGATTAGTCGGGGGCAGAGTCTGCAAGATGTGATTTCAGAGCTTAGGTCCAGGCACGAGTCAAGCTGAGGTCCTTATAGACCCACCTTGGGTGTAGCGCTGTCCTCCAATAAATGCTTGTACGTACTTATCTCCAGAAGTCTTGAGTTCGTTCAGGTCTCCTTCGAAGTAAATACGTCCATCTTTCAGAAGAATAACTCGATCGGCCACGATATCCAGGCATTTAAGATCGTGGGTCACAACCACTGAGGTGAGTTTTTCCTGCTCATTTAATTTTCTTATGAGCCGACTTAGAGACTTTCTAATAATGGGGTCGATTCCGGTTGTGGGCTCGTCATAGAGAATAATCTCAGGATTGTTAGCAATTGCCCTCGCAATGGCTACTTGCTTTTTGCCACCACTTGTCAATCGGTCATATCTCCTGTGCATTTGACCTGTTAGTTCTACAATCTCTAATAGGTTATTCACTCGCTCACGAATGATTTTCTCGTCTGTGATGCCCTGTTCCCGCAGGGGGTAGGCAATATTTTCCCCTACTGAGAGAGAATCGAATATGCCACTGTTTTGGAAAACATATGAGACTCGCTTTCGAATTTCTAGCAAGTTGGACTCAGTCATTTTCCCGACATCATATCCTTTGAAAAAAACTTGTCCTTCGTCTGGTCGTAAAAATCCAGCTACTAGTTTTAATAGAACACTTTTCCCGGTACCGCTTTGCCCAAGAATTCCCAATATCTCGCCTTTCCTGACTGACATAGATATTTCCTGCAGAACTGGCTGGTCGAAAGATTTTTTTACGTCTGAAAGTTCGAGTATGTTGATATTTTCGATGAGATCAGATTGTAGGAACCTTCTTTTGGGTTTGGAGATCTTGGTTGGTAAAACCACTCTGAGGAGGATAACGATCAAAATGAGGCCGTATACCCCAAGTAGGATGGATACGAAGATGTTAAACAGCATTTAATCTCCTATTCTAGCCTGGACGATGGACAAAATGTTCTAAGTAGGGTGGGAAAGTTCCCAGTTCGCTTTAAGGCAGGTCACAAATAAAGGGTGAGGATAGCTAGGTCAAGAGTGTAATTCGGTGTAGAATTCACTCCCTAACCAAGCATAAGGAGGATGGGAGATGGCAACAGAGCGGCTCGATGTTATCAGCCTGAATGGGAATCCGCTGACGCTAATAGGACCAGAACTGAAGATTGGAGATATCGCCCCAGAATTTGAAGTTGTAGGTAAGGATATGGGGGTGGTGGGACTATCGAATACCGAAGGAAAGGTAAGAGTCTTTAGTGTTATCCCGTCTATAGACACTCCGGTTTGCGATACAATGACACGCCGCTTCAACGAAGAGGCAGCAGAGCTTTCCGAAGTACAAATCTATTCAATAAGTATGGATCTACCATTTGGTCAGAGTCGGTGGTGCGCCGCTGCTGGGGTCGAGAATCTTGTTATGCTTTCGGATCATCGGGGTGCCTCCTTTGGAACTAATTATGGGACACTCATCAAAGAGTTGCGTCTCCAGACAAGAGCGATCTTTGTTCTGGATAAAGCAGATAAGATAAGGCACGTTGAATATGTCGGTGAGATCTCAGGACATCCCGATTATGAGGCGGCTCTAGAAGTTATCAGAGCGGTGGCTGCTGAGTAGAGTAGTAGCCGGTTGATTGGGTTTTCAGATTAGGTTAGGCTCTTCTGAGAAGTGATCTTCGCACTGTGTTAGTGTGCGCTTCTAAAGGCGGATGATGCGTGCGAATGAGATCGCTGAAATCGAACGGATTTCCTCGATAACACTCTGTTCGATCTCGGAATCAGTATTGATAACCCCAATCGCTTGAGATTCAGTATCAGAGCGACCCAGAACAAAAGAAGCAATGTTGACCTTATGTTTCCCGAGGATTGTACCGACTTGGCCGATCACCCCTGGCTTGTCCTCATTTCGAATGAATACGGCGAAGTTACCGAGTTGTGTTTCGACAGCGATACCATCCACCGAGATAAGCCAAGCTTGACCATCATGAAGAATTGCGCCCTCTATCCACTCGGTCTCACTAGAATTTCTTAGTTGGATGCTGATTAGTTCTGAATGACCTCTCGGTCGACTACTTAATGTCTCAACTACGCTTATCCCTCTTTGAGCAGCAGTTGTTCGAGCGTTAACTTCATTGACTGGTTCCGATAGCATGGGCTGTAGGATGGTTTTCAGGATATGATTAGATATAGGTCTGTAATCTAAGTCTTTTAGACCTCCATAGTATCGGATCCCAATTTCGTCGATTCCTATCGACGATGTTTGTATTGCAAAACTTCCCAGCTTCTTACCTAGTTCCAAAAATGGGGTGACGTGTTTCAGGTCGTGTACGGAAAGGGAAGGGAAATTTACAGCATTTACCACCAACCCATCTTTCAAGTAATCGACGACTTGTCGCGCGATGGAGACTCCTACCTGATTTTGAGCTTCGATAGTTGCACCTGCTATGTGAGGGGTGAGGATCGAGTTTTTTAGACCACGCATGCGTTCAGAGATTTCGGGTTCGTTCTCGAAAACGTCTAGAGCGGCTCCTGCGATGGTGTCAGTCTCTAATGCCTGAGCCAGATCCTCCTCTACCACCAATCCACCTCGTGCAGCATTGATCAGGAAGGCTGAATTTTTCATCCGTGATAAAGATTCCTTGTTTACTATACCTCGTGTTTCATCGGTCAAGGGTAGATGTAAACTTAAGAAGTCCGCCTCTCGAAAAACATCAACGACCTCTGCTAGACGCACTCCTAGATCCTTGGAGTATTCTTGGCTAATGAAGGGGTCATACGCGACAACCTCCATCTGGAATCCAAGTCCTCTTTGAGCTAAAAGTGTCCCGATTTTTCCCAGTCCTAAAATTCCTAACGTTTTGTTCTGAAGTTCTTGTCCTGTGAAACGTGGTTTTTCCCATTTACCAGAGCGCATAGACGCATCAGCAATAGGTATTTTTCGGGCTAGTGTAATCATAAGTGCGAAGGCATGTTCGGCTGCACTTACACTATTTCCTCCTGGGGTATTCATGACGAGGACCCCACGTTTGGTAGCAGTATCGAGATC
>CAYXBG010000062.1:0-10773 GCA_964463145.1 uncultured Acidobacteriota bacterium
CCGGCTCCCTTTCAGTTCGACTAGATTCTTAATGACATCTAAAATCCAATCATCCCGAGTACCCCTCGCCGGACCTCGAATTGCTCCAACAGCTATACCTTTAAGCGGTTTCAACAGTAAAGGAGCGTTTTCCGAATCCTTCGGAGGATGCCTCACTTCTTCTTTATATTTGTATCCAGAATCACTTAAAATAGAAATTAATCCTGGCAAAAATGCAGTACCCTCCACATCTCCATAGAGAACAATAACGGGGTGAATCATTTTCATTTTCTGGCCGTGCCAAGCCCTTACATCCTCCAACTCTAAATTGAGTGAGTTCCCTCCCTGCCCGTAGCCTTCACGGCCATAAGGGTGCTCAGGAAACAAATTTTTGTATAACATGCTAGTGGCAGATTGGGATAGTGTGCGCCGGGACTCCTCTTGTAATGTCCTTATCTGACTACGAGCACTTTCAAATCGACTTCTGGTTACTCTCGCTCTTCGAATCCATTTGAGGAAACCGGGCAATATATCAGTTAAATGATAGGCTGGCACCTGAATCCTATATCCGAAGAATTCTGGCTCTGAAATAACCTCAACCATCCCCCCTCTGGATTCCATGAACCGCCAAAAATCCCAATCCTCACTAGAGCTCTGGCCAAGAGCTAAAGATCTCAGCATAAGAGCTGTCACTCCGTCTTTTGCTTTACTCTCCTCAATACGACCACCCCGAAAAAAGAATCCTACGTCTATGAGTGGTGTCGTGTGTTCCTCTTCTAGGAAAATTACGGGGCCACGTAACACCGAGGTTCTCCTTAGTTTCCGGCCTCTTTTATCTACCGGCATATCTTTCATCTTGAGCAGAGGTATCTCTGTAATTTGAGGAGTTCCCTCCTCCTCTCTTTCAAAAGTTTTTAGAGCGGCAGGGAGCAGAAGATCAAATGTTTCCTTAATCTCACTTACAGAAAATATTCTTTCTGGTAAGGAATCGGGAATCATCTCAAGAAGAGCAGCCCTGGAGGTATCAAGGTAGCGTTTAGCTATTTCCCTGACCTGGTCATTGTCCACCATGAGAAAATCGTGAGCACCCTGGAGCAAATCTTGCCATTCCTCACCCTCAAACTGGCGAGATAATATCAGTGCACGGGATTCGACACTACGGAGATCATTAAACGTTTGACGCACCAACTGCGCTTTCGCTCTTTGCAGTTCTCCTGGCTTCAAGCCTAGTTCGTACAATGTATTTATGAGAGCTAAAAATTGCAGCTCCGCTGCATCAACCTTCCCCTTAAAAGGTTGTAATTCGAAGACCATTAGGCCTCCTAATTCAGAAGGCCACAATAGGACTCTAGCCTCCCTTATAATTCCCGCACCAATCAAGTGTTTCTCAAAGAGACTTGTCTTCCCCTCATCCATTGCTACGGAAATAAGCCTGAGAACCTTCACATCAGTCTCGGATTCACCTGGAATGCGAAATCCAAAATAAACTTTAGGACTATCCGATTCGATAAGGAATCGCTGATAACTGAATACACCTTTCAAGGCAGTACCCCTCTCAATTTTTACCCGAACTAATTCCCGTTCTTCAAAAGTGACAAAAACTTCCGCTACCTTTGCCAAAACACTTTCCCTAACTACTGCCCCTGAAATAGCCATGACAACATTGTTGGGTACGTAGTTGAGCTCGTGAAACTCCAATAGATCGGAAAGCGCAATAATCTCGTTTTCGATCGGCACTCCGGCAATCTCCATCGCTGCCAGCTGTCGTCCTATTCCGGGAAATGCGCCCATCCAAAGCTTAGGAAGAGCACTGTAATTCGAAGTCCACTCTTTATAACCCTCCCCCATTTCCAAAGGGATTCGAATATGACTTGGTGAATGCTTTGTCGGTGCAAGTCGAAATAAGTCGCCCAAAATCTCGATGGCCTTACCGACAACAGCAGAAGGAACCATTGATATAAAAACTGTCTCCCTATCTGACGTCCTACTTTCCCAGATCCCCCCTATTTCGGTTATTCTGGATGGTATATGACTACGATATTTTATAAACCATTCTAGGCCTGCTGCCGTGCCAGGGGTATCTGTTGCTTCATCTGCGTATCCACTGCCAACCCTTAAAACAATTGCTGCGATTGGCCGTTTAGAATGCTCTTCGACCACCACTCCCATCCCATTTCGAAGCTTTCCTCTAACCGAGCTATCAATAGTCTCTCTTTCAAGATACTGTTGATAGTAGTCCGGTAGTTCTACCGGCCTTCTAAAACGGCTGCTTTGAGCATTACCTTCAACCGTGAGGAAAAAGTGGAGGGAGGAAATCATGACCACAATTCGAAAGCAGCGAATACTGAGAGAGATTGGGCTCATGGTCCGACAGAATTACCTATAAGTCTTTTATCTGCTTATGTATAATGCATCATCGATCATATCATGAAGGCTCCATCATCAGACGATCTAGCGCTAATTGAAGGACTGAAAAATCATGACAACGATATTGTCGATGAGTTTGTTAACCGTTATTCTCGCCCACTGTTTGGGGTCATCCTAAACTACCTCAAGGATCCCTCCGACGCAGAAGAAGTTCTACAAGAAACTCTTCTTAAGGTCGTACGTAAAATTGACACCTTCCGATCCGAGAGCCATCTCTGGCCCTGGATTAAGCGAATTGCTATCAATAATTGCATCATGTGGCTAAGGAAACACAAATCCTCTCGCGAGAAGGAAATCCAAATGGAAGAAAAACTTTCCCAGTTTCAGAAAGAAGGGCAACAACACGGCATGCTTTGTGACTGGCCAATCGATCCAGAAAAAGTCACTCTAAATAGTGAACTAGCAAAGCGTCTACGTGATGCTGTCCAGTCGCTACCTGCAGAGTATCGAGCCCCACTTGTACTACGAGATATCGAGGGATATTCCATCAAGGAAATTTCCAATATCCTGGAACTTAAAGAAGCCACAACCAAAACCAGAATACACCGTTCACGTCTTTTCGTTCGAGAAAGACTCACTAAGTATATTGAGAGGTGAACAATGAGAAATTCTCTAACATGTCAAGAATGTATCCAATGCCTGGGTAGGACCTCAGAACTCGTACCAGATCCAGAAACACTCAGACTCATTGAAGAACATATAGCTTCCTGCCCACCATGCGGACATTTTTTAAAAACTAAGAACTCTTCACCCTTCATTGGCGCTCTGCTTCGCGATCGAAAAACCAAAGTCCCTAGTGGGATGGTAGGTAGACTCAAGTCATTCCTCGAAATAAAACTTCGAGAACAACCCAAACAATAAAACCGAGACTTCAATAATATTCCGGAAACAGTATTCCTGCCAGAAACGACTAGTTTGCCAAGAACTTCGCTGCACTTTTCGCTACTTGAGCCATGAAACTGGCACCAGTCTCTAGAACCTTTTCATCGAAGTGAAATCTACTGGAATGAGCTGGAAACACTTCCCCTTGGGGGCGAGCACCCAAACGTACGAAACATCCTGCTACTTTTTCCAAATAAAAACCAAAATCCTCTCCACTCATGTTGGCACTTGGCAATTTCTGAAGCCCATCCCTCCCTACTATAATCTCAGCAGCCTGGCGAGCAAGCCTGGCGGGTTCCCCGAGATTAATAACAGCTGGAGTACCTTCGTGTATCTCAACCTGCACCTCCAGGTTATGAAGTTCACCTATAGAAGCTGCTATCCGTTGAAGAGAAGAGAACATCTGTTCGCGAACTACCTCCTCCTGAGTTCTAATCGTTCCTTCAAGATACGCCTCTCCAGAGATAATATTGTGGCGTTGACCAGCCTTGAATTGCCCTACTGTCAGAACACCGGATTGCCCAGGATCCAGTTCACGAGATACAACTGTCTGTAAAGCCATCACTAGCTGTGCCCCACCAATCAAAGCATCACGGGTCTGATGAGGACGAGCAGCATGGCCTCCCTTACCTAGCAAGCGTATCGAAAATCGATCGGCCGAAGCATTAACTGGACCCTCGACAGCTATCACATTCCCTACTGGATAATTGAGATCTATATGGGCTCCGAAAATCATTTGGACGTCATCAAGCGCTCCCTCCCTAATCATTGCGGAAGCGCCTGTACCTACTTCCTCTGCAGGTTGAAATATCAGTCGTATACTGCATGGAATCGAACTTCCTCGCAGTAGTAATTCTGTAGCTCCTAAAAGAATGGCTGTATGCCCATCGTGCCCACAAGCATGCATCACTCCGGAATTCTGTGATGAGAATTTTAATCCAGACTCCTCTTCTATCGGTAAAGCATCAATATCAGCTCTTAAAGCGACCACTTTGCCCGGATCCTCTCCCTCTATATCAACAATAAGACCTGTTCCAGCAACCTCCCGGAAGTTATGGACCCCTAACTCCCCAAGCCAGGCAATAATCTTCTGTTGTGTTTTATGTTCCTGCCAGGAAAGCTCAGGATGCTGGTGGAGATCTCGACGAATTTCAACGATTCGATCTAAAAATTCTTTATCCAATTTCTTATCAGTTGCCTTAATCTGGTTTTTACCCACTCCGAGAACAACTGCCCTATAAATTTACGGTTTGGCGATCCATGATCGCACAATCAACAGCCACTAAGTCCCAAATTCGGATCTGACTTGCCATCTCGCAATCAGACCGAAACAACCCTAACTTGATCCTGAGCCCGCTCCTGCTGGCTATACCATTCCTTGAAAACCCTGATATTAGGTCGCAAAACCGCATCGACCTCAGTACGACCTTCCATGGCATCCAATGCCTTGTAGGCGTGACCTGTCAGGGCCACCACGACCGAGTCGCCAGATTTAATTACACCTTCCTCGATAAGCCTTACAGTCGAGGCCAGAGTAGTTCCTCCAGCAGGCTCACATAAAAGACCTTCTTTTCGAGCTAAGAGTTCCATAGCAGATAGAATCTCTTCGTCTGAGACCGCTACGCCGCTACCTCCGCTTTCTGTAACAGCCTGTATGACATAAGGGCCATCAGCGGGATCCCCTATGGCAATGGATTTCGCCAACGTGGAAGGCTTAACTGGCTGAATTTCTTCCAATCCCTCCTTGAGGGCTCTTACTACTGGGGAACATCCTTCCGCCTGGGCGCAATGCACTCGAACCTCACCCTCAACCCAGCCAAGTTGAGTGAGTTCACTGAAGGCCTTAGCAGCTTTGGGTAGCAACGTACCTCCAGCAGTAGGCAGGACAATATGGTCAGGCAACTCCCATCCCAGCTGCTCTGCAACTTCATATCCCAAGGTCTTAGCACCCTCCGTGTAATAGGGGCGCAGGTTAACGTTGACAAACCCCCATCCGTATTCATCCCCTATCTGAGCACATAATCGATTTACCTGGTCATAGTTGCCTTCCAGCGCCACCAACTGGGGGCCACACATTAAAGATCCTATTATTTTGGCCTGCTCGATATCGTGAGGAACAAAGATGAGACAAGGTTTTCCGGCAGCTGCACAATGAGCAGCAACGGCATTTCCCAGATTTCCTGTAGAGGCACAGGCGAAAGTCTCGAAGCCAAGCTCCACACCTCGACTTACTGCTATAGAAACAACTCTGTCTTTATATGAGAGAGTTGGGCGATTCGTTGAATCATCCTTGAGATACATATTGGGTATACCTAGATATTCCCCAAGACGTTTCGCTTTCCAAAGAGGAGTCCAACCAGAATTATGACCCGTAACACCTTCACCTTCGACCGGGAGCAGCTCTCGCAACCTCCATACGTTGAAGGGTCGCCCCGCTACTTCTTTTTTATCCAAGGAATGCCCTATACGATCATAATCGTAATCCACTTCCAATGGCCCCATGCATTTCATGCATATGAATGATCGGTCTGCAGGGTATTCGGTACTACATTCTTTGCACTTAAGTCCTTTTAGAAACATCGTGCTCTCCACTTCTTAAAGTAGCCGCCCATCCAAGAGAAGCCTACTTCTCCTCCAAAAAAAAACCCCTCCAACAGGGGAAGGGTTTTCACTTTTGCAGTTATCTGCCAGACCAGAAATTCACTTGGCCCGCGGGAGTTAGCACCTTCCCTCTGGGGGTTGCTGTGGTGTCACCAGGCCCGCTCCCTCGACCACTCTCGATAAAATATATCCTTCAATGCTATGGATGCACCTTCCCTCTGTCAAGCTCAAAGGCTTACCGCTAAATGGATCCAACATCTAACCAGAGATTTACACCTAACTGAAATGCTCTGCTATAGTTCTTAGATGGGAAAATTATTCATTGCTATTGGAGCCTGCCTAGGTTTTCTTTCTGTAGCGGCTGGTGCTTTTGGTGCTCACATATTACGCTCCAGGATGACACCTGACAATCTTGTCACATTCGAGACTGCAGCCCGCTATCAAATGTATCATGCACTGGCTATCATCCTGATAGGCTTACTGTCGACACGGGCTTCTACCCCTCTTCTCAATTCATCTGGATGGCTTTTCTTTTATGGCTCACTGGTCTTCTCAGGCAGCCTTTATCTACTATCTTGGACTGAGCTGCGATGGCTAGGAGCTATCACCCCCATTGGAGGCATCTTGCTGCTTTGTGGGTGGACTTGCTTGTTCATTGCATCATTTAGGGGGTAAAGACTGATCTGAAAGATTCCCCCCCCTTCCACCACGTCAGGAGTTTTAACGTGGGAGAACTGCCTCTTCGAATAAGAATACTATTTTGTCTTCTGTTACTCATTGTCAATGGAGTGGCCCTAGGCTCTCCATCAGATGCAGCTCCTAAATACTCTGAACTTTTGAGATTCTATGACCTTGCACTAAGTCGTGTAGTCAGCAAACAAGGCAGGGTCGATTATTCTAATCTGCAAAGTGAACGTATTTTACTGGACCGTTTCGTTGACGGGATAGCTTCGATCCCCTTAAAGGAAATGAGAAAATCAGATCAATTGGCCTTTTGGATTAACGCCTACAACGCACTAACTCTCAGGATCATTATTGACCACTACCCAATTCGTCCCGGAGTCATTTCTAACCCCATGTATCCCCAAAATAGTATCCGGCAGATTCCTGGGGCATGGAATAAAATCAAATTCAAGATAGCGGGACAGTTACTTACTCTGGACAATATAGAGCACGAAATCATCAGGAAAGACTTCAAGGATCCTCGTATCCATATGGCCTTGGTCTGCGCCGCAATCGGTTGCCCTCGGCTTCGGCATGAAGCCTTTCTAGGCCATCGCCTCGAAGATCAACTCAATGATCAGTCGCGCGAATTTTTCAGAGATCCTAAAAAGTTCCGGATAGATCGCTCCAAAAAAGAAGTCGTCATCTCACCAATTTTAAAATGGTATGGGAAAGATTTCTTGTCCGGATACGGGAACTCAGGCCAACACCGTTTCAAAAAACATCCCCCTGTAACCCGTGCAGTCTTGGGATTCGCCACTTCCTTCATCCCGCCGGAAGACAGGCTCTATCTCGAATCTCGAGACTTTCAAATCCGCTACTCGAAGTATGACTGGAGTCTGAACGAAACCCAAATCCCCTCCCCAAAAAATACCCAGAAAGATCACAAAGAAAGCAACGCGCCAGAGTAATAATGATTCGTACTCTAATGGCCTATGTTCAAGGAGAAAAAACCCATTTCGGAACATACTCTCTCGGTAATCATTCCAACTTTGAATGAAGCCTACAACTTAGAGAAGACTCTGAACTCCATTGCTTCTGACGCTCTAGAAGTCATCGTTTCTGATGGGGGGAGTCACGACGAAACCATTGAGGTCGCGTATAAGTGGGGAGCGAAAATTCTTCGAGGAACAGCTGGGAAAGCAACGCAAATGAACACCGCAGCTTCTTTAGCTCAGGGCGAAATACTTTTATTTCTTCACGCTGATACTAAACTGCCTTCAGACTACAGCCTGGCAATCACTGACATCCTTGCCAAGGAAAAAGTAGTGGGTGGGGCCTTTCGACTTGGCATAGATGGGGATGGATTGGGATTTCGACTCATTGAGATTGGGGCCAACCTTCGGTCCATTCTTTTCTCTGCACCCTATGGGGACCAGGCTATATTTATTAGACGGGACTTTTTCTTGACAATTGGAGGCTATACAGACATCCCAATAATGGAGGATTTCGATCTAATTAGACGCCTCCGAAGACACGGCCATGTAAAAACTGCCAACAAATCCGTGTGCACATCAAACAGACGATGGAGCAAACATGGGATTATTAAAACGACTGCATGGAACTGGATAATCGTCGGAGCTTGGATCCTAGGCGTCCACCCTACTCGATTAGCTGCCTGGTACAGATTAGAACTTAACCGGCCCAGTTCAACCAACGACTCAAAAGGCCACGGATAAGGGGAGTCAATCGCTTCTTATTGCAGAGATCTCCAGCTCTTCTAATTGCTTCGGATTCCGTGGGATAGGGACGTATAACATCCGCCAATTTCCTTAGACCTATGCCCTCGACTATGGCCAAGGTTATCTCGGAGATCATATTCCCAGCGTTCTTCGCCACAATTGTTGCACCTAGAATTCTATCGGAACCCTTCTTGACATGAATCTTCACAAATCCATCAACCGTATCATCCAAAACAGCTCGATCAACCTCAGATAGTTTACTCAAAAAGGTTTCAAATTCGATGCCTCTATTCCGTGCTTCGCTCTCTGTCAATCCTACCTGAGCAATTTCAGGATCCGTATAAACGCACCAGGGCACAGTGAGTGTGCTGGCTTTTTTACTGCCTTTAAAAAGGGCATTGCGAAGAACAATACGAGCGGCTGCATCGGCCATATGGGTAAACTTATAATTGCTACATACATCTCCAGCTGCATAAATACGGGAATTAGAGGTCTGCAAATATTCATTCACCTCAACACCGCTAATTTTGGAGTACGCTACTCCAGCTCTCTCAAGCCCCAAACCATCCACCAGAGGAGTCCTCCCTACTGCGACTAAGACTTCATCAACAATAACTTCTTGTTGAGCATCTCCTTTTCCGACTTCTACGATTTTCTCAGACCTCTTGCTCGATACTCTTTCAACCCTGGTATCCAGAAATAAAACCACACCTTCCTCAACTAGCCGATCTTGAACTGTTTGGGCCGCATCGATATCCTCTTGCCCTAGAATTCTAGGTGAAGATTCAAAAAGGTATACCTGGGAACCGAAGCGCCTAAATGCCTGAGCCATCTCACAACCCATCCGGCCTGCTCCGATAATCCCGAGACGAGGCGGGAGATCGGTAAGCGAAAAAAGAGTTTCATTGGTAAGACAATCACACCCTTGTAACTGCGGAATTAGAACCGGATTCGACGTAGCTCCAACTGCAATAACTGCTCTCTTGAATCTTAATTCTTCATCTCCCACTCGTATCCTATTCGGACCAGTAAACTCGCCACTACCTAAAAACACATCGATTCCTGCTTCGGATAGCCGTGTTACAGAATCCCGATTACTGATCTCTGCCCGAAGACGGCGCATTCTTTCCATCACCGCTGGAAAGTCCACACTGATATCACCTGGAGGAAGTTGGGCCCCAAAATCAGAAGCGTTTCTAACCACGGACACGGCTCTAGCCGAACTCAGTAGAGCCTTGGAGGGTACACATCCAAAATTAAGGCAATCTCCCCCGATCAACCTTTCCTCCAATACTGCTACCGTAGCACCTAAACCGGCTGCCCCTAGGGCACTGACCAAGCCTGCAGTACCAGCTCCAATTACAATGAGGTTGTATGAGTCTTGGGGGGGAGGATTTACCCAACCGGAGGGACGGACGTTCCTGATCAAACGCTCATCGTGACTATCACGAGGTCGTGGCAGGAGCATATCCTTTTCTGACACAGGTCAACATCCCTTTATAAATCTATTTGTTTCCTGAGAGACTTGCTAGCTATTCGTGCAACAATAATTGTCACAGAAACCGTGGATAGAAAACCGAGACAATACAGTAAAACTTCCAGGCTGGAATAAGGCTGCACCCTATCATTAAGACCAGCCAAATTACCTGCTAAAGTCCCTAAATAAACATACATCAGTGTGCCTGGCAACATGCCTACAAGGGAGGCGCTAACAAAGTCACCTAAGGTAATCTTAGTCAAACCAAAAACATAGTTGAGGAGATTGTATGGGAAAACAGGAGAAAGCCGAGTCAATCCCACAATTCTCCAACCTTCCTTGGCAACCGCGTCATCCATAGCTCTAAACTTTGGATTATTCCTGATTTTAGCTCTAACCCAATTACCCACTAGATAGCGCCCCAACAAGAATGCACAGGCAGCTCCAAGGGTAGCTGCCAAAATTACTATTAGAAAACCTGTAGCGAGGCCATAAATAGCACCCGCCCCAGATGACAACAAGGAGACAGGAACTAGCAATACAGCGGCCAAAACATATACTCCGATAAATATGAGAGTGCCTAGAACACCCGAGTCTCGAGTCCAGGTAAGTGCTTCCTTTAGCGGGCCCTGCAAATCATAACGAGATACTACGTATATACAAGCTGCCACTAAAAAAGTAACAAATATGATCCGGATTAGCTTAGGCATAGAAGCCTCCATCTTCCAACGGTCATCTGCCGGGAGGTTAACATAAGATATCATCTTCCCCCTAAGCCTCCACTTTTCCATAAAATATCGACTTCGTCGCAGTCACCTCTCTGGTCTCTATAGCTTCGCAAATCTACATTCAGCCCCTTTGAGTAGAATGATGTCGTTGTAATTTCGGTTAAAGAATTATTGCTTCCGCTCAATCAGGGAAAGTGAAGTAAGAGGTTAAAATTGCCATCAAATAAGCGTATAACCGAAAAACCTAGCTACACAGAGGAACATGTCCGTAGTT
>CAYXBG010000063.1:0-10333 GCA_964463145.1 uncultured Acidobacteriota bacterium
ATTGAGTGCGGCTCACAACTCGACGGGTCGATAGCCTCCACGCCTTCGAAAATAGAAAATTAGCCCCATATAACAAAAGAACATGACGGCCGGGAGGATTGCTACCTTGGCAAGTGTTCCTTGATTGGTCTTGGAAACTATGCCCTCGACCGCTGCTTTTTCCTCAGGCGCCAAGGCTTCAATCTTCTGTTTATCTAAGGGACGATAGGTCATCAAGTATTTCTCTTGGGGGGGTTGGGCTAATTCAGCATGGAGTCCTGGATCGGCCTGCCTCAGATGGACATCTAAGGATTTATCTTGGAGAACACCTAAGAAGGGACTTCCGAGCACCCCAACGGCAATCATCCCAACCCCCGCGATAGCGTT
Organism: uncultured Acidobacteriota bacterium; assembly: GCA_964463145.1. Taxonomy (GTDB): domain Bacteria; phylum Acidobacteriota; class UBA6911; order RPQK01; family CBDAPI01; genus CAYXBG01. The sequence continues at coordinate 367 of CAYXBG010000063.1, forward strand.
GAGGGTTAAGGCTCCACCTTTTGGGAACTGTTCGGCAACCACGCCAAGGGTCGTGGGCCAAAAATATGTTTTTCCCACACCATAAAGAGTCGCTGCTAAAAATACTGCTAAGGCAACGGTACCGGCATTAGACAACCACAGTAGGCCGACCATAGCGATAACAGAACAACAGGCCAATAATCCTAACGGATTAAGACGATGGACGAGCGGACCTGCAAAAAATCTCAAGACAAACATGATGAATGAGGTATAAACCAGAACCCAGTTCCCCGCGTTTTCGCCAAAGGCTTTAAGAACTGGGGTCATCAGCGAAGCGATCCAGCTGTCCGTTCCGAGTTCAGTCGTGGCCAGAAAAAGCATTATCAGAAGTAAAAAAATGAATATTGGGCGCCCAAAGCTTCGTACTCGGTTAACGAAAAACAATGTTGGCACCAGAACTAGAAGGATAATGACCCAAGCGGGTAATGCCGAATTGAAGATATTCTGCGCTATCTCATCTAAGGCTTTTGCACCAAAAAAGGTGACTATCAAACAGCTACCCCAACCGAATTCCTTCAACATTCCAAGGTATGACACATTGTGAGCCACTCGCTCCTGAACAGGCCACTTCTGCCCGAGCATCAAGAGACCATAAATGACGGTTGGGATAAGAAGGAGACCTATTTTGTAGCGCCACACATCTGGGCCCGTGAAACCACTTAGCAGAATGGCCAAAATTCCTCCGAGCACCAGCCCGCCAGGCCAACCCGCATGGAGTATATTGAGATAATGGGTTTTATTCTTCGGATACATGGTCGTGGTAGCAGGATTAATAACTGCCTCGACTGCACCATTGGCCAATGCAAACAGGAAAGTCCCAATATAGAGCATCGTATAGTTGTCCGCCGTGATAGTAAGGAGTGCAGACACTACATGTAATGACCAGGCTACTGCCATAATCCGACCATAGCCTACTCGGTCGATGACGAGACTGAAAAGGATTATACTCAGGGCAAAGGGGAATAAGCCGGCTCCCTGAATAGCCCCCTTCTGTGTCTCAGTGAGGTTAAAAAGAATACCCCATTCATTGATTAAGAATGCTCGGACAATGAATCCAAAAGCCGTCGCAACCAGAGAAATAATGCACGCAAAAAAAAGACGATTGCCCGTCATCCTAGCCTCCTAACCAATTTCTCTAACATTAGACCCGGCACCGGGCCCGGAATCCGAGTGGAGTAGCCATCCATCACCCTAAGTCCGAAATATAACATCCTATGGCCTGCGTAGTCCGAGGTTTGATTTCCTCTCCCGATAGAATTTTTTGAAGGATTTCCCGGAGATCCCTCTGATTAGGAGATGGACGGGTTATTCCGAACGTCACAAATCGGTCATCTATTCGCCCTCGATAGACTTGATCTCTTTTCTCATTGAATACGACGGCCTCGGGAGTCACCTCAGCCTCTGTTAGTGCAACCAACCTGTGCATCGGGTCACGCAAAGCTCTTACAGACAGGTCGTAGTCGGCCAAGTGCTTCAGAACAACTTCAGAGGATTGTTCTTCGTCTAGATATACTAGAAAAAAAGCTATTTCTGAACGGAAGTTCTCGTGCAGCCGGCGAATCTCAGGGATATAACGGTTAGAGATAGGACAATCCGTTCTCATGAAAATAAAAACGGTAGCTCTTGCTTCAGAAATTGCGAATGGATATACCTCATGGCCTTCTAGGGCTACCATCTTGAACCCTGGCAGATCCATTTCCTCTTGATCAGCCACAAGCATTACGACTGATACTAATAGTACAAATAGATATGTAGCCACTTTACTCAAGGTAGTTAGCTTACACTCTCTTTTAAAATGCCGCTACCGAAGTGGTTTTTATTAGAATTTAAAGGTGGTAATGAGTCTTCAACTGCCAAATAATGATCGATCAGTTCATCCGCAATACGCTTATTATATCTATCCCAATTGAACTCCGAACACCGAATCGCATCGCTTTCAAAGACTCCTTTTCGTTTTAAGAGCCTCTTGAAAAAGGCAATTGAGGTTACAAGTTCTTGGTTGGCAAACGAGAGGACTGGCAAGAGTTGTCTAAAAAGCTGCACAGCCTGAGACCTTTTCCCTGATCGGTGCAGGTTGAATATCTCACGATACACGCGCACCATCGAACTCTCGGGCACCATGGCGTCAACACCTCGGTCTAATGCTTCTATCATCTGAGGCACCGCCCAGCCTCCGCAAACATGAAAACTTTCCCCTAGCTCTGATTTGACGATAGTGTACTTAGGACCTGCGGGGACAGTTTCGATTTTAAGACCCGCAAACACTGGCAACTTTTGGCCAAGCTGGATAATAGTGTCCATAGGAAGACCCGATCCATTCCAATCCAGATCTTGAATCAACAAGGGAAGAGAAGATCCCGCTGTCACCTCCGCAAAGAACTGCAACACACCATCTTCATCATCCCTTAGAGCCGGAGGCACAGCTACCAAGGAAGCTATAGCACCCTCTTGCGTAGCAAGGCGACAAAATTTCCGACATTCCGAGACCGAAGAGCTCGAGGCTCCTACGATAAACGGGATCTTGTTAGCGGCAGCCTCTGCAACGGTGCAAACAACTTCCACACGTTCATCCAGAGACAGGAGACTAACCTCACTAGCAACGACCGGAGCCATCACTCCGCTGGCTCCACTAACAGCGGCATGCTTGACAAGAAGGGAAAGGCAGTTTTGGTCGATTTTTCCATCCTTCCTAAAAGGAATCTGTAACACCGACACAATCCCTTGAGGAAGACAGTCAGAAATTGCCATGATAGATAGACTCGCTACCCAGGAGTAACCCCCAGGACAGTTGTTATCTTCAAAGATCAGAAGATCCTATTGTTGTAAAAATACCCTTACTAGTGCTTACCCTTCTGTTACACTCGACGCTTTCTGATTGTCGGAAATCTGGCCTTAGAAGTCCACCTTTCCTCGGAATGAGGCTAAGGCGGCCCATATTTGTGAGGGACAATGCCTGACTACGCGAAAATAAACCAGCTGCTTTACGAGGGCAATGCCGAGGAAGTGTTCACGGAGATTCGTGATGCCATCGATGCCGGTCGAGCTGTAGAGGAAGTGCTTGAGGAAGGCCTAATCGCGGGCATGAGTGTCGTGGGCGAAGATTTCAAGCATAATCGGCTCTACGTTCCAGAAGTCTTAATGGCTGCTCGAGCCATGAAGTCCGGACTGAAAATTCTCAAGCCGTTACTGACTCAATCAGAAAAATCAAAACCCGCAGGTACTTTGGTAATGGGAACTGTTAAGGGAGACCTTCACGATATAGGCAAGAACCTGGTCTGCATGATGGCTGAAGGTGCCGGTTTTGTAGTGTTTGACCTCGGAGTGGACCAGCCGGCAGAGAATTTCGTCCAAGCAGCTCGAGAACACAACGCCGATATCGTTGGAATGAGTGCATTGCTAACGACAACTATGACCTACATGAAAACCGTAGTCGATGCCTTGTCCGAGGCGGGCCTGGATCAAGTAAAAACATGTGTGGGAGGAGCACCTGTCAGCCAGATGCACGCTGATGAGGTTGGTGCTGATGGCTATGCACCAGATGCTTCCAGCGCTGTGGACCTATTCAAGGCTCTCGCTACAGCCCCCATTACAGAATGAAATAAATGGCTATCTATCGGGTGCTCTATTGGCAAGAATTTCCGGCTCAAGTGAAAGCTGAAGACGATCAGAATGAAGTTAACATCCAGCTCGATCCACGTGTTCAAAAACTCATTGACACTGCAGCCATGCAGCGCAACCTAATAGGATCAGATGAATACCTGGATGCTTGGCATTGGAGTGAACCGAGTGAACGTCCAGGCAACGCTCGCGAAGTGGCCGAATCTGTTCAGCAAGAATTAGAATCTGTCTTGCAATTGCATTCTGGCTCAGTTGAAAACGGCTGAAAAGATGGCCGTTAAGCTGACGATCAACTCTACAACGTTAAAAACTTCTGCAGGCCCAACTCTATTTGAATGTGCTGAAAAGATGGGCGTCCGCGTCCCTACCTCCTGTGTTAAGCAAGGCAAGTGCCGAGAATGCCTAGTGGAGATCACAGAGGGTGAAAGTATTCTATCGCCTCGATCGGAAGAAGAACTCCATCTGCAGAAGAATTTTCGGCTCTCCTGCAGAGCCCAAATAGTATCGCCCAATGGAATCCTCAACTGTCACACCTTGCGTCGTGGCGCTATGCGAATCGAAGAGAGTGCGACTCTACCCCATCAAGAATCTTCTTTGCAATCCGATCCCGCAGTGACTCGCGGGGAGGCAAATCGGATCTTACTGGATGGCACAGAAATCGACTTATCCACAGGCCCTATATATGGCCTAGCAGTAGACCTTGGCACCACCACAGTGGTTATCCGGCTTATCGACTTGGAAAGCGGTCAACTTGTAGCCACCCAGTCTTTTGAGAACCCGCAGCGATTTGCGGGCAGTGATGTCATGTCCAGAATTCATTTTGACTCCGAGAATCCTGGTCGCCTTTTGCGAAGAACTTTGATCGGCTATATGAATCACGCTATCGAGGATTTCCCCTGTGCACCGGATAGCATTTACGAGGTAGTAGTAGCAGGGAACCCAACAATGCGGGACCTTTTTTTCGGGCTGAACGTTCATTCCATAGGTCAACGCCCATATCGCTCAATCACCGAAGCGGAGTTTCGGGAAGGCAGTAGGCCGGGAACTCAAATCGAGCTCACAGGACGCAAGTCCCGACTATCAATACATCGGCTGGGGCGAGTCTACGGACTTCCTCTCATAGGAAGCCATGTTGGTGCAGATGCGGCCTCCTGTTTGTTAGCCATAGACTTCCTAGAAGAAACGGGATTCGTAGCAATCATGGACATCGGGACCAATACCGAGCTAATTGTCGGGAACTCTCACCGTGCCCTCGCTGCCTCTTGCCCTGCCGGACCCGCCTTTGAAGGAGGAGGTGTAACCTGGGGGATGCCTGGGCTAGATGGTGCCATTGAAAGTGTCCAGTTAGAGAATAGCCCTTACCCAAGAGTCCGAGTAATTGGGGGGAAAACACCCGAAGGGATCTGCGGATCCGGCCTTGTCGAACTCCTCGGAGAACTACTGAAAACAGAACAGATGAACTCAGCAGGACGCCTAGCAAATAATCAGTCCCATTTCCCGATCGTGGAAGAAAAATCTATCTCCTTATCCGAAAATGACATCAGCGAGTTGGCTCAAGCCAAAGGCGCTAATGTTTCTGGTCTCCAAATAATCTTCAAACGCTACGGAATGGAGTTTCAGAAACTCGACCGATTCTACCTGGCAGGTGGATTCGCCCGACATCTGGATTTAAAATCAGCCAAGAGAATCGGCCTGATACCAGACCTTCCTAAAGAAAAAATTATACAATTAGGAAATGCCTCAATCGAGGGTGCCACTCGGGCCCTCCTTTCAACATCTAGTAGGCGGAATCTTGAACAATTCGTCTCTGAAATAGAGCACGTGGAACTTGAAACAGATCCGGAATTTTTTGATTTCTTTGTAGACGGTTGTCAGTTCATACCAATTAAAGGTTCTTAAGTGATTGAGTTTAAAAAAACACGGGACGGATGTTCACAAAATCCTATTGTTCCCGCCCGGGAATTGCATCGTCTTCTTGGTTATCCTCCCGGACATCTTCCTGCTGAGCGTGTGACTGAAATCGTATCCAAGATTAAAGATTGGTATCGAGAAAATAGTCATCCTTGGACCAGCATTCGTTCTTTGAAAATTTCCGATATTCAAGATCAGGCGATCCGATTAACCACTGGTCACTGGCTCACCAGTGTCGAACTTGCGGCAGAACTGCGCCAAGGGAAGGCAGATCAACTGGCAGTGGTTGCGGTCAGTGCTGGGCCAGAGGCCCCGGAAAGAGCTTCTTTTTTGTGGCAACATGATCGGTTGGATGAAAGTTTTATTCTGGACGCCTATTCTTCAGCCGTATCCGAACAGCTGATGGCTAGAGCCGGATCACGAATATCAGGAGAAGCTGAAAAGACTGGAAGGGTATGTTTACGCCAAAAAAGCCCAGGTTATGGAGACTGGACTCTCAAAGATCAGGTCATCTTGGAAGAAATTTTAACGGATCGCCTAGCAGGCCCTCTCGAAGTGTTGCCCTCTGGTATGTTAAGACCAGAGAAATCAATGCTTGGCGTTTTTGGACTGACGCAAAGGCGTGATCTAGGCATTGCACCCAGTCACCGCGTCCCTTGCTCAAACTGCGATTGGTCTCCTTGTGAATATAGGAGAAGCGCCTATGTGAATAACGGCCATAGTGTTAGCGAGATAGCCCCACCCGCTCCCCCACTGGACACCACCTCACAAATTGTTCAAGCAGTTGAGTATGACTATCCTCGTAAGACGCTGATGCGCTGGACATCTCAGCACCTTCGCTTGCAAAAAGACAAAGCTGGTATTGAAGCAGTTTTTCTTTTTCACGGTACTACTTGCAGCAACATGGGAATACCTATAAAACTACGTTATGAGGTCAAACTGGACAGAAAGACTGACGGCTACTGGATCAGATCTGCAAACCTTTGCCCAGAGGAGAATGATGGCGGCTTCAAAGCGATGTGCGCCTACTTGGAGAACCCTAACAATCTGATGATGAATCTTGGATCTGACCATCCTTTACGGGGCCATACTCTGGAGGCAGCCGTACAGTGCAAAGACTCTGTTACTCCTTCGGGCTGTGTTTGCAAGGAAAGCGACAGAAATCATAAATGGAAAATTGTCTTCCAAACAATCCATTACGCGTTGAGGCGTTGAGAGGGCTAGATGCAAACACTCCTTGAAGCAATAAGAAAAAAACCGCTCGTTGGTGACGGTGCTATGGGCACCCAGTTGCAGCTTGCCGGCCTCGAACCCGGGGGGTGTGGCGAAGGCTGGAATGTCCAAAAACCTGAACAAATCGAGAAGATCCAGAGAAAATACGTGGAAGCTGGATCCGACATCCTGCTAACCAATACTTTCGGTGGATGTCGCATCATGTTGGAAAGACATGGACTTGGGAACAAAGTCTCCGAAATTAACCAGGAAAGTGTAGCAATCGCTCGGCGCGCCTTTGGCTCACAAGGAGGTTATGTACTAGGAGACATCGGGCCCTTTGGTGGCCTAATGGAGCCATACGGCGATATTAAGCCACAAGATGTCCAAGCTGCATTTCAAGAGCAGGCCCAAGCTCTAATTCAAGGCGGCGCGGACGGCATAATAATTGAGACTCAAACCTCCCTCGAAGAACTTCGTCTTGGCATTGAAGCTGCCCAACAAGCTAACGCTCCTTGCGTGGTAGCCTCTATGGCTTTCGATATCACTCGCGATGGTAGTGAGGCTCGTACTATGATGGGGATCGATCCGGAAACTGCAGCTCAATTTATGGCCTCTATGGGCGTTGATATTGCAGGGTTGAACTGTGGATCGGGGATTGACATGGAATGGGCAGCAAAAATTGCTCGGCGCTACAGCCGAATTTTGAAGGACGTCCCGATAATGGCCCAGCCTAATGCTGGACTACCTGAACTAATAAAATTACAGGTCGTATATAAGCAAACTCCAAAGGAGATGGCGACAGATTTGGATCAACTGCTTGAAGCTGGCGCCCGGATCGTCGGGGGATGCTGTGGGAGTACCCCAGCCCACCTCGCGGAGATTAGGCACAAAATAGACCAATTAACGTGATCGGAAATTAAGATGAAACTATTCGTTGGAAGTGAAGATTTGGAATCTGAAACTCTAATACCCCCATCCCAGCCAGATGGATCAAAAATTGGAGTAAACTACGCGGATGCTTACATAAAAACATTAAACACAAGTACAGAAGAAGGCCTCAAAATTACTTGTAAGAGACGAGGACTGAAAATCATTCTAACGATCGGAGACAGGAAAGGTGAGGGCCTAATGCGTCGACTAGAGCATGGGCCGGATGTTAAGCATATCCTGCAGCAGGCACTGCAGGAGGCCGCCCAAGCAGCAGGAGCAGTTTTGCTCATAGAAAACACCTCGATCTATCTAGAACTGAAACCAACGCTCGATTAGATATCTAGGAGAAGTTGTTATGACGGAAAACACTCGCGCCCAACTAATCAGCTATATTGCTCCGTCCGCGCCGGCCACGAGGCGACCGGCCACGGGCGAAGAACCTTTCATGCGACCCGAGATAGGATTTACTCCTAAATGGTATCGCCATGAAGCTGGAGTAGACTTCGGTGAACAGTGGCACACCGACCCAGCTTACCGAATCCAGTCCATCATTAAGATGGCCCGACAATTAAAGAAAAAATTCGGGGCGGTCAATATAGGCAATGTAGAAAATGCAGAGGAGCCTTCTGACATTCTTACTGGCACCTTCGGAGCCTCCTTTGTAGCATCGCTCTACGGCGTCCCTATCGACTATCAGGAGGACAATTGGCCCTGGAGCACACACCACCACTTGAGTGGAGAGGAAGTCGCCAAGCTAGAACCTCCTGATTTGGACAATAACCCCTTCTTCAATGATTTCCTGAAACAGGTCGATTGGATACAAAGAGAGCTAGGACAAGTCGAGGGGTACATTAACTGGCAAGGTGTTATCAACAATGCCTATCGGATTCGCGGTGAAAAGTTGTTCCTCGATATGGTAATGGAGCCAGAGCGGGCTCGCCACCTATTTGATTGCGTAACCTCGACCATGATCGAAGCCGCCAAGCGACTATATGCAATTCAGGGAAAATCGGGCGTGACCGTCGAACATTTTACTGTCAGTAACTGCTTAGTAAATATGGTGTCACCCGAGCACTATCAAGACCTCCTGCTCCCTTGTGATACAAAAATTGCAGAATCTTTTGGAACAATCGGCGTCCACAATTGCGCCTGGAATGCGAACCCTTATATAGATCACTACGCGGCATTACCGGGATTGGCCTACGTTGATATGGGAATGGAATCGGAGCTGCCTCGAGCCCGACAGGCCTTTTCTTCTCCTCGACGAGCTATCATGTATACACCCATGGATGTCGCTAACAAGTCCTCAGAAGATATCCTAAAAGACTTGGAAAGTATCGCTCGAGATTACGGGGCCTGTGACATAGTGTTTGCAGACAACGAACTGGGCACTCCAGACGAACGCATCTTAGAACTGGTTAGATTTTGCGAACAAATCAGTGAAAAAGCAGACTAGAGAAAAAATCTCAAAAAACTCTAGTAAGCGTTCAGGAACGCTTGGGCTGGATCGTTGAGAGCGTAAAAACCACCAACAGTAGCGCTCCCGTCCCAAGGGTACCTATCAAAATACCGTCGATTTGACTTTGCCACCAGGCATCCCCCCGCATGAAGGTCCCCCAGGCTATGATCAAAATGCTGGCCACTATCCCCATTATCCCATGCCAACGCCTAACACGACGCTTCATCAACGCCAGCAGAAAGAGCCCTAGAATCCCTCCACCAAATATTCCCGCAATTTGCCACCAGACATCAAGTGCACTGGTAGCTCGGACCATTAAGGTAGCAAATCCCAGACCGATTACACCCCAAACTACGGTACTCCACCTCAGAAATGTGACCGATTTCCGATCACTTACCGATGGATTAATATAGCGTTTATAAAAATCGAGCAAGGTAACCGTTGCGGAACAGTTCAAGGCTGAGTCGACCGTACTCATCGCTGCAGCAAGAATAGCAGCGATAATTAACCCTTTTAGCCCTGCAGGAACCTCAGTCGCGATAAAATAGGGGAACACCTGGTCTCCCTTTACGATTTCTGGGGCTAGATGATGCAGATCTGAAGAATAGAAAGCAAACAGTGAGGTCCCAATATAAAGAAACAAGGCAGTCAGAGGCATAAAAATCGAGGCCGAGATCCAAATCGATCGCTTTGCTGCTTTTTCATCGGGGGCGGCAGCATATTTCTGAACATAATTTTGGTCTGCTACCAAGTTCCTTAGATTTTCAGTTAGACCATAGACGATCATCACCCAGA
>CAYXBG010000064.1:0-10219 GCA_964463145.1 uncultured Acidobacteriota bacterium
GGCCGGTTCGCTTCTTCTGAAAATCCCGACCCAAAAGTCTCCATCTGCACGCCCTCACGATCTACAACTCTAAGCTTCTTGCCTATCTTCGCTACAGCTACCACCTCCCGCTCACGAATATAAAATTCCAGGCGATTGGGAAGTCTGCGTCGAACGGTAGCTTCATGAACCCAAGGCTCCGATTCCACCAGCTGGCGAACCTTTTCAAGGTCTAACGACAGAACATTACCAGAAAAATTCTTTAGGATTAAACTCTCCAATGCCGAGATCTGGATATGTCGGAGACCACTAAACGAAACCCTTTCCAGATGAAAAATCTGTGAATTCTTAGTGGCATCCTGCACCAAGAGAAAGGCGTACCCCCCTCCCAATAGAGTTACTACTAACAGAAGCGCTCCGGCTATCGACCGGACATTGCGTCTCCAGTTCTCACGACTACGGTTCTTTGTGAGTGTCCTCGGCAAGAAATGCTTCTCCTACTTTCCAAATATCTCCTGCGCCAAGAGTCACCACAAGGTCTCCTGGTTGGCTTAGCCGACGCAGGATATCGATGGCTTCCTCCGTTCCCTCGACCAGGCTAACCCTTCTTTTACATTCCCCAATACGGTCAACCAACTTCCGGGAAGTAACCCCGGGGATCGACTCTTCTCCAGCAGAGTAGATAGGCAGCACAAGAAGTTGATCAGCCCCTTTAAAACAGTCACCCATTCCGTCTAGAAAAAACTGGGTGCGACTAAATCTGTGCGGCTGATAGACAGCTATTATCCTCCTATCCTCAGACTGGAGAGCATCTAGTGTCGCTCGAATCTCAACGGGATGATGTGCATAGTCATCAATGACCGTAACACCCCCTTTTTCCCCCTTCCATTGCTGTCGTCTCTCGGCACCCCGAAAAACCGACAGACCGTCAGAAATTACCTGGAAAGGCAATTCTAACCATAGTCCTACAGCTACCGCAGCCAGAGAATTCAAGACGTTATGGCATCCTGGAACCCCCAGGTCAACACTCCCAATAGAGCGACCAAGGTGGTAACAGTCATACTGAACCCTAAATCCACCCTTACCGGTCAAAACCGCCGACACATCAGCCGATCTATCGAGCCCGTAAGATACCACCGGCCGGTGAACTTTTTTCATCACTCGCTCAAGACGTAAATCGTCTTTACAGGCAATGATTTGGCCGGAAGAAGGAGTACTTTCCAAGAAGGCTTGGAAGGTGTCTTCAAGGTCTGCTGCATCACGGTATTCATCCATGTGATCCAGGTCAATATTAGTGACTACCTTGCACAAAGCAGGAATCTTTAAAAAACTCCGATCACTCTCGTCAGCTTCACAAACCATTAGGGAGTCTGAACCATATCTCGCATTACTTTGAAGACTAGGAATCACTGCCCCCACAACAAAAGTGGCCTCTATACCACTAGTCAATAAGACATGCGCGATCATGGCACTGGTTGTGGTCTTCCCATGTGTCCCAGAAATAGCTATGCCAGTCCGCACCCTCATCAGCTCCGCTAGAACATCGGCCCGATGCAGGACTGGGATACCCCTTCTTATTGCCTCCAAATATTCAGGATTAGACTCTGGTATCGCACTGGAGACAACAACAACCGCGCACCCTTCAAGGTGACTTCTTGAATGCCCGATCGATATTGGGATACCCAAGTCTCGTAATCCTGCAAGAATCTGATTATCCTCGACGTCAGAACCAGTTACACAGACTCGCATTTTTTTCAGAATACGCGCAAGACCACTCATTCCGATGCCCCCAACCCCTACGAAATGAACGGGGCCAGAGCTCTGCAAAAGCAGCTGGGATAACTCAGTCACCTTTCTGAACCTCCTCAAGAAGATCAACCATTCTCGCTGCGCTATCACGATGGGCAAAAACGCGGCTTGCCTTGGCCATTCGATCGATCTCGCATGGCTCCCTCACAAGATCCATTATCTTTTGGGCCAATACTTGCCCGGAAAGAGTCGATTGCTTGACGAGAATTGCGGCTCCAGATTGCTGCAGAGCCAAGGCGTTTCCCCATTGATGATTATTAGCCGCAGCAGGAAATGGGATCAGAATAGAAGCCCGGCCAGCAGCACCAATTTCGGCGACAGTAGATGCCCCCGAACGGGAGATTATGATGTCTGCAGATTCGAACTCACTAGGCATATCTCCTATATACTTTTGGATTATTCCTGAAACCGAAGCCCGCTTGTACGCATCGGATACCCAATTAAAATCAGATTCACCTGTCTGATGTACTACAGAGATATCCAGATCCTTCAGATAGCTAAGAGCATCACACATAAGACGGTTGATAGGACGACTCCCACGACTCCCCCCAAAAACAAGAAGCCTCACACTCTCTCCCTTCGATGCCCAGGGGAGAATCTGATGGAACTGAGTACGGATTGGAATTCCTGTTTCCCTAGCCTTACCTGGGAAAAAGTCAGCGGTTTCTTTAAACGCTACGGCCGCTCTCCGGACCAGCGGACCTAAAAGACGATTCGTGAGCCCTGGATAGGCATTAGGTTCGACTAAAACAGAAGGGTACCCCATTACCCTAGCCACCATGACTACAGGACCAGCCGAGTATCCGCCCAAACTGATTACTACGGTGGGACGAAAATCTTTCAATATCTCTCTGGCTTTCATCAAACTACTGGGCAACTGTGTAAGGGTTTTTAGAACACGCCGCACACTGACTTTATTTAAAGCACCTATCCGGATCGTCCTAAGAGAAAATCCTAGTGGAGGGAGGATTTTTCTTTCTAACCCCTCAGGCGTCCCTACAAAAAGTACCTTGCATTCAGGATCCCTCCTCTTTAGTTCCTCTCGAACAGCAACAGCCATATATATATGTCCTCCGGTACCACCTCCTGCAAACATGTACCGCCCAGACATCTGATTAGTATTTTTCATATCGCTTCTTATACCAAGGAGGTTCGTGGGGATTGCGCGGATGGGATGAAATATTTAGAAGAATGCCTACCGCGACAGTATTTACGAGGAGCGAGGAACCTCCAGCCGATATGAAAGGTAGTGGCATCCCCTTGGCAGGCATAAGTCCTAAGGCAACACTCACATTGATTAGCATCTGTACGACAATCATGCTGGTGATACCTAATCCGACAAGAGTGCCAAAGGGCGTTCCCGAACGCAGTGAAACCTGCACACCTTTCCAAAAAAGGATCAAAAAAAGAACTAGGAGTGAAGAAACCCCAATCAACCCAAGTTCCTCACCAATAATGGAAAAGATAAAGTCGTTGTGAGCCTCAGGCAGAAAATTCAATTTCTGCGTACTCTGAGCAAATCCCTTACCCCCGATACCACCGGAGCCGACGGCTATTAGACTTTGATCAACCTGATAACCAGAACCTCTAACATTAGTTGTTGAGTCAAAGAAGGCAAGTATCCGTTTCCAACGATAGTCCACTCGATAGACCAAAAGATAAAAACCTGGGATTGCAGCTAATAAAGCCAAGCCATAGTACCGGATTTTTAATCCGCCCAAGAAAAGCAAAATGGCCGATGTGAGACCAATAGAAGTAGCAGTTCCGAAGTCTGGCTGAGAGAGAACCAACCCTAAAATACCGAATATCACACCAAGAAATACTACCAGGTCGCGACGCCGAAGATCTCGACCCTTCAGACGAGCTAGGCTAAAGGCTGTGAACAGGACTATAGCAAGCTTAGCTAGTTCTGAAGGCTGAGCCCTCAAAGGTCCCACTACTAGCCAACGGTGAGTATTGTTGATCGGAGGGGAAATCAAACAACCCACCAGGAGTGCATACGTCAATACGATGAAAGCCCCTAGGACAATTGGACGACGATAGAAATCGTAGTCTATCCGCATGACGATGAACATAATCGCAACTCCTAGAACCGTGAATATCGCCTGCTTTAGTACTACACGCTGCAATTCCCCTCCCGAAACACTCGAAGTCATGATCATTCCAAAACCGAGCAGTAAAAGTACTATCAATGAAATGGTTCGATCTGGAGCTATCCGATCACTCACCTCTTACTCTCCTGTTCTCCTAATAACAAAACGTATCGCTTGAAACAGTCTCCTCTATGCTCAAAGTCTTTAAACATATCGAAACTCGCACACCCTGGAGAAAGGATAACGACGTCACCGTCTACGGCATTTTCATTCGCTATCGAGACCGCTTGCTCCATATCCTCTGCCTCAACAGTTGGAGTGACACCCTCCAAACATGCAGCAATACTCCCTGCTGCCTCGCCAATCAGTATTAAGCAGCGCACTTTTTCCTCGACCATACTAGAGAGCTTTCCAAAATCCCCAGCCTTATCGAGGCCTCCCATAATCAGAACAATTGGCCTGTTGAAAGAGAGAACAGCCTTTTCGGTCGAAAACACATTAGTAGCCTTAGAGTCATTGTAATAATCTACTCCACCGCAATTAGCGACCCATTCTAGGCGGTGCTCTATGCCACTAAATTTTCTTACAGTTTCTGCCATTACCTGCAAGGGCACATCGGAGAAAAACCCGGCACAGGTCGCAGCCAGCACATTCTCGAGATTGTGATCACCTCGGAGTCTGATCTCATCTATTGAGAATAACTCCGTCTCTTCTTCATCCCACCTAATAACAACGCTACCATCACGAATAAACAAACCTTGTCCAAGATCTTCTCTGCGACTAAAAAAACAGACCTTACCCCTCGCATACTTCTGCATCTCATTGGTAACCGGATCATCATAATTAAAGACTGCTACGTCTGCGGAATGTTGATTGAGCAAGATCCTACGCTTGGCTTCGACATAGGCTTGAAAATCCGGGTATCTATCCTGATGGCCTGGCGTCAAATTGAGAACCAGCGCCACATCACATCGGAAGGTGTCGATCGACTCCAACTGAAAGGAAGACAACTCGACGATGTATCGCATCTCCGGCTGATGTAAATTACACCGAACGGAATGGACAAGTGGCCGTCCGATGTTACCTGCTACTTCGACATTGTGACCCGCGTCTCCATGCATTTTTCCTATCAAAGCTGTGGTGGTGGTTTTCCCATTAGCCCCAGTGACTCCCACAACCTTACCGGCAAGGAAATGACTCGCAAATTCTATTTCCCCAATGACCTGGATTCCCGCTTGACGAGCTACTTGCAGAGGACCGATATCTGTAGGCACCCCGGGGCTCAGTACAATTAAATCCACCTCCAGGAAATCGGATTGCCGATGTTTTCCGAGTGTGAAATTAACCTGACCTTCCAGGCGAGATATGTATTCTTCAAGTTGCTCACCACTTCTCAGATCAGTAACTCGCACGGATGCTCCCTGATCCAAAAGAAAATTCGCCGCTGCCACTCCACTACGAGCCAAACCGACAACAAGAGTGTTTTTATTCTTTAGATCCAACATCCTTCAGCGCAGCTTTAGTGTCGTGAGACTAAACAAAGCAAAGATTAACCCTAGAATCCAAAAACGTACAACTACCTGACTTTCTGTCCAGCCCTTCAACTCAAAATGGTGGTGTATTGGAGCCATCAGGAAAAGTCTCTTTCCTGACAAACGAAAACCAGCAACTTGAAGAATGACTGAGATAGCTTCCAGAACAAAAATCCCTCCGATAAAAATAATCAGGAGTTCTTGTTTAATCAAAACAGCAACCGTCCCTATAGCTCCTCCAAGAGATATAGACCCTACATCACCCATAAAAATCTTGGCTGGATGGGTGTTATGCCATAAGAATCCCAGGGTAGCCCCTACGATCGATCCGCAAAAAATCGTCACTTCACTGGCATAGGTGTTCTTGATCAGATCCAGGTAATTGGCTATCTCGGCATGCCCCGTTACGTAGGTCAGCACGGTCAATGCAGAAGCAGCAATCACTATCAGCCCAGCCGCCAAACCATCGAGACCGTCGGTCAGATTAACTGCATTACTGGTAAACACGAGAAATAGTGAAGTTAGTAGTAGGAAGGGTATGAAAGTAGAAATACCCATCAGAACCAGATCAAGCTCTGGAGTATATTGCTTAAAAAAGGGAACACTCAGGCGTAGGGAGTGCAGCCCTATCTTTTGCATCCAAACAAGAGTGCCGCAAATGAGCGCCGCCGCCACAAACTGGAAGAACAATTTTTGTTTAGCCTTTAGGCCAAGACTTCGCCGCCTAACCACCTTCAAATAATCATCTGCAAACCCAAT
Source organism: uncultured Acidobacteriota bacterium (assembly GCA_964463145.1). Taxonomy (GTDB): domain Bacteria; phylum Acidobacteriota; class UBA6911; order RPQK01; family CBDAPI01; genus CAYXBG01. The sequence continues at coordinate 6,173 of CAYXBG010000064.1, forward strand.
TGCTCCATGCATTACAAGAGAGCCAAGAGCAACCCAAACATAAAGGTTGGTAAGATCAGACCACAATATCGTTGGGACGACTATACTAATGATTATGAGCACTCCCCCCATAGTTGGTGTACCCGCCTTTGCCTGATGAGTAGAAGGCCCGTCACGGCGTATAAATTGCCCTATCTCGAATGCATGAAGTCGTGTTATTAACCATGGACCTAAAAGTAGACAAGTAAGGAAGGCTGTTAAAGATGCACAGGCAGTTCGAAAAGTAATGTATCTGACAACATTCAGAAGGGATAAATATTCCTGCATTTCGGATAAAAAATAATAAATCAATTTTCCCCACCTTCGGATAACTGTCGTAAGTTACGCACTACGATCTCCAGTCCAATTCCACGCGAAGCCTTCACCAAAATAAAGTCGTTATTTCTTAATTTGGGAACAAGGGCCTCAATAGCCCCTTCTGCATCCTCCACTCTAACCACCGCGTTTGTGGACATACCTCCATTTATTGCCCCCTCCGCAATACCACTAGCTGCTTCTCCAACAGCAATAAGGGCTTCGATTCCAGATCTACCAACCTCTCTACCTACTTGCCGATGTAATTCTAGAGCTTGCTTTCCAAGTTCGAGCATACCTCCCAGAACAAGCACTTTTCTGCCGTTCCATTGAAGATCTCGAAGATCTCTTAACACGGAACTTAATGCTGCTGGATTCGAATTGTAGGACTCGTCAATGACCTGTACTGCCAAACCATCAGATAAAAACAGCTTTTCAATTCGACCTCGTTGCTTTAAAGGTTCCAGGTCTGCTAGTCCCCTCTCTATTTGTCTCTTTTCCAAACCTAAAACGTGTGCAGTGCTGACAGCAGCAACTACATTGTAAAGATAGTGACGTCCAACAAACGGTAGATTCACCTCAACCGAGTCTCCTGGGAGCTGGATTGAAATGTCCATATGACTGAAATCCTCAGATCGGAGACAACGGACGACAAAATCTTGCCCGAGGCCCATCCCAAAGGAATGGACCGGTCCTTGATGACATTTAACTACCCGTGCTAGTTCTGGATCGTCACCATTAAAAATTAATAGTCCCTCCGAGGATAATCCCTGCAAGATCTCGGCCTTAGCATCAGCAATATCTGAAACCGAGTCAAAAAACTCCAAATGAACAGGGGCAACATTGGTGAGTACTGCAACATCCGGAGTAGCTATCTGAGCAAGCAGACCAATCTCTCCTGAGTGATTCATTCCCATCTCTACAACAGCCCATTGGTGATCCTCCCGTAAACGACATAGACTCAGAGGCAGACCTAGACCGTTATTCAAATTTCCTTGAGACTCGCAGACTGTAAATTTTTCACGCAACAAGGCAGCCATAAAAGTACGGGTAGTGGTTTTCCCCATGCTTCCCGTTATACCTATGAGCTTCCCCCCCCACCTTTTACGAAGAAATGCACCCAGTCTCTGCAGAGCTATAGTGGTATCGCTAACACGCAAAAAAACTATCCCAGAAGGAGCTTCTAACGGCATATCCTCGGAATGGATGACCACTTTGGCCCCCCTCTCGATCGCCTCTTTAACGAAGTCATGCCCATTAAACTGGATTCCTTTAATAGCTATAAAACACTGACCGGATCGGATCGTACGACTGTCAATTGAAACATCAGGGAAAATCGGCGGTGGATCTCCGGAAAATGAAGATCCAAGTTCAGCTTTAATATTCTGAGCAATTTCACTCAGAGAAATTTCGATCATGTAGTTCCTTGGCCACAACAACATCGCTAAACTCGATTTGATGCTGTCTGAACTCCTGGGAGATTTCATGTCCTTTACCCGCTATGAGGACAAGATCTCCCGGTTTTGCAATACGAAAAGACATCTCAATTGCGGATCGTCGATCCTCTATCACCTGATACACTGCACCTTCTGGAATACCGGTTTCAATCTGGCGAAGAATTTCTTGTGGAGACTCCGACCGAGGGTTGTCTGAAGTCAAAATCAAGGCGTCAGCCAGCTTGGCTGCCACACCTCCCATTTTAGGTCTCTTACTTATATCCCTATCACCTCCACAACCAAATACACAAATCACCCGGCCTTCACTCATTTGGCGAGCGAGTCTCAAAACATTTTCAAGCCCATCTGGCGTGTGAGCAAAATCGACAAAAACCGAGAAGGGAGATTCTCCATCCACACGCTCAAACCGACCAGGGACGGCTTTCAAATCGGCGATCCCCTCTCTAATCAGATTTTTGGAAATCCCCAAGGCATGACAAGCAGTGACAGCTGCTATTATGTTGTAGACGTTATGTTGGCCGACCAGACAGCTCTCAAGTGAGATTTTTCCTTCCGACAACTCCAGATCCATCTTAATTCCATCGATGCCCGTTTCTACTGCTATCGGATGGACATCATTACTCGGTTCAAATCCAAAAGTAACAAGAGCTATAGAGGGATCCATTTGCAAGCTACCTGAACAAGGATCATCACCGTTCAGAATAGCGATTTTCAATCCTGGATTATAGGCTAATTCAAACAGTTTCTGTTTGGCCTGTAAATATTCTTGCATCGTCCCGTGAAAATCGAGATGGTCCTGACTCAGGTTAGTAAATACCCCCACTTCGAATTCGCATCCGTAAGTCCTCTCCAACGCCAACGCATGGGAAGAAACCTCAACAGCGCCGGCCTGACAGCCTTCCTTGACTGCGATGGAAAGCAATCTTTGAATCTCCGGTGCCTCAGGAGTCGTCCGGATTGCCGGCAACCGTCTTGAGCCACAATAAGTTTCGATTGTCCCCATCAGCAGCGAGGGGGTTTTTTTGCTCAAAATCGAGTGCATTAGATAAGCTGTAGTAGTCTTACCATTGGTGCCTGTAATACCTATCAATCGCATCCTCGAAGAGGGTTTTGCATAGTAATGGCTAGAGATTTCCGCCATAGATCGACGGATTTCAGGAACCCTTACCCAAACCTTCGGAAAGTCTTCGGGACTCGGCCGCTCGGATACTACAGCGGCAGCTCCATTAAGAATGGCCTCAGGAATGAATTCATGCCCATCTAATTCCATTCCATCGACTGCAAAAAATATAGAATCAGCACGAACCCGACGGGAATCAAACGCTAGGGATGAAACCTCAGTCGTCAAATCCCCCTCCGACCCTACTGACAGAGAGAGCGGCAGGATGTGGCTGAATAATTTCCGAAGTTCCAAAATCCTCTTCCCCCTTTCCGGAAAGGATAACTTCACAAGTAGAACCTACACTGACAAGAGTTCGTGGCTCAGGCCGCTGTGCCGCAACTCTACCCTGCCCGGTTACACTGAGCACCATTCCTAATCGAGCACTCTCCTCGGCAACTCGTCGCAGAGTCATACCTCTAAAATCGGGAAGTTGAAACCTCTCGAAAGCCTCATCCACCACTACGGCTGTCCGATCTAGGTTCTCGCCCCGTTGTGGGCCAGTATTACTGGGGGCACTTGAGCGAGAGGTCTTTTGAGTTGGGAGATTAGAACTGAGCTTGGGGGCCATGCGGTGAGACTTAGCAATCCTCTCAGTATTTCTGGGTTCGTCCTGAACCACACCCAACCTTATCAACGCTCGTTCGGAAATCTCTTTGAATACAGGGGCAGCCACCCTACCACCAAAATACTCCCCCACCGGTTCGTCAATTACGACTATCACTGAAATCACGGGGTTCTCGACTGGGGCAAAGCCCACAAACGAAGAAACATATTTCTCCTTAGAGTAACCACCTACAACATATTTCTGTGCTGTGCCAGTTTTTCCGGCGGACGAAAACCCGTTCAATGCTGCTGATCTACCAGTTCCCTTTGTTACGGTGAGTTCCATTGCTTCCTTGACGAAATCTGCGACCTCCTTGGGGATCACTTTTTTTCTCTCGACTTCGGGAAACGCTACCAGATGACCTTCAGGGTTTACGACTTGGCGCACAACCTGAGGTTTCACAAGATAACCACCATTAGCTATTACCGCTACCGCTCGCAGCATTTGAAGGGATGTGACGGTAAGTTCTTGGCCAATAGAGAGCGCTCCAA
>CAYXBG010000065.1:0-4562 GCA_964463145.1 uncultured Acidobacteriota bacterium
TTGATTAAATTGACGGTTATCAGCCCAATACACACAGCAATGGCTGTCGTAATCACATAGATTGCGATAGTCTTTCCACCGATCCGTGAAAGTTGCCGAAGATCAGAAAGTGAAGCGACTCCACATATCAGAGAGGAAAGCACTAGCGGAACCGCTATTAGTTTAAGTAGGTTTACAAAGACCGTTCCGAAAGGAGCAATCCAGTCTTCAGTCCAATCAACCCAGGCCATATTGGCGGCCAAGATTCCATAAAGGATTCCTAGAAGTAGCCCGAGAATGATCCGCCAATGCAACTTACGGTGCCAGAAAGAGAAATTCATCACCTTAAACTTACCAAACGTGACAGATCTTAAAAACAATTGCCTTGGGTTTCCGGAGACTGCTATTGCTTTCCACCCTTTACCTAAGATGCAAATTCAATATTGAATCTTAACTCATGACTCGACATTAGGACCTGAAATAGAGCATGCTTTGCTGGTTAAAGAAAGGAAGTGATAATGCCTGAAAAGCTAAACCGCTATAGCTCAAACGTCACACAAAAAAAATCTCAAGGGGCTTCCCAAGCCATGCTTTACGCGACAGGACTGACGGAAGCCGATATGGATAAGGCTCAGATCGGAATATCTAGCATGTGGTATGAGGGCAATTCCTGCAACATGCACCTAGATCGGCTATCAACCGAAGTGAAACGGGGTATAGAAGAAGCGGATCTCGTTAGTATGCGCTTCAATACAATAGGTGTGAGCGACGGAATTTCTATGGGTACAGAGGGCATGTCCTACTCCTTGCAATCTAGAGAGATTATCGCTGACTCTATCGAGACTGTAATGTATGCCCAATGGTACGACGCTAACATATCGATTCCCGGTTGTGACAAAAATATGCCCGGATGCCTGATGGCAATGGCACGGGTTAATCGGCCCGCCATAATGGTCTATGGTGGGACTATCCGACCAGGAAAACTTAATGGTCGGCCGCTCGATATAGTTTCGGCCTTTCAGAGCTACGGTGAATATCTGTCAAAAGCTATAACCGAAGAGGAACGGTCTAAAATTGTAGCGGAAAGCTGCCCAGGAGCAGGTGCCTGCGGGGGCATGTACACCGCAAACACTATGGCCTCTGCCATAGAAGCACTTGGCATGTCTCTGCCCTACAGTTCCTCTAACCCAGCCGAGAGTGGAAAGAAACTAGAAGAATGCCGCCAAGTAGGCAAAGCTATCCGAAACCTACTGGAAAACGACATCAAACCTCTTGATATCATGACCCGATCTGCTTTCGAAAATGCCATAGTACTCGTCATGGCCCTAGGAGGATCGACCAATGCTGTTCTCCATTTGTTAGCCATGGCAGCGAGTGCAGAGATTCCTCTCTGCTTAGACGATTTCCAAAAAGTCAGTGACCGAGTTCCTTATATCGCGGATCTAAAACCAAGCGGCCGTTATGTCATGGAGGACCTCCATAACATTGGGGGTACACCCGTTGTTATGAAATATCTCCTCGACAAAGGATTTTTGGATGGCTCTTGTATGACTGTGACGGGATATACCCTGGCAGAGAATCTTGAATCTATTCCAGGTTTACCCATAGACCAGGATCTAATATTACCTGTGGAATCTCCCATCAAAGCAACGGGCCACCTTCAGATTTTGCGTGGAACCCTCGCCCCAGAAGGCGCTGTCGCCAAGATTACCGGGAAGGAGGGCTCTCAGTTCTCGGGACCTGCTCGAGTTTTTGACTCGGAAGAAAAAATGCTGGAAGCACTTGAGAACAGGAAAATCCAGAAAGGAGACGTGATTGTAATCCGGTATGAGGGCCCCAAGGGAGGGCCAGGTATGCCAGAAATGCTAACTCCCACTTCAGCTCTTATGGGAGCAGGGTTGGGAAAAGATGTAGCTCTTTTGACAGATGGTCGTTTTTCTGGTGGTTCACATGGATTCATCATCGGGCATGTAACCCCAGAAGCACAGGAAGGAGGGCCTATTGCCCTTGTTCAGGAAAATGACATCGTTACCGTGGATGTACTGAAAAGAACAATTGATATAGAGGTCAGCGCCACAGAATTGGCGAAACGGCAAGAGGCTTGGGCCCCACCCCCACTCAAGACTTCGAGTGGTACATTGTTAAAATATACAAGGCTAGTGGGATCTGCCTCTAAAGGCTGCTTAACTGACAGCTAGCTTTCAAAAGGATTCCTATGTTCGACAACATTTCCCTATATCTCTCGACTCGGATCTTGTTTGTCCTGGCTGCCGGATTGATAACTGAGCCGCTCCTGTCCTCTCCTCTATCTATCCCCGAAGGTAAAGTTCCTCATATTGTATTCCTCATTGGTGAAAGAGAATACAAAACGAAAGAAACCTTGCCCAAATTCGCAGAAGAGGAACTAATACCCCGAGGGGTGCGTGTTAGCTACGTCCTAGCCCATCCCCAACGTTTGCACGATTTTCCAAACATTGAACTGATCAACAAAGCTGATCTCGTCTTCCTCAGTATACGCCGGAGGAATCCACCTATAGAACAGCTGTCACTTCTGCAACAGTATCTTGACGAAGGGCGTCCTTTGGTAGGCATCCGAACGACTAGCCATGCCTTTGGGCTGCGTAGACGCCAGCCACCCCCCAAAGGCCATGCTGCCTGGACGGACTTCGACAAAGAGGTGTTGGGAGCAAACTATAGAGGCCATCTCGATAAGGAGTCGGCTAGCATGGGTAGGTGCTTTTTTGAGATCAACCGTCAGGCTATTCAACACCCAATTTTAAAGGGGATCCGTCTTTCCCGTGAAACTACTCTATCAAAACTCTACAGATCTAACCCTCTAACGAAAAGTACCACTGTCCTGGCATACGGAGGGATTATGGACCGCCCAGAGCGGGAGCCAATCGCCTGGACAAACCAATACAAAAATTCCTTAATTTTTTATACATCCTTGGGGCATCCTCAGGATTTCAATCTTCCGATCTTCCGCCAGCTGCTCATAAACGGAATTTTTTGGGCACTAGGGAAAAACGTTCCGGAGATTCCTGCGGGTGATTAGCAGAAGTGCAAAGACATTCAAAACCGAAGATCCCATTATTCTTTTCGACGGGTTTTGTGGAATCTGCAATCGATTCATCGATGCTATTTTACGTGCTGATAAAAAAAACATCTTCCGTTTTGCCACTCTGCAGGGAGCTTTTGCCAAAGAGCTGAGCTCTCTTTCACCCGATGCTCTGGGCCAACAGTCTGTTATTTACGTCGATGAACAAGGAATCTATTATCAATCCGAAGCTGCACTGCGAATAATTCGCCGATTGGGAGGACTCTGGTGGATATTTAGTCAAGGACTGCTAATCCCTAGACAACTCCGAGATCCAATCTATCTATTCATTTCCCGAAATCGTTATAACTGGTTTGGTCGTTGGGATCACTGCAGGACTCCAAACAAGTCCGAGCAAGACCGGTTCCTCGATTGAGTCAAATATCTAACAATCTTCAAAACCTCTAAAAAATTTAAATACCCTCACGATTACGCCAGAGTGAAGGGTCCACTACTGAAGCCATTGCTTCTACTCCTAATGGCCTGTCAAGAAAGTTTGCTACTGCTTGAGACTGTTCAAGAGGATCTCTCAAGACTCGGGAGTATGAGACCTCCAAAAGTTCAAAATTAGACTTGTGCATTAACCAACTCCGAGTCATCCGAAGATGTTCTTCAAAAAGGACCGAAACCCTTGCATTATCGCTCTTAGGGCTTTCTCCCATTCCGGAAAGCATTTTGTCCTGGGAGGAAATAATTTCAGCTAATCGACGATGCATGAAAATTATCTGATAAAAGTATGCTTGAGGAAGCTCCTTAATTAACTCAGAAATAACCTTGACACCTTTACCTCTTGATTTTGCAACCCAGGATTTATCTATACTATTGGCTAAATCCTTGACTGGCTGATATTCGTAGTATCCATTCGGATTGTTCTTATCAGCAGAACGGATATCATCCTTGAGAAGAGGTAGGCCACCCTTCTCCAACATTCTCATCATCATAGAGGTTCCGGATCGGGGCAATCCTGAGACTATTACAACCGGATCTCCCCATCTTTTCTTCCGCCAACTATGTTGCAAGCGAAATAACAGGCTACTTTTAATCCCACTCGTCAAATCTCAACCCCCAAGGACCTTTTAAGCCCAAACCCAGTCAAAACAGACACAACCAGAAAAAGAACTAACCAGTTGAAACCGTAACCCCAGAGTGACAATTTCAAATTCGAGTGCCTAATTTCGATAAGTACTACTTCATCGTCATCCAGTAAGGGCTCCCCCGGAGATGCTAACCATCTAAACACCGAGGCAGTTCTATAAGGAGAGGTAGCCACCCATTCCTTACCTGCTTGCACCTCTTTGTACAATTCCCGATCTCCAATCCGGAAAATGAGAGTTTCCTGGCCTGACTGAATCGCACGGATACGCCAAGAGATCTCTCCCCTACCAGGGGCTCGTAATGGAGGACTCTCGACAACAATACCTTTCGAGGTCTGCATAGAGATCTGAGGAAGAAGGCCACTTCTGTTCTCAGCTTTGAGAGTGACAAT
>CAYXBG010000065.1:4572-10181 GCA_964463145.1 uncultured Acidobacteriota bacterium
ACGGGTAAGGGAGCAGCTCCGAAATAGAGATTCAGCTCTCCTATAATTAGTACAGTAGGCACTGTTAGGAGTAGTAAAGGCAATCCTGTTAGAGCCAGGTAGCGAGCAGTGTCTCTCAAGATTACACACTGTAATTTAAAAACTACACCCAGGTCGTGCCTGAAGAGACGCACTCCAAGCAAGTTTCCACGGATCCGATTTTTGATCCCAAGAATTTTCCCCTGGGAAGATATCCGACCAAATATAGATACCATTAGTATCCCAAATAAGGCCGCAATGATTACCAAGGCATAGGTAGGATTCAAACCGGAAAAAGGCCATAGGAGAACAGAAAAAAGAGCTTCCAATAATTCTCCACTAACATTGAAAATCGCCTTCACTCCAAGAACTCCTCAATCCTTATGAAATATATCCCAAGCCTTTTAGTCTCTTTTTAATCATCTCCTCCGAATCGGCGTCTCCCGATTTCTCTAGTTCCTTCTCCAGAACATGCACGACAAATTCTTCAACCGAAGAATATCCAGAAATTTCAGAATACTCTTTGAGTTGCTTATAAAAAGATCTATCGAACTTCACCTTGGGACTAAACATAAAACATCCGCCAGCCTCCCATCAATGTGGGCTCCCCAGACAATCCTGCCCTGTCATTCCAGGAAGCTTTCCAATTTCATATTCGTCCAATACAGACACTGTCAAATCCTGCAAAGTCGGTTGCGCCAAGGTAATCGGACAATTACTGAGTAAAACACCCGGGACACTACGGGGATCCATTGCGTGGTCACCACTCCAGGGATCTTTGTTTAGCTCTATTAGACCTTCAGGGAATTGCCCGAGTGGACTCTGCCACGAACTCCGATAACCTCTACCATAACCAACTATGATATCGGGGGCATCTACTAAAAAGGAGCCGTTGAAATCACGTTTAGGACGAGTGACCTTAGTAACCGGGTGATCACCTGTCTCAGGATCTACCATTTCAAGTAACTCCCTTTCTAGCTTATCCAAAAGAGCCTGATAGGTAGAGCCTTGAGGAACAATTCCACCAACTTCTCGGTCGCGTAGATTTACATAGAGTCCATTTAAACCAAGAGCATAGGCCTGAGTCCTATCCCAGTCCACATTATGGAATAAAGGGGTTTGCCCCCTAATAGATGGATCCTTCAACGTAACGTATCCCTGATCCAACAACCAGGAGTTAAGGTGCACCTGCCGCTCAAAGGGTGCAAATCCATGGTCTGACATCACGATTAGGGTCGCATCATCTTTGAGTTTAGAGGAGATCTCTCCCAAGACATCATCCAGATTCACATACATCTCCTGAATAGCACTGGAGAGTTCATCATCAAATTGATAACCCGGATGCCCAGGATCCATGAAACGCCACAACATGTGCGATACTTGGTCCACTCCCGAAAAATAAAAAAATGTAAAACCTTCCGTATATTCTTCTAGAATTTCCCCTAACGCTCTCTTCTGTTCTGCGAAAACGAACTGAGCCTGCTCCCAGAATTCTTGCCCATTAAAAATGCCGGAAGAAAAGGCTTTGGTATCTTCTGCTAACTCTTGAGTATAAAAGTAACCCATTTCCAGGAAAAGCTTGTTGGACCAATCTTCCGGATTCGAGATCGGCATTATCGGTTCCTCTGGATTGATCTGTAACGGCGTCAGGTAAAGCTGTAGTTCTGGCCGCACCTTCTGTAAATAAAAACGCCCTACTGTACTCAGGTTTGCAAGGTATGGAAGAGCCTCAAAATCAAACCGGATCCACTCACTCCATTCTCCTTCTTTCAAAATCAAATCTTTATCCTGGATTACTAAGCGAACAAAGGGTTCCTCCGAGTCAATGAAAATATCGAAATCAATTGTCAATTCTGGGTTCTCAGTTTGCCCTCTATCGTTTTCGATTTCCCGAAGCTGGTTAACTGGTCCTCTGAGTGTTGCTGAGGCATGATCGCCAACAACCTGCACCCAATGCACTCGCCCCCCTGGAATCTCTCCCGGAGTCGTGTCTCTTTTACTCGTATAGAAAGAGAATGTTCCTGAAGTCCCAAGAGCATCTGGTGTGCCCATTCCAGAGAAGGATCGACTCCCACCAACCGGCGGGAAATTAACCGGCATTCGGAAAATAGTAGAGGTAATACCGTGCTCGTCAAAAAGTTGCCAAAAAGCTTTCCCCTGTCTCAGCTGTTCGACTCCGCCACTTAGAACTGGGAAGACATAGGATCCCAACTTAAGTTTATACCTCGACGGGCGGGCCTTCGACATAGACATCTCCGGAAGAAGAGTGCGTGGGTCTCTATGGATGAAATCAAAGATGCCATGCCCTCCAGGATCCATACCTGTTATGAATGTCGACCAGGCAACAGGGCTAAGTGGAGGCATTGTAGTCGATAGAGGTTTCAGATCGCCCTCTAATGCCAGACGGCTAAAATTAGGTAATAGCCCTTGGTCCATAAATGTCTTCAGGAGTTTTGGGTCTAGACCGTCTACGCCAAGGACAAATACTTGACGACTAGCCGATGAACGACTGCACGTCGCTGATAGCAATAAGACTCCTATTAATAGCCCCCAACGGATCCAATTCAAATTAATGGAAGAACCTCCAGATCCACCTAGTCGATTTCCGATCAATCTTTCCCTGTCTCGCTAGAAGGGGTATTTGACCGGTCAGAGAATAACGATATTCCGTCCATAAAGGATGGGATAGGGACTCCAAATAGATCAAGGACACTCGGAGCTATATCCATAATACTTGCATTATTTTCCCTAATCTTTCGGTTACAAAATAGAACTCCCGGAACATCCGGAGGGTTAATACAATGATCACCACTCCAGCTCTTAGAATTATCCTCGAATACAGTCCTGGTAACAGCTCCGGTCACACTAGTCCAAGCTGCTCTGTAACCCTCCTTAAAGCCTACGATCAAGTCAGGCCCTTCTTCTGAATAGGGACCACTGTAGGCCTCCGATGTGTCATAGACATGCCCTACCGCAAGTCTATCTAATTGACTGTCGGCTAAAGTTGTCAGTTTTTCCCGGATTTCGTCCTTGAGCCTCTGGGCAGCATCCCCTTCATCAACAATGCCCTGAGCTTCACGTCCTCGGACATTAAGGTAAATACCACCGAGACCAACTGCATAGGCTCGAGTTCTTTCCCAATCGACTTCAGCAAACCATTCGGCTCCACTAGGACCTGAATGGACTGCAAGATACCCTTCCTGGTGTAGCCAAGAATTCAAGTTCACACCTCTTTGAAACGATTTGAATCCGTGATCGGACATCACCAACATTACAGTATCATCGGAGATGTTTTTCATAACCTTCCCCACTAGTCCATCCATTCTTTCGTAGAGATCGAAGATCGCATTTTTGTGTCTAGTGACGTCCTTGCCTGCATTCGAAGGGTGGTCTTTCTCTAAGTATCGCCAGAACATATGCTGGACTCTGTCCGTGATATCAAAAACACAAACAGCGAGACCCTGTTCAGTCTTTTCAATGGCATCTAAGAACATTTTCTCCCGCTCTTCGTGTACCAAGTACGCCTGCTCTAGAAAAGCATCTTCATCCAAAACTCTTTCATTAAGAGCCCAGGTATCCTCAGCCAACCCCAGAGTGGAGAACCGCCCCTGAGTCTTGGCCAAATACATCGAGTAAGTGGCCGGATAAGAAATAGGCAATGCGGGATTTTCAGGATCTATGTTCACTGGGGATATGTATAACCGCACATGAGGGGCTTGTTCGAGCAGATAAAAACGACAGAGACCACGAATCTTCATTGTAAATCCAGCTCGAAATTCCAGAAGAATCCAAGGTGTAAAGTGGCGTAATTCTAATAGGTGTTCTTGGTCTCCTATCTGAAGCCTCGCACCTTCTCCGTCTCCTAGCGGTTCCAAAGTAAAATCTATACGAAGCTTTTGGCCATCACATCTAAATGGATTTTCAGGACCGTCAATCTGCCCATGATATGCCCCGTCCTCGAGATTGATCTGCGCAAAAGCACCTCCGGTAACAGTACGTTTATCCCCCTCATCGCTACTGTAATAGGAGAATGTCCCTTGAGTTCCTAGTAAATCCGGTACGGACGTAGCAGAAAGTAGTACCCCGTGAAATTTCTCAGGTGGGAAGGTGATCGGAACACGCTGTATAGTACTGAAAACCCCATGATCCCCTAGAATCTTCCAGAAAGATTGACTCTTCCTTTCGAAACGAACCTGAGCTTTCCCGAGCGGAATCCGGTAAGGACCTATATCAAGATTACGCAAGGATGGAGATATAACCGCGGAACACAATTTGGGCAGGTAAGACTTCCGATCCGGAATCAAAAAATCAAATATCCGGTGCCTACCCGGGTTACATCCTGTCTGAAAAGACGCCCACGCAACAGGAGATTCTGCGGGAAGACTCGTCCCTAGGCGTAGATAACTACCAGTCTTATATAGTTTCCGAAAATTAGGGAGGCGGCCCTCACTCATCATGCGTTCTGTAAGATTTGGATCTTGACCATCCAAACCAAGAATTATTACACGCCTGACTCTACTATTCCGTAATACGTGCCGAGCTCTGAAAAAACGAATCAACCACTGAAACGGCCATGTCAGAAGCGTGATCACCGCAACAAAACAAGTCGTCAAGAATATAAGGAAGGAAGACAAGAAAGCGATTCCAGCTCCCGGTCCAATGTATGCATACATTGGACCGGGAGAGAGTAAAGCAACAAAAAATACCAGAGCTACTAAGCTACCAACTCTGCAAATCATATGCGCTCGACTACTAAATCGTCTGGGCATTCCTGAAGGAGAGGGTGTGAAAGTTTCCAGATTCCCCAACAGGCACCAAAATCTTCTACTGGAGCTTAATTCAAGACCTCAAAGGAGCCTGCCAGTTCGTAATTACCCCATTGCACTCTCAAACTAACCTCATCTCCTCGGGCACTCAAACCTATTTCCAGGTAATCCTCGAATGTATCTACTTTTCTCTCCGAAAGAGGCAATGTCGCCGCTATCTCGCCAGAGTAAAGGGCACGCAGCCACCAACGATCTAGTTCATCTCGGTAGGCTTTCAGCGCATAGCTTCCGGCCTTGAGAACTTGATCCCCAAACTGCAGGTTAAAGGGGGTTTTCAAAGTCGTCGGAGCATCAGCTCCCAACCTCCAGGGAGTACCTCTCAGATACTCCAGTAGATCCTCAACCTTTCGCCCCTTGAGATGAGGTGCATTAAAAGAAACTGAGACAGACTCGCCGTCCACCGTTACTTGAGTTTCACCCGCCCGATTCCCCTGAGCATTAACAAACACCATACCCAGAAAAGAGATCAATATTATTCCAACTACCCTGTGCATAAACATTCTTCCTTTCTCATTTAGGATCTACAGTTCCGAATAGCATCCCTGACTTCGCGATCTGTTGCAAGTCTGTAAAACATCCTAGTAGAGGTTCAATATTAGAGTCCTACTGTGAGCTCTGTATCACGACCTGTTGAGCGGGTTCACGGAGATTATATCGAGAACCCATTACATAACCATAAGCACCACAGTTCGCTATGAGCATCACGTCTCCTTCTCTGCATTTCGGAAGATGCCTATCGCTCCCTAAACGATCTCCAGTCTCACA
>CAYXBG010000066.1:0-10137 GCA_964463145.1 uncultured Acidobacteriota bacterium
ACGTGACGCAAACCCATTTTCTGAACAGCTCTAGCTACATTGATCGGCTCTTCTGAATCCAGTGAAGTTGGTTGACCCTTATTAACTGCACAATACCGACAACCGCGGGTGCAGATATCACCGAGAATCATGAAGGTCGCCACACCATGAGACCAACACTCTCCCATGTTAGGGCACTGGGCTTCCTGACAGACAGTGTTGAGATCTAGGTCTTTCATCAGCCGGCGCAGCTGATGCACTCCTTCGCCAAAGGGAGCTCGAACCTTCAGCCAATCAGGGTGCTGTCGTTTTGGTCGAGATTCAAATCTATAATCAATGCCCATTTAACAACCCACAAAATACCAGAATTGGAGGTTATCTACCTACCGTTCTTTACAGGTGAATACTTGCAACTATTGTTTCCACATAAGAATTTTCAAAATCGGCAATCTTCGGAATACCCCACTAAATACTCCACATATAGGGGCTCACCTCTCTCGGCGCTCCAATAGCTTTTCTAGGCCCATCTCAGATCCCTGCAGAGCCGACTGACTGGATTTCCATGCTTCTCGCAATTCCAGATAAAAATTCTCATCCTCCATGTCCAAGGCAACCTGCCTTAATGACTTCAGAATAGGAATAAAAGTATACATATCAGTACTCAGATCCTTCAGGGCCTCCTCAATGTTCTTCTCGGGGCTTGATTTACTGGAAGCCCTCTCCTCTATGTTGACCATGCTACTGTGAATAGCCCGCCAATAGGCGCGAACGAGCTGAGCGTAAGTGTAAAACCGGAGAGGATTAGGCCTCTTCTCGTCCGAAACCCGATTTTTAAGACGCCTTTCAATCTCGGACAAACGTGAACTGGCAATCTCACGAAATACCTTTAACCGTCTCTTTAATTTCTGGGCATTCTGAATTCTATCGTACTCTTCGTTAGTAAACTGGTCTCCAAATAACTGTCTCCGCTCCGGTCTTTGACCAATCCAAGGTAAGAGGGGGCCTCCTGTCGAAGAACTAAGCGAGACTCGTAAATATTTCTTTTCCCAAGCAGGGAAATTGTAACCGGTGAAAAACCCCTCGAGGAGGCTAGAGCGGAAGCTTTTGATTTCCTCAAGAGCAAAATCAAATTCACTCCATACCTGATAAGATGAGCTACGCCTTAGGATCTTTAACTTCTCCAGCATCTTCCGGAGATGAATCTCCAAACGCCTAGACTGCCTAGAACGGAGCCTCTGGACCTCTACTACCTCAGCTGTCAAGCGAGCCCCTTCAGAGGCAATAATGCCCATCGCCCGGACCGATTCAACGACTTTTTTACTAGAATCAGTCCTCACCAATCTGGCAACTCGCCGCATCTGACGATCTAATACTCTTTTAAGAACCTCAATACGCTTGGAATAGGAATACTCCTGTCCATAGTCCTGCAGTTCCTTGGCTGTCAGAACAGTCTGCAACAAGGGACGGGGTTCGGTCTGGATAGACACTGTCCAGCTTACCAGGAGTAACAAAAGAATCGGCATTACATTCTTTCAGGCACCTCCATACCTAAGAGCTCCAGTATATTGGTCAAACAGCGCCTCGCACTATCAGTCACAGCAAGAAGTAGAGAACGTTTCACGATGTCTTTTTCGGAGAGAATATGGCAGCTGTGATAGAACAAATTGAACTGCTGAGCAATTAAAAAAGCATGCCTAGCTAGGTGGGAAAGCTCCAGAGAACGAAGTGACTTCTCCATGACATCGTCCGTTCTCGCTATAGTTAAGACCAGCTGCCAAACTTTATTATCGCTCAGAATCCTTGGTCCATGCCGAGAGATTAAATCTTGATCAAGAACTGCGGCAGCCTCCTCAGAGCCATTTTCAGACTCCATTGCAGCAAGCCTGCGAAAAATGTTACCGGAACGGACTACTGCGTATTGGAGATAAGGCCCCGTCTCTCCTTCAAAGCTCAAAGCCTCGTTAAAATCGAACGCTATAACTGTGTTGCGCGTGTACCGAAGAAGAAAATATCGAAGCGCACCAATCGCCACTTGGCCGGCAATTCTCTGGCGATCCTCTTTCCCAAGATCTGGTTGTCGCTTCTGTACTTCAATGAGAGATTTCTCTATCAACTTATCGATCAGATCATCGGCTTTAACCCCCAGACCCTTCCGACCAGATACTTCTACGTAAGGCTTTAATTTGTCTTCATCCGAGAGCTGGATATCCAGCTCTTCGCAACAAGCAGGAGACAGCGCCACCATCTCATAAGAGAAATGCGTCGACAGGTCAGCCTCTGAACTGTAACCAAGTCGGCGTAACGCCTGGCATACTACACGTTGTAGGTAAGCCTGCCTCACATCAATTACATTGTAAACAACATCCCCAGCCCCAAAATCCGGAGCCCTCGACTCGCCGCCATCTACCTGACTGACCCATGCTGTGTGTCCATTAGTATATTTATGAAATTCACTATAAGAAAAGGAACGCCCTAACAACCCAAATTTCCAAAGCTGATAGGCGATGTCCTTGCCAACATAGGTCACGGTCCCATTACTACGAACAATGACTTTTTCGTCTGCTGGAGATCCCTCCTCTTCGGGTAATTCCATTACCCAACATC
This sequence comes from uncultured Acidobacteriota bacterium, assembly GCA_964463145.1. Lineage (GTDB taxonomy): Bacteria > Acidobacteriota > UBA6911 > RPQK01 > CBDAPI01 > CAYXBG01. The sequence goes on from CAYXBG010000066.1 coordinate 2,584, forward strand.
CGGCATGAGGGCCTTCACTACGGTACAAGACAGCTTTCTTCTCCTTCAGTTTTTCAAAGGCCTGGTCCCAAAACTGAAGAGCTAAGATTTCACTCTCACGAGGCAGCACATCATAACGGACACCAATCCGAGACATCGTTTTAAGATGGGCCCGTACAATCCTCATGGAAATATGCTCGGAAAGTTCGGCAGTCGGCCCCTTTCTTGACTCTATCTCTCTGAGAACCTGATGACGCAATTCTAGGCGGCTTTTATCTTCATTTAACCACTTCGAAACCTCAGCGTAGAGATCCCAGCAAAAGACATCGAAAGGCTCATCGATCTGCTCCACCTCAGCAAGTTTCATTTTCTTGAAATGGATGAGACCTATGACAACATCCGCCACCTGAACACCCGTATTGTCTATATAGTTCTGGACTTCAACTTTTTGCCCTCGGGCTACTAACAGTCGAATGAAAGAATCCCCCAATACCGCGTTGCGCAAATGCCCTATATGAGCCGCTTTATTGGGGTTTATGTTTGTGTGTTCGACAATTACTTTCCCTGGGATTTCTGGGACTTGAGGATCCTTCACCCAGGCAATCAAATCCATCAGGAATGTTTCTCTCTTGAGAAAAACGTTGATGTAACCTCCACCGGCAGCTTCGACCCGGTCGATCTCAATCGTAGGGGCTAAACCTTCCTGAATTGCCTCAGCAATCTTTCTAGGTGGGCGTTTCAAAATCTTGGCTAATTCAAAGGGGAAAGGAAATGCCAGATCCCCCAATTCAGGATTAGGCGGGGCCTCAACTACAGCCCTCCCAATGTCGAGACCGAAGGTTTCCAGTACATGGACTCGAAGATGCTCTCGAACCTTATCTACTCTATGAATAAACACGGCTTCATCATACACCTGTGACGTGGCGAAAAAAGCTAGAGAAGACCAAAAAAGTCAGGCCTTAGTAAACGGTAGTCAGCATTTCTATTTGAGACAGCAAAGCATGACCATTATGACTCGACTGCCGAAAGACAGGAAAGAATAGTCAATCTCTCCGTTATCGCAGTATGATAGGGCAGATTAGGAGGACTGCCCCATCGATGAGACAAGTACTTTACTTTGAGCCTTTTAATGGTGCTAGTGGCGACATGATAGTGGGAGCCCTAATAGACATGGGAGTTCCTCTCGACCTTTTGTCAGAGGAATTGGCCAAATTAGGCATATCCGAAGAATTCTCTCTGAAGACGCAATTAATTGAGCGGCAAGGCTTGAGGATGACGAACTTCGAAGTTGAGCTCACCTCGAATTCACCAAAATCAGTACAGGAAGATCCGGCTGTCACAACTGGGGAAAAGTCTCATCACCATCACCATCACCATGGCGGGCAAGTTCAAAGAAACCTCACAGACATTATCAGTCTGATAAAAAATAGTACTCTCAGTAAAAATGTCCAACAACGAGCCCTCGAGATTTTTAACCGTCTCGGGGAATCCGAGGCAAAAGTTCACGGAACTCCAATCGACGAAGTCCACTTTCACGAGGTCGGAGCAGTTGACTCGATTATCGATATAGTTGGTGCCTGCATTGGTTTCGACTACTTGAAGATTGAAGAGTTCTATTCAGCTCCAATCGCCGTAGGTGGTGGGACAGTGAATTTCTCCCATGGTAGCTGGCCCGTCCCTACACCGGCTACCCTGGAAATGCTGCCGGGAATCCCTTGCCATCCAGGCCCAGTCCAATCCGAACTCTTAACACCGACTGGAGCAGCCATCATCACAACCCTTAGTAAGGGTTGTGTCTGTCCGAATTTCTTACCGAAAAAATGGGGACTGGGAGCTGGGGACAAAACTTTCCATGAAATTCCAAACGCTCTGAGAATCACATTAGGGGAAAGACCTAGAGAAAAGAATTCTCTTCAAGATATCAAGGGATTTGAACAGGAAAACATTATTGTCTTGGAAGGGGCTCTGGACAATACAGACGGAGAGGTGCTTGGCAACTTACTTGAGCTCTCCTTGAGGAACGGGGCCTTGGACGTCTATTATTCCAACTTAAACATGAAGAAAAGTCGCCCGGGGGTTTTGTTGACGGTGTTGTGCCGCCATCCACAAGAAGCTACCCTGGCAACGCTTATCTTCAGAGAGACTGGAATATTAGGATTGCGTAGGCGAGAGATTAGTCGTTATTTACTTTCCCGAGAAATCATTACGGTAGAAACAAGTTATGGGGCAGTCAGGGTCAAAATCGGGAAGCTTTCGGGAGAAATTGTCCATACCTGGCCAGAATTTGAAGACCTTAAATCTCTTTCACAGGAAAGCGGCGTTGCCCTGAAAACTCTGCGGGCCGAGGTCATAAGGAAATTGGGGGGAAATGGGTAAGGTTCGCTATCTGACGTCACCACTGTATTACGTCAATGATGTCCCTCACGTGGGCCATGTCTACACCACCGTTATTGGTGATGTTCTAGCACGCTACTGGAAAATGCTCGGGCATGATGTCTGCTACCTTACGGGTACAGATGAACATGGACTAAAGATTGAGCGCGCCGCCGAGGCCCGCGGGATTACTCCTGAGAATATGACGGATCTCAACTCCAAAGCTTTTTCAGAAATCTGGGAAGGAATGTCTCTTCATTTCGATGCAACCATCCGCACTACCGACCCTCAACACACCAGAACTGTACAAGAGGTTTTCCGCCGAATTAAGGAAAATGGGCTCATCTACCTCGGAGAGTACTCCGGCCAATACTGCGTTCGTGACGAGGCCTACGTGGCTAATGACGCAAAAGTCTGCCCAGAATGTGGAGGTGAAACCGAGTTCATCAAGGAAGAAAGCTACTTTTTCAAGTTATCTGCCTTTCAGGACAAGCTTCTAGCCTTTTACAGAGAGCACCCAGACTTCATTATCCCCAAAACCCGTATGAACGAGGTTGTCAGCTTTGTTATGGCGGGCCTTAAAGACATCAGCATCAGCCGTACGTCGTTTTCATGGGGCATCCCTGTGCCAGGAGATGAAAAACATATTTTCTATGTATGGTTTGATGCTCTATTCGGATATCTATCCGGTATTGACTTCGGTTCGGAGAATGAAAAGTTCAATGAGAGCTGGCCGGCAACACTACAGTTAATGGGAAAAGATATCCTGCGGTTTCACGGGGTATTCTGGCCTGCCTTCCTTATGGCAGCTGACTTGGAACCTCCTAACCAATTATTAGCCCATGGATGGTGGACAATTGAGGGCAGAAAGATGTCCAAATCACTCGGCAACGTCATCACTGCAGAAAGACTTCAAAACACAGTGCCCTCAGATGCATTCCGATATTTCTTCATCCGGGAAATCAGCCTCGGCGCAGACGGAAATTTTTCGGTAGAAGCGCTCATCAATCGAACCAACAATGACCTCGCAAATGATTTAGGGAATCTGTCTAGCCGGATTCTCAAAATGATTGAAAACTACTTTCAAGGTGAGATCCCAGCTACAGCTGGCCTCGAGAGGCCAGACAAAGAACTGATGAATTTCAGTAAAGAAACCATCTCTCTTTTCCTCGAAAATTTCGACAAGTTCCAACTGAATCGAGCTCTGGAGAATGCATGGGAACTAATTGCTCTTACCAATAGATATATTGTGGCCAATGAACCATGGAAACTCTCCAAAGATCCTCTAGCGAGGGGTCGTTTGGGTACGGTACTATACAACTCAGCAGAAACCCTCCGGATCCTTTGCGTTCTCCTTTCACCTATCCTCTGTGACGGCACGAGAAGTATTTTCCGCCAACTTGGAGAAAAAGACTCGCCCGCAAAGGTACCCATGGATACGTTGGGGTGGGGTGGCCTGCGCCCTGGAACCACTCTCGGCAACCTGGAGACCGTCTATCCTAGACTCGAGTATAAAAAAATTTCTAAAGCCCTCAAAAGGAACACTTCGGACCCAATTCACTCCAAAACCGAACCATCTCCTGAAAAAACCTTACCTACTAGAATCGGTATAGCAGATTTCTCTCGTGTAGAGATGCGGGTCGGAAAAATACTTGAGGCAGCTCGTATAAAAAAATCTGACAAGTTGCTCAAAATCCAAGTCGATATTGGAAAAGAAAAAAGGCAAGTCGTGGCGGGGATCGGGAAGACATATAACCCCGAAGATTTGATAGGCCGATTAGTAGCAGTGGTTGTTAATCTAGAACCTGCTACCTTAATGGGAGTCGAATCAAACGGGATGATAGTTGCCGCAGAAGATGTCACTGAGAAACTTAGCCTGGCCACATTTGCCGAGCCAGTTGAGGTCGGCGCCCGCCTACGCTGATGCTTATTGATTCCCACGCACACCTCGATTTTCCTGGGATAACCGAAAAATTGCCGGAGGTATTGGAAAGGGCCCATAAAGCCGGCGTGGAAAAAATCTTAACCATAGGATGTGTAGGAGAAGATCTATCGCTAATCTCTGATATTGTAAAACTAACTGAAACGTACGATGGAATCTATGCTGCCTTAGGAGTACATCCCCATGAAGCGCAGCACTTCAACGAAGCTACCGGGCTTGAACTGCAACAGGCCATGTCTCATCCACGTGTTATTGGATGGGGTGAGATTGGTCTCGACTTTTATTACGACCATGCCGATGAGAATAGTCAAAGAAAAGCTTTCACGAGACAACTGGAGCTAGCTCAAGAGATCGATCAACCGGTCGTTATCCACTCCCGAAAAGCAGCCAATGAGACCTTTACTTTCCTCAATGATTTTTCCCAAAACGGATCCCTGCGTGGAGTAATGCACTGCTTCACTTATGATCTGGCAACAGCCAGATCTTTCATCGATCTGGGCTTCCTTATAGGCTTCGGGGGTATTCTTACATTTCCAAGATCTGAAGAACTGCGAAAAGTTGCCCGAGCAGTTCCTGCTAATAGCTATCTAGTCGAAACGGACTCTCCTTACCTAGCGCCAGTCCCCCATCGTGGCAAGAAAAACGAGCCAGCGCTTGTTACCCATATCGTCGAAAAGCTATCTCAAATTCGCAGTGAAACTGAGTCAGAAATTGCGGTACAAACTAGTTCTAACTTCGAGAATCTTTTCTTGCGTTAAGTTCCCATATCCATAGGCTTTATTTTCTAAAGTGGTCACTGGAACGCTGTTATATAATGACTAATCATGGATTCCACCTGTAACAACAATAGGAAAATCACCAAAGAAAATCTTATCGCCCCAGTTATTAATGAATTGGAGCAGGTAGAGGAAATCCTTCGAAGCCATACCAAGACAGCATCTCCACTGATACGTGAAATAAACACCTACATACATAGCAGTGGAGGCAAACGTCTACGACCCGCCCTGCTTCTGCTCGTTGCTAAGCTCTTGGGGCCAACTGAAACTACGCTAGCGAAGCTTGGGGCCGTAGTAGAACTGATACATGCCGCAACCCTCGTCCATGATGACGTGATCGACAATGCTGACATCCGCCGAGGGCGTCCATCAGTCAATAAATGTTGGGGAAATTCGAAAACTGTCTTGATGGGTGATTGGATGTATATGACAGCATTTCAAATCGCTCTCGAACTTCGCAATTTCAAAGTTTTGGATATTCTCATCGACGTGACCCGAACTATGGTAGTGGGTGAAATGATGCAATTGGAACTAAACCGGAACTTACATACCTCGGTTCAAGATCATCTCGAGATTAGTTTGCGCAAGACCGCCCACCTTTTTGCAGCCTGCTGTCGGTTGCCCGCCGTAGTTGCAGGAAGCTCATCGGAAGAGGAACAGGCCCTGGCCAAGTATGGTCGTGCATTGGGAATGGTCTTTCAGTTGACGGATGACATGCTCGACTACAGTTCAAAACAAGAAACATTGGGAAAACCCGTGTTGAAAGACCTTGAAGAGGGGAAAATCACTCTACCTATCATCTACCTAATGCAGCAAGCCAACTCCTCTGAATGCCGCTTCATCTCTGAGATTTCGGAAAAACCACAAATTGAAGAAAATGACAAACAAAAACTACTTGGACTAGTACAGCAATATAAAACTTTAGAAAAGCTGAGGGATTTGGCAGACAAATACGCCAAAGACGCTTACGATTCCCTGTCCTCCTTTCCCCAAACACCATCACGCGATCTACTTTTGCAGCTTCCAGGGTTTCTGCTAGAACGTGATTTCTGAACGAATCTGACACAACCGAACATTCTGAAAACCGAAGTGGTCAATCTTCGTACAGAATCACTTCAATCCGAGACCGTAGTAAGTATTAGAACGATTTTTTCTGGCCCCTCAAAGTCAATCCCTTTGAGGTGTGGATGATCCTCCACAAATTGCTCAAAAACGGATTCTTCAAAGCTGATTTCTTTGACATGCGGATGTTGCTCCAGAAAACTTTCAAAAGCAGCCTTACGACGACCACCTGCAAACTCATGAGTCAACAAAACCTCTGGGAGTCGTCCCAAAAATGCCCAGTTCAGAAAATTCCCCGTTCGATCTATAGCGTCTTCGAGATCTTGTCCGATCAGACTGAGCTCCGATGGAGGAGGAGGAGGAGGGATATCTTCAGTCTTGACCAATCCTGCTGAAATTTCGCGAGCAGCAGCCTCCCTTTCAGCAAGTGTTATTTCCTGTTCAGTGGGCCGATGAATGTTGGCAAAGTCCACAGGAGGAACATGCTTTAGAGCTTCCCCCATGAAGTCTATCCATATGGGAAGGGCAAGGTTAGCACCATAAATTTTCTCACCAAGAGATTTTTTTGCATCAAAGCCTACCCAAACGCCCACAGTGATGTCAGGGGTAAAACCAACGAACCAGACATCGGTTGCTTCATTTGTTGTGCCGGTTTTCCCTCCCACCGGACGCTCCAATACTCGAGCACGGCGACCCGTACCCCTTAATACCACTTGGCGTAATAAATAGAGCATCTTACTAGCTATATCGGGTGAAGTAGCTTGGCTAAATTGCATTTGATGTTCATCCAGAGTCACTCCTTCATAATCTTCGACTCGAGAAATGAAATAAGGAATTGCACGAACCCCATTATTAGGAAAAACACTGAATGCTGAGGCTAACTCCAGAAGAGTTGTTTCGCCCGATCCCAGTGCAACAGCAAGTTCCGGGGCATACTGATGATCAATCCCAAATCGACGGGCAGCCTCTATCACTTTCCGGATACCCAATGCCCTGGCCAATCGCACAGTAGGTACATTTCGGGACTCGGCCAAAGCCTGAGACATAGGAATTAGACCCTTGAATTTATTATCTGAATTCTTAGGCTCATACAAGCGTTCTACGCTATCAATGTAGCTAACAGGTGCATCCAAAACTCTTTCGTAAGGAGATCGATCTTCTTCCAGAGCTACCATGTAGGTGAAGGGCTTGAAAATCGAACCAGGTTGACGCAAAGCCTGAGTGGCTCGATTGAATTTACTACTGTTAAAATCAAAACCACCCACCATGGCAAGAATGGCACCAGTCTTGTTATCAAGAGCAAGCAACGCTCCTTGAGCTGCAGGAATACGATCTAGTTCAACTTCAAGCGTACGGGAAACCGGATCAATCGCACCTATTTGGAAAAGAGCTAGATCCCCTGGTCTTAAGGCCTCCTTCAAA
>CAYXBG010000067.1:0-9950 GCA_964463145.1 uncultured Acidobacteriota bacterium
CTCCATACACTTCTTTAGCACGCTGCAACCGCCCCGCGTAGCAGTCGGCTGCAGCCACTAACTCGACGCCCGGAACCTTGAGAGCAGTACTGGTATCCTGAAATCCAATGATCCCCATGCCAATAGTTGCAACCCTGATTTTGTCATTGGCTGCATATTTCGCAATTTCCGGAGATGTCTCAAATTCAGCAGTACGACCTTTAACGACGGCTGGGGCGGCCGCTATGCTTGAAACTGTTGCAGTCTTTATAAACTCGCGTCTTGAAGATTTCATTAGGATACGCTCCGGAGATAATTCTGAAGTTCTTGAAGGCTTCCCATCATACTTTATTTCTGGTCAAAAACCGCCTTTCTTGCCAAGCAACCGGGAAGAACGTCTAGTCGCACGGCTGAATCTAGTTATTAATCCCAAATCCGAGTTTGATTCTCAAAATCTCAATAATGCTTGCCACAGGCCCCAAAACACGCCCAAGCACCTATTTTGATCTTGAATCAGTTATCCTATTATCAGGAGAATATATGAATCCCAAACTCACGCTCACCTTACTGGCTGCTATTTTTACGGCTTCTCTTTGCGGTCAAACAGACTCATCTCTTTCTATCAAGTCTCAGGTTGTTTTCCTTTATTACAGTGACCTGCCAGCTGCAGCAAACTTCTATGGCGAAAAACTAGGATTTCAAAAAACTTTCGATGGAGGATGGGTTCACATATACCAATCTAGCCAGAATTCCTACGTTGGCTTAGTTGATAACACACGTGGTCATCACCGAAGCTCATCTGATAAGCCGGTTATGCTGAGTCTAGTTACCGAAGAAATCGAACACTGGTACACCCACCTCCAGAATAAGGAGATCAAGATATTATCCCCTCTTTCCGATTCCAGAAATTTCCCAATCCGATCTTTTCTTACTGAAGACCCTGGTGGCTACACGGTAGAATTTTTCGAATGGGGGAAAATAGACCCTAAGTAAACCATTGCACCCAGGGATGCATCCTCTGCTCTCAGGAAAGCATTAGGTCGGCTATTTGAACTGCGTTAAGAGCGGCACCCTTACGGATCTGATCACCCGCCAAGAAAAAATGATACCGACGAGGCTGTGCTCCTTCTGATGCGTCTATCTCTTCACTCAAATCTGGGCGAATTCTACCAACCAAGACACCGTCATGGCCAACACCCTTCCTGGCTGTAGGAAATCTATTAGCCCCTCTATCATCCATGATTTCAACACCGGGGCTATCGTGAAGTACTTCCCGTAATCTGGCCTCGGCAGCCGGCTTCCTAAGGGTTACGGAAACAGCCTCGCAATGGGTGCGAAGGACTGGCACCCGAACACAGGTAGCCGTGACACGAGGCGGATTTTCCAATATTTTTTCTGATTCCCGGATCATCTTTATTTCTTCTATGTTATACCCATTATCGACATCAATTTGAGAGTCGTGGCTCCATACGTTGAAAGCTGCTTCTTCATGCAAAGATACGGCCGGCTGGGGACTACCTTCGAGCTCGCCACGGGTGCTTTCGATTAGCTCACCCATAGCTGCCTTGCCAGCTCCAGAGATGGCCTGATAGGTACAGACATTCACATGGACACAACCAAATTCGCGATGCAAAGGGGCTAACGCCAGGAGAAGTAATATAGTGGAACAGTTAGGATTAGCTATCAGTTTCCCGTGGATATGATGCGGGTTAACTTCCGGGATGACGAGCGGTATCTTCGGATCCATTCGGAAAGCGGAGGACTGGTCAATTACCGTTACTCCGTGTCGCGCCACTTCCGGCGCCAGTTCTCTAGCAATAGATGCGGGAGCACAAAAAAAGGCAACATCGTATCCAGCCAACACCTCAGGAGACATCGACTCAATTGTTACTGTCCTTCCGCACACTTGAGTCTCACGAGGTCTCCCGAAACAATCAGGAAAATCGTGTCCACGGGCAAAAATAATCTCGCATAGCTCTTCCCCCACAAGACCAGTCGCCCCAATTACTGCTACCCGATGACGTTTTTCCAGCATTTTTCCTTACTCTTACCTCATTAAATCAACTTGACCTCATCGCTCCGTTTCGAATGAAGCAACAAATGATGGACTCGTAGTCTCTTCACGTCAAGCCTTAATTCCGTAATGGGATCACACACTTTCACAACCTCAGCCATAGAAGTCTAAAACTCACAGCCGGATGAGACGGTGAAATCCCTCCTGAATAAAAGGGTCCTAATCTGCTCCGGTTACTTTACCATCTGACCGTTCATAAAGTTTTACTTTGCCTCAATCGAGACGTGACTTACAGTGCACTTTTATCGCAAACTAGGAAGTCTACTATTCTGAGCAATCCATAAAAGGAAGAAGGAGATGTAGGCATATGACAGAAGAAGCCCATTACTTACTTGGAATGGAGTTGTTTGGGAATGATGACCTCGATGGGGCGATCAAAGAATTTCAAAAAGCTCTTGAATTAAAAAGCAACTACGGAGACGTCTTACACGCCATCGCGATGTGTTATTACCATCAGGAAAAGTATAAGAAGGCTATAGAGTACGGTGAGAAACTGCGCCAAGAAGAACCGAATAACACTCTTGCTTATACGTGTTTATCCATGTTCTATAATGCCCAAGGGATGGTCGCTAAGGCTGAAGAAATGGGTGCCAAAGCAGGAGCTAAAGCTCCTCCAGAGGAACCTAAATGAGCTGAAATCGAGAACTGCATCCACCTATCCAAGGGGGGGGGGAGGGACATCGGCCTTCCTCCTGTTGATCCTCTCTGTCGCAAATAGCAACACCCTCTACCCTGATTCCAATTTAGAGGCATTCACCGCCTCGATGTAAAATCGCTGTTCAACATGACGCATGTCACGGCCTTCTTAGGAAACAGCCGCCGCTTCCGGAATGATTTTGTTTTCGAAACGGCGCTCAATACAGACCAGACTCCGGAACTCGACTTTTTCTATTTGGTCGAAACACCTTGGCGCGCCCAACAACTGGAGGAGCTATACCTGGAACATTTTCCAGCTGTTTTTGAAATACCCATTACAACACTCCCTCAATTCCTACACTTGATTCGACGTGAAAACGTTAATAATCGCATCATCTCCAGACCTGAAAAGACTCTACTGATTGAAGAGTTACTTGGCTCACCCGAAAGCCCTTTTACCCCAGCAGAAAAAAGCCCTGGGCTGGCTCAGCGACTTTCTACCTTCATTGCTGACATCAAGAACCAGACAATCCTCGATGAAAAATTACTAAAACTACATTGGGCCAAAAAAGGGGAACCTCCTCTAGCAACTCAGCTTTCCTGGATATTTACCAAGTATCAGCAGCTCCTGCTCCACTCACAGCTAGAGGACACTGAAGGCCTCCAAGCAAATCTGTACCAAAAACTGATGACTGGGGAAATATTGATCAAAAACATTTTTCCTCGACTAGAACGAATCTACCTAGAAGGGTTCAACAGAATCTCTCCTTTACAGCGAGCTCTTTTGCGTCAAATCCGCGAACAAGTTGGAGAAATGATCATCAGCTGTGACCTAGAACCTGAAAAGAACAGTCAGGCTGATAAGGCTTTTAACGAAATGCTGAAATTCCTAGAGAATGTTAATGACTTCAGGAAAACCTCCCGCACCAAGCCCCCTATCAAATCTGCACTAAGACTGCCCAATAGGGATGACGAAGTACGTTGGGTGGCAAGTGAAATCAAGAAGATTAGAGATCGTACTGAAGACACACAGATTGGGATTATAACCTCTCAACTGGAACGCTATCGCCTGAGGTTGGAGAGTGCGCTGAGGGAATTTGGCGTCGAAGAGTGGAGATTCCTAGTAGAGTCATCAACCCCGCAACCAGAAGTCATGCTATTTCTCGATTACTTAAGACTGGTCGAATCCTCTTTTCCCCGCGAGGAACTCTTTGACTTTCTCCACCATCCTTGGATCCATTGCGGCCTATCACCGGAAAACCTTAAGTTGCTCGAGCGCTGGGCCGTAATAACCAGAGTAGAAAAGGGCCTTGAGGTCTGGACTAAAGAGTTCCCAGGAAAAGTTCAGCGTTTTGCCAACCGGGTGAAAGATCCCAAGGAGCATCTGTCATCATCCCAGACCGAAAAACTTCTAAGGGATTTCAAAAATCTTCTCTTGGAAATGAATCTTCCCTCTAATGATCAAAGCTGCCGCGACTGGCTTAGTACTGCCGCAGCTAGTATGCAGAATTTTTTTTCTCCGGTTCCTAATGAGAATAATCAAATTCTAGCCAATTGGACCAACACTCTACCTCACCTCCTACAGAGTGTCTTCCGCGTAGGAGAATGGAAAGGAAGAGCGATTTCTCTCTATGAATTCTCTGGTATTTGTCAACATCATATGCCAACCAGAAAACCAAGAAGCCCCGCAAATAAAATCTCAATCGGCAGGCCAGACGATTTGGAGCATTTGTCCCTTGACTATCTTTTTTGGATAGGACTAACAGAGGAGGAGTTCCCAATAACCGGAATTCATCCCTCTTTCATCAGAACTCTACCCTCTACAGAGAAATCTGGAGAATCGAATAGCACAGTACAGATCTCCACCCGGACTAAGCGATTCCAGTGGATCAGCAGCCAGGCCAGCCAAAAAGTAATCTATACCCTACCGGCATGGGATCGCGGCACCCCTGCACTTGCTAGTTCGCTTCTTGAGAAAATGGAAATTGGCAAAGCCGATCCCCCTAAGATTTCTCCTTTACCGTTGCCCGGGACATTAGACAATATCCGGCGCGGTACAGAAGCACTAAAACAGATGGAGCTCGATGCGCTCTCAAAATATGCCGGATTTCTCCGTTCTCCCCATTTAATGGAAGAATTTCGAGGAGGCTTCCTGAGGAAAGGCCTTCATCTCTCCCCTACACAACTTGAAAGCTATGCGAACTGTGGATTCAGATTTTTTGGTGAACAAGTTTTAGGAATTGATGAGGAATCTGAGAAAGGAGAGGTTACTCCCCGCGGATTGGGCCGACTCCTTCATCGCACCTTGAGCAAGTTCATGGCAGAAATCGAAATTCCACCTCAAAGAGACAGGAGGCAATGGATACAGACTCAAAAAGGGCGCATGCTGAACATCCTCGAGAAAGAGGTGGCTGCTCTCGTCGTCCAAGAACCCTTCCGTACAGAGTTAGAATGGACAATATGTGAAAACTTTCTCAAACAAGGCCTCCAGCAAAGCCCTGATAACGGACTCCTTAGTAACTTCATTAGAGAACAATCCAGCTGGTTGTGTGAACAGCGTGTCATAGACCTAGAAAAACCGCTCCGTCCTATGAAAATCGGTACGGTCCACCCTCAGGATGCACCCTCTGAAATTCCATTCTTTTTAAATGGGACTGTTGACAGGGTAGACATGAATCAGGATGGCCTGATAGTCATTGACTACAAAACCGGGGAAGCCCCCCTGAAAAAGCTGTACGACGGGTTAGGGTTTCAACTACCCCTCTATTCCCTCCTAGTAGAGAATCACTACCGTGCAGATGTCAAAGATAGATTCTTTTTGCAGATGTCTCTACCTTCTGACATATGGAAACGGAATATAAGGGTTGCCACCGAGGATCTAGATAAGGTTTGGAGTCAACTGATCAACTACTACAAAGAACTAAGCCTGGAGGCAGCAGATCATATCCTGTCTGGTCACTTTCCCATTACAACCTTACCCCCACGGTTGGCTGGGTGCCCTACCTGTAAATTACGCGACATTTGCCGATACACGCCAGAGCAAGCTGACCGCTTGAGAGAATCCAATACAGTTCTGCGGTCTCAAGCACTTATCCGTTTCGGGAATTGGATTGGCCCAAAAGACGAGGATATTAAATGCAGGTGAGAGATCTATCTGAATCAGGGACAATAATGGGCCTAGAAACTCTCAACGCTTCCCAAGAAGCCGCTCTAGACATAAAAGCCAACACTGCCTTGACTGCTGCCGCCGGTTCCGGCAAGACGACCGTATTAGTAGGTCGGTTCCTCAAAATCTTGAAACACAACAACTTCCGGCCTGAGGAGATAGTGGCCATTACTTTCACCGATGAAGCTGCACGTCAGATGCGGGAAAAAATTCGTTTAGGCATCATTGAACGACAACTAACTACTGTAATGTCTGAAGAAGAAAAAAATGGCTGGGGGAGAGCTCTCTCACACTTACCTTTCTCCGAGATTAATACTATCCATGGGTTCTGTCTTGATCTACTGCGAGAATTTGGTTTCCGTGTCGGACTAAATCCTGATTTTAAAATTTTGGACTCGAGTCCACAGCGAGTTGAACTAGAAAAGTCCATCCACAATATTTTGGCAAAACTCTCCCGATCACACGACCCAGATTTAAAAGTGATCTTGAATTATCTCCCCATCAGAAGTGTCCCCACACTTTTCAGAGAATTAGCTCACCGCCGAGCCCATCTAAAACTCAATCAACTCATTGACGCAGATTCTTTGAGGCCAATCTTTAGACTTGAGGCCTGCGCCTTTCTCTGTCAACTTCCTGATTGGGAAGAATTACGAGAAATACTACTCGCGATCCCAAAACCCCTCCTAAACGAATCTGGCCCCTTGGGTCAACGTTGTCGGAACCAACTACAAATCCTAAAAGAAAAACCAACTACAGATCCTGACGTATTCATCGAGGCGTTCAGGGATATTCTAAAAGGCTCCACTCCGAAACCAACAAAAGAATGGCAGGATACTCCTTGCTGTACGGATCTTTTTCAAAAATGGAAATCTCTAAAGCTACAAATCCAGAAAGAATTCTCGATCGCTTCATGCTCTGAAGTAGAGACTGATCACTTTACTGCTGCTCAGAAGTCGATCCGAAATATCTACACCCAAATCACACGTCACTTCCAGACATCCAAGAAGGAAAATCAGACCCTCGACTTCGATGATCTTCTCATCCTAGCCACTAGACTCGGCCGTGATGATTGGGTGGTCAAAAAGGTGCGTGAGCGCTTTCGCTTTTACCTCGTGGATGAATTCCAAGACACCAACTCGCTGCAATGGCAGTTACTAGAACCCTTCGTCCAAAAGTCCAACATCCTGGTGGTGGGAGATTCGAAACAGTCTATTTATCGTTTCCGGTATGCCGATATTGGAGTTTTCGAGCGAGTTCAAAAGTGGATTGGGAAAAGCGGTCAAGTTTTAGAAATGCCGCAGAATTACCGATCGGCTCCTAGCCTGGTAAATTTTTGTAATTCCGTTTTCCGAAAACTCATGGTTCGACATGTCGCCTATGAATCCAAGCATCAGGAAATGGAACCAGCCCGTGAGACTAACTCGGTTGGCTCGGTAGAATACTGCTTCTACGAATCAGAGGAGGTCTGGGGTTCTCCCCGAGATCCATCTACAGTCTCGGCAAATATACATCGTCTAAAAGCGGAAGGTTTTCAGTTCGGAGATATCGCCATTCTCCTTAGGGCACGCACTCATCTCCAGGCTTATGAAAATTCTTTACGAGCTGGTGGAATTCCATTCCAAACAATTGGAGGAGCTGGTTTTTTAAACCGACAAGAGGTTTTAGATGTCCTCAACCTTTTGCGTTTCTTAGCCGACACGGATAACGACGTGTCCCTAATAGGGATTTTGCGAAGCCCCTTTTTCAACTTCTCGGATGAGGACCTCTATTCCTTGTCAATCCGAACAGGTGTCCACTGGTGGGACAAACTGAAGACTGCCACCTCTGAAAGTCGATTAAATCATTGGGGTTTCGCTCACTCCTGCTTAAAAGACTGGCTGACTAAACCTACGGGGATGCTCACGAGCCGGATTGTGGAGGAAGCACTTATATGTAGTGGGTACTTCCCCATCTTAGAATCCTCTAGCCGCACTGTTCAGACTCAGAGAAATCTTCTCAAAATCATCCGAATCATCCAGAAATTTGAAATAGAAACACCTTCAAGTATCCGTGTCATCGTTCGTTTTCTTGAAGAATTAATTAGATCCGATTCCAATGAACCCGAGGAAACCGCATTTAGGCCCGAGGAAGATGCCGTGCGAATCTATACTATTCATGGAGCCAAGGGATTACAGTTCCCGGTTGTTATTCTACCCGGGCTTGGCAACCCTCTGAACCTCTCAAGAAATAACAGACTGGTTGTAGAAGATATCGACTGGGAAGGTCAACTCCAATCACAAATTGGCTTCAAGATTTGGAATCCCTCCAAAGGACACAAAGACTTCAGACATCCGGTTTGCCGAATGCTTCGGAGGTTGAATCATTACCGTACAATAGCAGAAGAAAAACGCCTCCTTTACGTTGCTTTAACTCGAGCCGAAGACAGATTAGTACTCGTTGGGAAGAAAACTGACCGTGTCTCATACTATCGGTGGCTGGCTCCGTCAACTACGCCTGAACTGAGTGTGCCAATTACAGATGAAAAAGATCTCAACTGGAAAGGCTCTCCAGAGCAATCTCCAACGTCCTCCATGGCTGCCGAAGAAGTAAAGAAACCCCAAAACAATTCTCCCTCCCCAGGAACTGCTGCTACCACCAATAGATTTCAGCTACAAGCCACGACGGGCAATCAAAGGTCATCAAAGATCCACTGGTCCCCAACAAAGATAATTAACTTCCAGAAGTGCCCACGAAAGTTTTTCTTAAGCACATTATCCCTGCTTCCTGAGGAGAAATCGATTCAGTACCTCCCAACAAAATCGAAAAAAGCCCTTCTAGGGGAAATCGTCCACAGTTTATTGGAACGTGTTCCCAATCTCTCGGATGAACAAAGTTTGTTAAAGCATTGCAGGATCTGGGAATCATCGATTGAAATGACTTCGAAAGAGGAGACCTCAGAATTTTTTGCTGCGGTTCTTGCCCACGTAAAAGCAGTGGCATCGAGTAGATTCCAGACCGAAATGGAGCACTCAATTGCTCTATTTTCCGAAAAACGTCTCAATCTAAAGTTTGCTGGACAGCGTATTTCGGGAGTCATTGACAGGCTCTATCAGAGACCTGATGGATCCTGGGTAGTTATGGATTTCAAAACCCATTCCTCTGGGGCTGACACAGGAGAACCACTAGAAAATCGTGAGGCCCGCCTGCAAGTAGAGCTCTATCTATGGGCAATAAGCCGAATTCTGGAAACGGACCAATTAAGTGGGGTTCTGTTTTTTACCGCTACGGGGGAAACAATGCTGATCCCCTATGATTCCAACGTAAAGGAGCACTGCGAACAAATAGTTCACCAGCTGCCTATCCTGGCCCAGCGAGAATCCTATCCACTCACGACTCGGCCTCAATTATGTCGATCTTGTGGCTATCGGAAACAAAAATTATGTGAAGGGGTCTTACCAGATGAAGAACAACACGAGTCATTCATCTAATAAATCACCCCTTCAACCAGGTAAGCAAGTTGAACACATCAAGGTTCAAGTATAATGGGTCAAATGGAGAGAGAACAGTTAGAGGTTGATGTTCTGTTTGTTGGTGCCGGACCTGCCTGCCTGGCTAGCGCCCTTCATTTGAACACTCTTGTCCAGGAACACAATCGGTCGGTCGAAAACGGAGAGAAATCTGGGCCGCTTTTGGAGGATTTAACCTGCCTGGTCATAGAAAAAGGAAAGGAGATCGGTTCTCATATCTTGAGTGGCGCAGTTATCGACCCAAGAGGGTTCGATGATCTCCTCGCTGCCTATCCCGGTGAACACCCTCCTTACGATTGTCAAGTTGCAGACGATGCCTTTTACCTGCTGACAGAGAACCAGGCCATTCGGTCTCCCATAACTCCACCCTTCCTTCAAAATCACGGCTACTATGTGGCCTCTCTGGGCAAAGTCGTGCGCTGGATGGCAAATTTAGCTGAAGAAAATGGGATCGAAGTCTATCCCGAGTTCCCAGCTGTGCAGCTTTTATTCAATAACGATCGAGTCATCGGAGTCCGAATTGGGGACAAAGGTCGAGACCAGCATGGAGAACCTAAAGCTAATTTTGAGCCCGGAATTGACGTACTGG
>CAYXBG010000068.1:0-7946 GCA_964463145.1 uncultured Acidobacteriota bacterium
ACCAGTTCTTCTTCGCTCTTTACTGCACGAGCCAAATCAAACTGTAAATCGAAGGGGGTAATTTGAAAGGAGCCCTCACTGATTGCCCGGAAATCTTTTACGGTCATGACATAATCAAGCCCGTAGACACCAAGTTTTTTTGTGCCTCTATTTTCTAGGTACTGTCGAATCCATTCACCAGGAATATCTGCCCAAATGTGGTCACGGACCCAGGGTTTTTTCTTATCTCCAATCCAGCGAGCCTCAGCTGGGAATATGATGTGAGGATCTCTATCTAGTTCCATGAGTACGCAGACGTGACGGTGAACAATCTCAAATCCTGAAACATAACGAACGGCACCCTCGAATCCCGTATATTCAGTACCGCAAACGACTAATGCTTCAAGACCTTCGACTTCCATTGCGGTTCGGATCGCTTGCATGCGACGTTCAATCTCTTTTGCGCTTACCATAGAGTTCCTTTTTGATGGATCAATACTTGATAACAGTTACCTCTGTTGGTCCGGTTTTGTTAAACTAATCACCAGTTCCGATCAAAGTCAACCGGTCAGTTGAACCTGGTGGACACTGATCTTAGTTAAAGCAACATTATACGTAATTATTTCGGCGGACCTCATTGTTTGTGGGTATGATAACGTTATGATCCCAAATTCTATAGGGTTTCTAGGAGGCACAGGTGAGGAAGGTCGTGGGATTGCTTTGCGACTGGCCTCTGGAGGGCAGAAAACTCTAATAGGTTCTCGCTCCTACGATAGTGCGAGTGAGGCAGTCAATTGGATTAACGAGCAGGCAGGACAAGAGGTTGCCACGGCTGGAACAAACATCGAAGTTGTCGAAAATTGTGAGTTTCTTTTTTTAACAGTCCCCTTTCGTTTTGCCAGCGCAGTCATTGAAGAAGCTAGGGATTCCTTTCGGGAAGGACAGGTAGTTGTGGATGTCACGGTACCGTTAAGTTTCGAGAAAGGCCCCCATCTTTTGTCCTTGGAAGAAGGTTCAGGAGGGGAGTACATCCGTTCACTGCTTCCTACTAATGTTGGCCTTGCTGCCGCCTTTAAAACGCTGCCCGCACATTTGCTAGTAGATATTCATAAGCCTCTTGATTGTGACGAATTTGTTTGTGGTGATTCTTCCGAGACGATAGAGAAAGTAATACAGATTGTCGACGGGATTCCTGAGCTCCGATGGATTAATGCAGGTCCACTAAGCTCTTGCCGCTCCTTGGAGGCAATGACCCTCCTTGCGATCAGATTAAATCGTAAATATAAAAGCCGGCTAGGACGGTACCGCTTTCTTGGAATCTAACCTGTTGTGAAGGCAATGACTCCAAAATGATCGTGATGCTGGCTGGTGGCATCGGCGGTGCCAAACTTGTAAGCGGTTTCTACCTGGGGAATTTAGCGAGTGAACTGACGGTCATCGGAAACACTGGTGACGATCTGAAGTTCCTAGGTCTCAGGATCTGCCCTGATCTAGACACTATCATCTACACACTTTCCGGAAAAGTTGATCCGAAACGGGGCTGGGGGCTAGAAGGCGATAGTTGTTCGACTCGTGATGCCTTGAAAATTCTTGGTGCCCAAGATTGGTTTCGTCTTGGTGATCGAGATTTGGCTACCCATGTATGGCGTTCTTCCCTTTTGGCCGAAGGAGTAACTTTGACTGAGGTTACGAGGAGGATGTGTCAGGTCTTTGGGGTCGAATGTCGTCTTCTCCCAATGACAGATACGTACGTTCCAACTGAGATAGTGACAGAAATAGGCGCACTTCATCTGCAAGAGTATCTGGTCCGTGAGCGATGTCGGCCGAAGATTCGCCAGATTCGTTATCCTGGAATCGAGGATTCGAAACCGTCTGTAGCTGTGGAGGAATCCATCTGCAAGGCCAGCGTAGTCATTCTGTGTCCGAGTAATCCTTTCATCAGTATTGGGCCTATACTTGCAGTTCCAGGAATTAGAGGTTATCTACGGGATGCAGATGTACCGATTGTAGCAGTTAGTCCAATTGTTGCCGGGAAAGCCTTAAAAGGTCCGGCTGCGAAGATGTTAGAACAACTGGATTATGATGTGAGTCCGACCTCTATTGCTAGGCTGTATGCTGATTTTTTAGACGTATTTATTTTGGATGAAAGGGACGAAATTTCCCGAGCCGAGATAGAAGATATGGGTATTAAGGTGCAAGTTCTAAATACCGTAATGCATACCCCGCGGGATAAGGTTGCTTTAGCTCGTGATATTTTGGAGTCATTGTGAGGGTTGTACTACTGCCTTTAAAAAGACCAGATGGAGCCAAGCAGAGGCTGGCGGGATTTTTAAATTTTGAGCAGCGTGAACGACTATTTTGGGCCATGTTGGAGGATGTAGCTATTGCAATTGAAGAGGCAGCTCTGCCCGATAAGATTGTGACCGTGACTAGCTCAGAGCAAGTTCTGAAATACGCTCGGGGCCGAGGATGGGAGGTGCTTCTCGAGTCCGAACAGAGATCAGAAAGCGCATCGGTCGATGATGCTTCACTTAAACTGTCCCGCCAGGGAGTGAATTCGGTTTTACGTATTCCGGGTGATGTGCCTCTCCTCTGTGCATCGGATGTGGATGAAATTTTGGATCAGTCAGAGTTCTCTCAATCGTGTGTCCTCGTGCCCTCCCGTAATGGGAAGGGCACTAATGCTATTCTCAGAACTCCCCCCAATGTATTTCCATCTCGTTTTGGTGAAAATAGTTTCGAACTTCACCGCATGGAGGCTGAGAATCGAGATGTCAGTGTGAGGATACATAAGAGCGATCGCCTCGCCTTAGATGTGGATACACCCAGCGATATAGAGTTATTGCTGAGTACACCCGGAGGTAGTAATTCAAGAGATGTGTTGAAGGAAATTTTTTCGGTGAACGCTGGTGAAGGAGTGCCTAGTAATTTCTAATGCAGGAGATTCGGATTCTTCCCCTGCTGGGGATACCTGAGATTAATGACGGGGATGACATTGCGCTACAAATCGTCCAAGCGGTCCGCAAGGATAGCCTGGTAATCGATCCAGGTGATGTTGTAGTTGTGGCCCACAAAATTGTTTCAAAGGCGGAAGGTCGGATTAAGGCCCTTCCTGATGTGAAGCCCTCGTCTCGCGCCCAAAGATTGGCTAATGATTTGGGGAAAGATCCGCGATTGGTGGAGTTAATATTACGGGAGTCCCGGCGTATAATCCGGATGGAGAGAGGGTTGTTAATCAGCGAGACCTATCAGGGGCAGATCTGTGCTAATGCGGGTATAGACCTCTCTAATGCACAGGAAGAACATGCCGTGCTTTTGCCACAAGACCCTGATGAGTCTGCAAGAAAGATCCGAAAAAAAATAAAGTCGATAGTACGAGCTGATGTGGCTGTCATAATAGCTGACAGTTTTGGTAGGCCCTGGCGGGTAGGTCAAGTCAATGTGGCCATTGGAGTTTCCGGAATGAATCCATTAACGGATCACCGTGGAACTATGGATTCCTCTCATCGGCAGCTACGGGCATCAATTCTGGCGTCTGCAGATGAGTTGGCTGCCGCTGCGGAACTGGTCATGGGGAAGACCGAAAATATTCCCGTGGCACTTATAAAAGGTTTTAGGTACGAGACGAAAGAGGGAACTGGGAAGGATTTGTTACGCCCTCCGGAAGAGGATCTTTTCCGCTGAGAACAATCCGCGTGTACAAGGGGAGATCACGAAACCTAGCAGCCCCTTCCCATAGTATTGTTCTATGACGAGTCGCATACGGGTGGGTCTGTTATGTGGAGGCCAATCTGCAGAGCACGAAGTGTCTTTGCAATCCGTACAAAACATCATTGATGCACTCGATATGGAGCGTTTCGATGTCATGGTTATCGCTATCGACAAGAACGGTCGGTGGTATTTATGTGACTCCGGACAGTTCTTGAGTCATGCCGACGACCCTAGCTGTGTGACTCTTAGGACGGAAGGCTTGGAACGTGTAGTGTTGCCACCTTGGGCCTCCCCCGGTTTTATAAGTGCCAAGAACGGTCAGTTGTGCGCCGAGGTTGATGTTTTATTCCCCGTTTTACATGGGCCTTATGGAGAGGATGGAACCATACAGGGGCTTTTAAAGCTTTCCCAGATACCTTTTGTTGGAGCTGGAGTATTAGCTTCAGCGTTAACCATGGATAAGGTTTTCGCCAAAAGATTACTTCGAGAAGCTGGGATCCCTCATGCGGCAGGACAGGGGGTACACCGGGATGAAGAAACGTCTTTCCAGGAGCTCGAAGCTGCCTATGGATTGCCGCTGTTTATCAAGCCGGCCAATCTTGGTTCGTCAGTAGGAATAAGTGTTGTGTCTAATGCTGCTGAGTTCTCAGAGGCTATGGATAATGCTTTCCGATATGATCATATGGTTGTTGTTGAAGAAGCAATTAAAGGAAAAGAAGTTGAATGTGCGGTTCTAGGAGACACTAATCCAATAGCCTCCGTAGTAGGACAAGTAGAGTCCAAGCACGAGTTCTATTCCTATGAGGCGAAATACCTAGATCCAGACGGAGCTAAGCTACGGATTCCAGCAGATATTTCCGATCAGGAGGCAGAAAGTGTACGTCAGCTGTCACTTGAATCATTTCGGGTTTTTGGGTGCTCGGGGCTGGCAAGAGTAGATTTTTTCATTCGGGAGGGACACGTAATTTTCAATGAGATCAATACCCTCCCTGGATTTACCCGTATAAGTATGTATCCCAGGCTCTGGGAAGCTTCTGGAGTGTCATACTCAGAATTGATTACTAGACTTCTGGAGAGTGCTATCGAGCGAGCTTCTCGGGACAGTCAACTCCAACAAACTCTCTGATTTGGAATCTGGGAAAGGGCGTCCGGTGTCTCACCGAAACTTGATCCAGTTAGTACACTCAGTATCGGTAGTGATCGGGTTTGTAAGGGCCTTCTGTAGAGATACCGAGGTAGTCTGCCTGATCCGATCTCAATTTGGTCAAAACAGCGCCGAGTTTTCCTAGGTGAAGCCTAGCTACTTTTTCGTCTAGATGCTTCGGGAGCACGTAGACCTTCCGATCATAATTGGTGTGGTTCTTATAGAGTTCTATTTGGGCAATCACTTGGTTAGCGAAACTATTGCTCATTACGAAACTGGGATGACCGGTAGCGCATCCTAGATTTACCAGACGTCCTTCGGCCAAGATGATTATGCTGTGGCCATCGGGAAAGGTCCATAGGTCTACTTGTGCCTTAATGGTTTCCTTGACCGCAGCCGATGATTCTAGCCCAGACATGTCAATCTCGTTATCGAAATGGCCGATGTTGCACACAATGGCCTTGTCCTTCATACACTCCATGTGTTCAAGAAGAACGATCCCCATGTTGCCTGTGGCTGTTACAAAGATGTCAGCCTCTTCAACCACGTCTTCCAGTCGGACCACCTGATAACCCTCCATGGCGGCCTGTAGGGCACAGATTGGATCTATCTCTGTGACTAGGACTCGGGCTCCTTGTCCTCGCATGGCTTGGGCACATCCCTTTCCGACCTCTCCATATCCGCATACCAACACTTGCTTACCCCCAATCATGACGTCAGTACCGCGCATGATGGCATCTGGTAGAGAGTGTCGACAGCCATAGATGTTGTCGAATTTACTTTTGGTAACACTGTCGTTGACATTGATTGCAGGGAAAAGAAGGCTGTTGTTTGAAGCCATTTCATAGAGTCTATGGACGCCCGTTGTGGTCTCTTCACTTACCCCAAGAATGTTGGGAACCATGCGGTGCCAGAATTGGGGATCCTCCGTAATTCTATTACGCAGTAGGTTTAGAATGACTTGCATCTCCTTAACATCAGTACTTTCGGGATCAGGTAGTATCCCACTGCTGGCATAGGCTTCCTCGGCCTCGTACCCTTTATGTATGAGAAGCGTCGCGTCACCACCGTCATCTACAAGAACAGTTGGACCACCTTCAGGAAATTCAAGGGCTTTTAGAGTAGCCCACCAGTATTCCTCCAAGGTCTCGCCCTTCCAAGCGAAAACAGGTATACCAGTAGCAGCGATCGCTGCTGCTGCGTGATCCTGGGTACTGAATATGTTGCAGCTGGCCCAGCGGACTTCAGCTCCTAAATCGCATAAGGTCTCGATCAATACGGCAGTCTGAACTGTCATGTGGAGAGATCCAGTAATTCGGGCTCCAGCCAGAGGCCGATTGGCTCGGTACTCTTGGCGGATTGCCATCAGACCGGGCATCTCGTGTTCTGCTAATTCGATTTCTCTCCGGCCAAAATCGGACAGCGACAGATCAGCAACTTTGAAATCTTGGGTAACTGTAGTGGTAGTGGACATATTTAATTCTCCTTATACCTCATATTATAGTGTTTCTGGAAGAAGTTTTCGGGAGCTTGGGGTCCTCGAGGCGTGAGTTCATGGACCTTGTTGGGTATCGTTGACACTAAGGAAGTTCTTATGGTTTTGAAAGGACTGCAAATTTCTATGGAAGACTTCCTGTCATATCGACAAGAAATCTCGACGATCTTTAGTAAAGATAATTGGCTATAGAAAGCCTATGGGTGTAGGGCTATAAGATCTAGATCCTTTTAAAGCCACGAAGGACATCTTCAATTCCCATTCGTAATACGATTGGTCTTCCATGTGGACAAGTATAAGGATTGTCGCAACGGAATAGTTCATCGACAAACCAGCGCATTTTTTCGGGAGAGAGAGGGGTATTGATCTTAATGGCCGATCGGCAAGATGTACTTATGGCAATCCTCTCTTGTAGACGTTTAATCTCGTTTCCCGAAGGCCCTTGAGTGGTGTCCAGATCCAGTCCAGATAGAACGTCTTCGATGATTGGGCCAACTTTCCCACACCCGGCGGCTATGCTAGGGACTCCCTTGATGACAACAGTTCTTTCCCCGAACCACTCTACTTCGAATCCGTTTGCGGTGAAGTGTTGAATGAGTATCTGCATGGAGGCTACCTGGTCTGGGGTTAATTCCATGGTTTCGGGTATTAGGAGGCGCTGAGTTGAGGTGGTTTGCCCGTTTGAAATACGCTGTAAAGCTTGGTCGTATAGGATGCGCTCATGTGCGACATGCTGGTCCACTAGCATGACTCCCTCGCGATCCGCCGCAATAATGAAACTCTCGACAAATTGTCCGAGAACGACAGGGACAGGACTAAGGTAGGCCGTCTCAGGTATATTGAAACGGTGAGGATCTTCGCGGTTAGCATGAGTTCCTGGTCCCGACGTTTTTTTTGGGGTGTCAATTTCAGCGTACTGTCGTAATTCTCGAAAACCCAAAGAACTGTCGGGGTGTCTGTGGAAAAAGCGGTTAGAGTTTTTGAGGGATGTTGGGTGACTATGAGGAGAACCCGGGATAGCTTCCTCAAACCTTATATCTCGGGCAAGGTGTCCTAAATTCAAATCTGGGTTCTCAGGTTGTAACAGGCTGTGCTCCAGGGCATGGTGGATGGCACGGTGAACGTGCCTAGAATCTCGAAAGCGAATTTCTGTTTTATTGGGGTGGACGTTTACGTCTATCTCTGCAGGGTTCAAGTTTATGAAAAGTAGAGTAATCGGGTGGGCAGAGGTGGGAATGCGATCACGGTAGGCGAGGCGCAGTGCATGGGTCAATGTGCGGTCGCGGATAGCTCTCCCGTTTACAAAAAAATACTGTGCCCGAGCGCTACTGCGTTGCTCGTATGGAAGAGACGTGTATCCAGTAACTTCTATGCCGTCGCTTCGATGTTCGACCTTGACCAGATTTTCCAAGAACCGGTTGCCTAAAACTTGGTAAACACGATCCTCGAGGGATTCGACTGCAGGAGCCTGTACTAGGACCCGCGCCTGGTGGTGCAGTTGAAATTCAACCTGTGGGTTGGCCAGTGCATGTTTAGTAACCTCCTTGCTAATGTGTCGGATTTCAGTAGCGGTTGTTTTGAGGAATTTGCGGCGGGCAGGGACATTAAAAAAAAGGT
>CAYXBG010000068.1:7956-9942 GCA_964463145.1 uncultured Acidobacteriota bacterium
TCGACTAGGGTTCCTACAGGCCAGGCGGTTTCTCTTTCTTCTAATAATTTACCCCCCTCGAAATAAATTTCATGTCCCGGCTTAATTGAAGAGTCAGTTCCTTGCTGTTCTACGGTGCAGAGTTTCAGTCGAGAGACGGCCGCTATAGAGGGTAGAGCCTCACCTCTGAAGCCTAGGGTAGTGATGTTAGTGATGTCTTCAAAGGAATTGATTTTGCTAGTGGCGTGATGCAGGAAAGCCGTTTTTGCATCAACCGGGGACATTCCGAAGCCGTCATCCTCTACTGAAATACGATGCCTGCCGCCGTCCTCTACCTTGATAACAATTTTTTTTGATTCAGCGTCCAAGGAGTTTTCGATCAACTCTTTAACGACCGAGGCAGGCCGGTCCACTATTTCTCCGGCTGCTATTTTGTGGGCTAATATATCGGAAAGAAGTCGGACCCGCCCCATGCTCTAAGTATATGTCTTTTGGTCCGATCTTTCTATTGTTAGTAAATGAGTACGGGTAAAGATTTGAAAGCAATTTTTCTCCCTTAGAATCTCTGTCAGGCAGGCCGAAAGAATACTGGGATAGAGGATGGATATCAGTTATCCAGTTGACAATTTCGGTGTGGTCTTGCTTGAATTGAATTTCTTCCACTGGTGGCCCCATCGTCTAGGGGACTAGGACGCTGGCCTCTCACGCCGGAAACAGGGGTTCGAATCCCCTTGGGGCTACCACTTTTGATGCTTCCCTCAGAGAGCAGGATCAATGTCGGTGATGCTGCTTGTAATGTTCCAGGAGCAGATCGTGGCCGAAATCACCTTCGAAGTCACGCCAGACAGAATGAACATGATTCCCATCCTGGGTATTGTCGAATTCGATCACAAAGGTCGGACCTTGGATCATGTAGTGGTGCAGTTCGCCAGGCTCTGTCCCGCCCGCCCAAGAGAAATAGATCTTTTCCCAACTGGTCTCCTTTATCTTAGCCAGGTCCCGTTGTGCGAGTTCTTGCCGGTGACGGTGAGCATATTCTTTCACGAGTGCTGTCAGGAGCTGGGTCTGTTGTGAGGTCATCTGTGATACAGCTATCCCTCGAGGATTCAGTGGGTTGACTTTGCGTGAGTTTCCGGTCAGAAGGTGCCCCAGATAGCCCTTGTGGATTGGGAACGTTGCAATCTTTCTTTGTTCTGGATTCAGCGATTTGATCAGCTGGCGTCCTAACTCTTGCTCGGACCGGAGGACGGACATTCCCTCGTGTGGACCTTCTTTGACTACGGCGGGCACGCTTCCAAAGAAAGAGGGGGTCGCTGAGACCGCCTTCCCGTCAACGATCGTAAAATTTATTGAGAGGTGAAAGCCCTCAATTCTCCAAGCCCAGGAACCCTCAAAGGGCGAAGAAACTTTTCCATCGGGGAAATTTCTGCGCCAGATGGTATTGGTGGGGTTGTAGGTGTCGGTGAAAATCGTGATCGAATAGTACTCGGGTTTACGATATCGAACCTCTTTACTTTGCTCGGGATCCAGATCTAGAAGTATCTGTTCTAGGCTCATGATAGTGAGAGCTTTTTGGTGGCCACGGGTACTCAAGCCGCTGCTGACGAGGGCGTGTGCCAGATAGCGTTGAGCAGTATTTAGTTCACTGAGGTATACGCCTCGCCGGAGGACTGGCCGAAAATGCCAGTTGCGACGTTCCTCGTCTTGAAAGTTAAAGACGGCTCTGCGCAGCTGATCGAGATCTAATGAAACTAGGAAATTTGAAGCCGCCTCGGACATTTCTGCCGCTGCTTGGGACAAGGCCTCATTTTTCTCCCCCGCGTTCCCAGAAAAATCTTTACTAAAAAGTGGCGCTAGTAGAGTTAATCCCATTCCAAGGATTACAAGTGTAGTGAATGGTCCTCTCCGTATCTGAGGTGTCATAGCGGCCTCCTGTTTTTGATTTTCCCCCCCGGGGGGAGGGGGGAGAGATGAAGTTTATATAGGAGACTCTACCATAGGCGACAT
>CAYXBG010000069.1:0-9631 GCA_964463145.1 uncultured Acidobacteriota bacterium
AGAAGAGGCTGGGAAAACGAGGATTGCCGATTCGCCTCTTAGTATCAGATAGTGATTCTCCTCTGGAGAATCTTGAGAATAAGGTAAATAAGGCCGGTCGACTAGAATGGCGAGGACGGGTGTCCTTGAGGCCCTAAAAGATAATGTTGGATTTTCTCGTGAGAAGGACTTTATAAGTCTTTGAGTTACTTCGTCGATAAGAAGGTACTTCTGACAGGAGCTTCCGCTGGGATAGGAGCTTCTGCGGCCCGGTTACTCGCTCAGCGAGGTGCAGAACTATATCTGACTGCTCGAAGACTCGACCGTTTAGAAGCGGTTGGAGCTGAGTGTGTAGGCCTTGGGTCTCCACTCGTTGAAGTAGCAGCTCATGATCTATCAGTCGAAGGGCAAGGAAAGATCATTGTTAGGGAATGCCTCGCACTGCTAGGTGGTTTGGATATTCTCATCTGTAATGCTGGGTTTGGTGTGTTTGGTCCAATAGAAGAGAATTCTCCGGATATTATGAGACGTCTTTGGCAGGTTAATATCCAATCGGCCTATGAGTCCATTTTCGAATCTGTTCAATACTTTCAGAAATATCGAAAAGGGCACATTGCTTTAACGAGCAGCGTGCTTGGGAAAAAAGGCATGCCATACGCCTCAGGTTATTGTGCTACCAAATTTGCGCAGGTAGGCCTAGGAGAGGCTCTATGGGGGGAATTATCCGGACAAGGGATCTCTGTGACAGTGATCTGTCCCGGGTCGACTGCAAGCGAATTTCATGCTGTTGCGACTAGAAGTAAGGACACTCCCAATCCGATGCAAGCCCGTAGAGGGCAGCCGGCTCGATTGGTTGCGAAGGCCTTGATTCGAGCGATTGAAAACCGAAAGAGGGAAGTCCATCTCACTCTTGGCGTCAGACTATTACTTGTCCTAGATCGTATATCTCCCACTCTATCCAACCGTATAATGGCTTGGATTGGGCGAAGTCAGTTAGGTTCTCGTTGACCGACCAGTGAATTTTTGATTTTCTGGTAACCTTTGACTATGAAAAATCATTCTCCAATGATTGGGTTGTTCGCTGAAGGAGCGAAAGCGGTGCTAGAATGCTGCTTCTATGACCGCTGAATTAGGCTCAGGCCGTAATAGGCTGGCTGGAGCAACCAGTCCTTACTTAACTCAACACGCGACTAATCCCGTGCACTGGTATGTCTGGGGTGACGAAGCTCTTAAGGTTGCAATAGAAACAGACAGACCTATTCTTCTAAGCATAGGCTATTCCTCTTGTCACTGGTGTCATGTGATGGCCCATGAATCTTTCGAGGATGAGGTGGTAGCTCGGCTTATGAACGAATTGTTCGTGAATATTAAGGTTGATCGTGAGGAACGCCCAGACATTGACGCGATCTATATGAATTATGTGCAGATGACAACAGGTGCAGGAGGATGGCCCTTGACGGTGTTTCTGACTCCGGGCCAGACCCCATTTTTTGGGGGGACATATTTTCCTCCTACAGATCACTATGGTCGCCCTAGTTTTACCCGTGTTCTTGAAAGTGTTGCGGCTGCGTACCGAGACCGTAAAGAGGAACTACAAAAAATTGCCCCTGAAGTTGTTTCGAAGTTACAGCAGGCCATTGATTTCGATGTTCCAATAAGTCCACTTGAATTGGAAGCGTTGGATAATGCTACAAGGACTTTGTCGGACAACTATGATCCTCGAAATGGAGGATTTGGTTCGGCCCCCAAATTCCCTTCTTCTATGGCTCTAGCTTTTTTGTTGCGAGACTACCACCGGACTGGAAACAAGGACACGCTAGAGATGGTTGAGTCATCACTCGGTAGGATGGCAAACGGAGGGATTTTCGATCAAATAGGAGGAGGGTTTCATCGATACTCTGTTGACGAAAAATGGCTTGTGCCTCATTTCGAGAAGATGTTGTATGACAATGCTCTCCTAGTCCGAGTGTATTTAGAGGCTATGCAGATCACCGGGAAAACCTTTTACAGAGAGGCTGTAGAAAGAACTCTTGGCTTCGTAGAAAGGGAGATGCTCCATTCAGACGGTGGGTTTTTCTCAGCCTTGGATGCAGACAGTGAGGGAGTGGAGGGTCGTTTTTACGTGTGGTCGAAAAAGGAGGTGGAATCCGTTCTTGGTGACCTCGGAGAGGGGTTTTGCGATTACATGGGAATATCTTCATCGGGTAATTTCGAGGGTGAAAATATTCTCAACAAACGAATGGAATTGGACGAAATTGCATCTGTTTTGGGATTATCTGCTACTGAGGCAAGAAACAAGATGAATGGAGCCCTTGATAAACTTCTGGAAATCAGAGGACAGAGAGTTCGACCCGGGTTAGATGACAAAGTGTTGGCTTCTTGGAATGGTCTTATGGTGACAGCTTTTGCATATGCAGCATTCGTTCTAGGGTCGGAGAAATATCTACAGATAGCTTTGCGAGCTGGTGATTTCTTGAGCCGTTCGATGATTGATCAGGGGAGAGTATTTCGCACTTGGAGAGAGGGGAAGGCCAGTCTGAACGGTTACCTGGATGACTATGCCGCGCTGGCGGAAGCATTCCTCTGGCTCTTTGAGATTACTGGTGATCAGAGATGGTTGATTCAGGCTCGAGAATTAGTTGAAAGCTCGTTAGAGCTTTTTTGGGATGAGGAAGAAGGCGATTTTTTCTTTACTTCCAAGGATCACGAGAACCTAATCGTTCGCCATAAGGAGCATATGGATAATGCTACTCCGAGTGGCAATGCGATATCTTGTCTTAATTTACTCCGTCTTGGGAGGCTGTTAGGAGAGAAGAAATATTGGGATATTGGTTGTGCCATGCTAGAACGTAAGTCTTTGGCAATGTCTAGGCATCCTTTAGCTTTCAGTTATTGGCTCCAGGCCTTTGATTTTGCAATGGCACAGCCGTTGGAAGTGGTCGTATTTGGACATAAAGGACTGGACGACCCAGTGCTTACTAGTCTTAGAGAAAGCTACTTGCCATCCAAGGTTGTTGTACTGACAACTGAGAATTCGGTAGAGGTAGAAGGTCTGATGTTTCCTCTACTAGGTTCTAAACACTCAATCAATGGGCAAACGACTGTATATGTTTGCCGCGAATTTACCTGTAAAAAACCTGTAACGAATGCAGTTGATTTGACCGTAGCACTTAACAGTTAGCGTCCATTGATGGTTATCCTCTTCTTCGCGAAGTGTAATTCTAATTTTCTTTTTAAGATTGTCAATGCTTGGGATCGGTGTGACACAGAGTTCTTCTCTGCCAGAGTCATCTGAGCGAAGGTTTTTCCTAAGGGAGGGTAGTAGAAAATAGGGTCGTAGCCAAAACCATTTACCCCGGCCGGGGTAAATGGGATCAATCCCTCTACTTTCCCTTTAGCCTCAATTTTATATTCTTCGGCATCGAGGCATAGAGCGCATTCAAAATAAGCTCGGCGGAATTGTAATTCATTGGGGGTAGCCAGGTGTTTAAGCTCTGAGAGTATTTTTGAAATTCCTTCCTCTGCAGAGGGTGCAAATCTGGCGGTTTTTACTCCCGGGGAACCTCCTAACGCTTTGACCATCAGTCCTGAGTCATCTGCTAGTGAGGCGAATCCTGTTGTTTCTCGGTAGTAGGAAGCCTTCAGGCGAGCATTATCTAGGAAAGTAGTGCCTATTTCAGCCGGAGGTCTGACGGAGTAGAGATCCGATAGGGAGACAATTTCCTCGAACATTCCGAAGAGAACTGATTCGATTTCTGAGGCCTTGCCTTGGTTAGTGGTTGCAACAAGCAGTTTCAAGAGGTAGTTATCTGAAAGGTCTTGGAGAAATCTCGACACTCTCTTTCCAAAACGACCGACTGACAATGGATGAGGTCTTGGATCCCTTCGGAGGCCAGTTCGAGTAGTGTGTCCAGCTCCTGACGACTGAAAGGAGGGCCTTCAGCTGTGCCTTGTACTTCAACAAATTTTCCGTTTTGAGTCATTACAACGTTCATGTCTACTTGGGCGGCTGAGTCCTCTTCGTAAGTGAGGTCGAGGTAGGATTTCTCGTCTACGATGCCAACACTAATAGCTGCTACCATTTCCCGAATCGGAGATTGCTTCAATGAGCCAGAATTGATCAGATGATCAATGGCTAGTGCGACTGCGACGAAAGCCCCGGTTATGGAAGCCGTACGAGTTCCTCCATCGGCTTGGATTACGTCACAATCGACCCAGATGGATCGTTCGCCCAATTGCTTTAGGTCGATGACCGAGCGCAACGACCGTCCGATCAATCTTTGGATTTCGAGAGTTCGTCCGGAAGCTCGCCCTCTGGATACTTCTCTGGTCATCCGTGTCCCGGTTGATCTAGGTAGCATTCCGTATTCAGCAGTTATCCAGCCTTGCCCGGAACCCCTAAGAAAGTGAGGGATTTTTTCTTCAACACTGGCTGTGCAAATGACCCTGGTATCGCCACACTCGATCAGAGTTGACCCCTCAGCATGCTTATTGTAGGGACAGATGATATGCACATCGCGCAGCTTATTAGGTTTACGGTCGGTTCGAGACATGAACCCATTCTACCGAAAGGGTCCGGCAAGAGATATGTGGCCTCCAAGAGAGGGGGCCTCGCGCCCCCCGACAAGGAAGCGAACTCTATCGACTTCTTCGAGGTTGGTTGTGATGGATCGAGCGATGGCTTGCAGTAAAGCCAACTCCGTCGATACTGAGCCAGTCAACTGAAGTGAGGTCTCTCGAGATAGATCGACAATGGCGAGCCCATTCCCCAGAATAAATAATTGAGTGATCCCGGATTGTGGGCCTATCAGAGGAGAGGATTTCTCAAGAGATTTTTGTGCGATCCTGAGAGCTTTTCTAGTCGCGTTTTCTTCATCAGGAACCGTGTATTCCCCCTCAAGTAGAATGATTTCTCCTGCCATCTCAGGTCTTGGTTGAGGGTAGAAAATCGACACAGTCCTTTGATTTCTGTCAGATCCAGACAGGAGGTCAACAGAAAGGGACTCCTGAGGGTCACTTTCTATTAATAATTGCTGTTGAAATTGTGTTTCTGTCTGATAGGCACTAATAGCGAGGAGTATAGCTACGGCAACTATTATGATCGATACGAAAAGCTTTGAGTTGAAGTTCATCGAAGGAAAACTCGGGTAGCTTCTGCAATGGAATCCGCCACTGACTTTTGGAAGGTTGTATCTTCGAGTCGGCTTGAATCCTGAGAGTTCGTGAGAAAGCCCACCTCAATTAAAACGGCCGGAGCCTGAACAGGAGCCAATACTTCTAGAGGAGCGGTCTCCACTGAGTTGGATGTACCAAAGAGATTGTTTAGTCGTGACTGTATCAGTTTTGCCAATTTTTTGCTCCTATCGAGATAGGGTTGTTGGGCGTTATACCATGGTGTTAATTTTTGGGTCGTACGCCTCCCTCTTCGAGGTTTTTTTGCGTCGGCTCTATGAACGTAAACGAGAGGGCCTTGAACATCTGGGGAGTGACTGCCTCCTACATGGACACTAATGAAAACGGCGGATTGGTTCGTATTGGATATTGAGGTCCGGAGAGCTAGGGAGGGATTGAAGTCACTGTTTCGGGTTGTATGCGTTTTGAAATGAAGGCTTTGGAGAGAATTTTCGAGTAGCATAGAGATTTGTCTGGCTAAGTCTTTTTCAAGAAGCGATCCTGCAGTGATTCCTCGGTCCTCACCTCCATGGCCTGCATCTATAGTCACTACCGGTATCAAGGATTCCTCTTCGATCTCCAGTTCCTCTACTGGTGATACAAGTGAATCTTCGGGATCTTCCGTTGCCATGGAAATTACATCCACGATCAGGCGATGGGGTTGGTTGAGCAAAGCTGCCTGATGGCTCCTAAAGTCAAATCCTTTAGTGAGACTGCATAGAGCTGAAGTTTCCAAAGAACGGCAATTCAGAGATGCTACCAAGGATACCGCTGGTCTTATCCCTGGCTCCACGAACTGCACTGGTTCTTCAAATTCAATCTCAATGGAATTTTCCTCTTCACGTGTAGTTATAGCTATTTCTGCAGAAGGTAGAAAGACGAGAGAGACGCTGTCGATTGAGTTCAATACCTGTACTGAGACTTGAATTTGATCATATCCGGGCGGTAGAGATTCCAGTTGTATTTGGGATTCGAGGATTAGAGTTAAGGCATTCTCAATAAAGTCTCTGGGAACCAGCCACTTGCCGCTGGTGTTAACACTTACGGGTCCAGAAAGCAGTACATATCGCTGTCCTGACTGGGCAAGGGGGCGGTTTTTCTGAATTGATAGGGTTGATCTGGGTCCTTCCAGTAATAGCCGTTCACCTTCTGAATGGACCGTCAGTCCTAGGGCGGCAGCTACTTCCCCTATATCAAAATACTCTGTGGACCCCTTTTGGGTGGACTCCAGTATGTGTTGATCGTCGCGGTAGCTCAACCGGAAGTCTTCGGCAGCGGTGGCTTGCAGAAAAGATAGGGCCAATACTGAGACCACGCTGGAGAGAAACTGGAGATGTGACGTGAGTTTCATAAAACACTGAGAGAATCGGTCATCGACCTGACAAAATTCAGTACTCATTAATTTAATATTCGATCAGACAGGCACAGTTTGGCTAGTCGGAGATTTGCAGACGATTTCGCAGGAAGTATTATTAGGCGAAAGTTGCCTAGCCAATCGGGTATGCAAAGCATGCCCCGCCTTAAATGCGTGTATATGTCCCATGATCGGATAACTGCAGAGAGCAATATCTCCAATGAGGTCTAGGATCTTATGACGTACGAATTCGTCCTGGGAACGAAGATCACCATTCAAGATGTCTGTTTGACTTAATACTACTGCATTTTCGAGAGATCCCCCCCGGATCAAATTACTTTTCCGGAGTTGTTCTACCTCTGATAAGAATCCGAATGTACGAGCATAGGCGATTTCGGAGAAATATTTTTCGGGCGTGATTTCTAGCTCAATAGACTGAATGCCGATTTTAGGGTGTTCAAAGTCAATTTCGTAGTGAATCTGGAAACTGTCTGCAGGACGGATTTTGATGAATTTTTCGCCATCCTCTATTGTAATCGGTTCCGTGATTTTCAAGAACTCGCGAGGGGCTGATTGTTGACAAATACCGGCTTTATGGATAAGTCGGGCAAAGGGCAGTGCCGAGCCATCAACGATGGGTACCTCTAAGGAGTCAATGTTGACTGTAAGATTGTCGATGCCCAAACCGTATAGTGCAGAGAGCAGGTGCTCCACAGTCGACAACATAACACCCCTCTTCATGAGAGTTGTTGCTAAAACAACTCTCGAAACGTGCTTCATATGGGCCGGGATTTCAAATCCCTGGAGGTCTGTTCTGCAAAAAGTTATTCCACTGTGCTCCCTGGCTGGACACAGGGTAGCTGTGACCAGTTTGCCGGAATGCAGACCCACGCCAGAAATTTCCACTTCTTGACAAATTGTTCGTTGCATCGGACTCCAAATTTCCCAGCGAATTATATGCAAGACTGCTGCCATAGTTTCCGAAGCTATTGTTCGGCAATGAAAAGTGTCTATTTGGAGCATCTTTGCAAAGGGATTGATGCTTACTTACTGCCCCGACACATTTACAGATCGACCGACTATGGATACACTAGTGTATCTTTTTTGAGACATTCGGATTATTGAGCTCTCGGAGGGCTATCGCTCTGCTTCTAGTTTTTTTAACCGCTTCTGTTCTCGTTTTCTAGCTTTGGCTGCCTTTTTAGGCGGGATCATCGGCTCTAGAAAGTAATTCGGGGGAATTGGAGCATTATAGGAAATGCTTTCAATGAATTTTTCCCCGCTCTTCTCTCCATCCCGGTAATAGTGAATCGTGAGAGGAGAATTGATTCCATCGATGGAGTGCCAATTGAAAAATTCAGTTTCGGTTTTTACACGAAAACCATCTCTAGTAGTGGTCTGGCTTTCCATCCTTACGGGGAGGTGAGAGCTGATCTGGAAATAAATGATGACTGAGATGTTGTTTTTATCCAATATTTCAACGGCTTCAAGTTCTCCACTGCCCGCGATGTCAGATGGCCCGTAATAAAAAAATGAGATCCCCTCTTCGTCCAGTCTATTGCGGAAAATATAGTGCAAGTCTCTTTTCACCATTTCCCGAAATGATTTCAGGTCCTCTACTGTTAATTCTTCAACGGTATGAAACCCTTCTTGGACCCAACCTTTCTCGAGTTCTAGGTTATACACCTGTACAGTTTGTTTTTTTCCTTTAAATGCCTGGTGTCTCCAGCGCACTGGATTCTCGTAGACGGTCCATGCCTGGAATGGGATAAATGCCTTCTGCCCTCTCTTGAACAAGAACTCCCGTCCAGTCTCTATTTCAGTCCTGACCGACAGGTATCGGTTGCCACCCATGGCTTGTACAGCAATATCCAGAACCTTGCGCGCGCGATTTCCATCGTCGACTTCTGCTCTCGATCCAATCAGTAAAAAGGGGACTAAAAGTGTAAGGATCAGGTTTTTTTTGTTCCTGACGAGAATTTGGCCTGAGGTCATGTGCTCTCTATTCCCAATTGAGATACTTTCATCTAAGAATAAAACCGTGCAGTCTTAACTCTCAACTAATACCCAGGAGTTCTGGCCATTCTGGTCAAAGAATGCCGTGACCAGTGAGGGTGTTAGTAGGTGACAGAGTTTATCTTAGTATCCGATGTACGTGGCGTAAAGATTCTGGGCTGAAAGTGAATCAGAAACCCCCCTGATGATTGACCGACCGTCTCTAAAAAGTGTGATGTCACAATCACTCAACGATAATCTCAGCATATATTGGTTCTCGGAAATTTCGACCGATCCATCTAGCCGATCTTTGATTTTCTGATAGTCAATTTCTGTTTCCTGTGGAGGGACAAGCTGAATTGTTCCAGCACCACATAGACGTTCTACTCGTGGTGTGTGAGAGTGTTCCAGGTCTTCAAATTTATGCTCTTCACAGACTTGGCAGGGGAGTAACTTGGCAGAGGATACTTGACTAGTCCGAAAGGATCCTTTCCAAACATCAAACTCAAAGAGCAATTTCTCCGGTCTCTGTTTTGTCAATACCGACAAGGCCATTGCTACCTGGGAAGCCGAAACAATGTGGACTGCTGGTGCGATGATCCCAGAGCTTGCACAAGTTTCCAGACTACCTGGTTTAGGTAAGGAGCCCATAAGGCATCTCAGGCAGAATCCCGCTTCAGGAAGAAATGTTATGACCAAGCCCCGGCTACTCAAACAGGCTCCGTATATCCAAGGTATGGTGTTTTTGACGGCGTATTCGTTGATTAGGAATCGAAGTGGAAAGTTGTCAGAGCCGTCAATGATAAGGTCCGGTATCCCTATCGCAGATTCGACGTTGTGGCTATCTACCGCCAGGACTTTTGCCTCGATATGACTTGTCGAATTGATTCTGAGCAAGGCTCTCTTTGCCGCAACTGCCTTCGGAGTGCCTTTTAAAGCGTCCTCCTCAGTGAACAGGCATTGTCTTTGGAGATTGGAAATATCTACTAGGTCTCGGTCGACCAATGTGAGCTTTTCGACGCCGGCCCTGACTAGCATTTCTGCTGAGCAACTTCCTAAGGCACCGCAACCGACGACAACAACTTTGGAGTTGGCGATCATCTCCTGCCCATGAGTACCGATAGGGGGAAA
>CAYXBG010000070.1:0-9283 GCA_964463145.1 uncultured Acidobacteriota bacterium
CTCCAGCACCTGTGTGGGGGTAATGAGCTCCAATTGACAACGTCGACCACTCTGAAACAGGCCTGAGAAAACCCCTGGCCTCGAACGGCAGATCCACACCTGTAGAATCCCCAAACCCGAAGCGCTTTATGTACTCTTGGAACCGATGTTTTCCGAGACGCTGTGCTAGCTTCACGGTTCCGACATTGCTGGATTTGGAGAAGATTTCAGCAACGGTCAAATCACCATAACTTCGAAGAGCCTCTCGATAAACCTTCCCTCCCAATCTCGCGCTCCCTATCCGACTGTCAACAACCTCATCGAGCTTCGCCAACCTCTCATTGAGAACCGCAGCTAAGGTCGTAACTTTGAATGTTGATCCTGGCTCGTAAGTATCTTGAATTGCCCTATTGCGACGATACTGAGTTGAATAGGTGTTGTACTTATTAGGGTCGAACCGAGGATACGAGGCCATAGCCAGTATAGCCCCACTATGAGGATCCATAACAATAGCACTCCCGTTACCGGCTCCCCAGGATTCCACAGCTGTCTCGAGAGCCTGTTCAGCAGCAAACTGAATGGTGCTATCAAGGTGAAGAACTAACGTATCCCCTTCAGTCTTCGGTGGATTGGGGTCTCTTCCAAAGCTTCTCTGACGGCCATCCTGTTGAACCACGATCCTGTCCGAAGCACCCCTTAGATGGCTGTCATAGTTGTTTTCCAGTCCAGACCAGGCACGACCATCCTCTCCCAAAAAACCCAAAAGATGTCCAGCGACCTCTTTGCCCGGGTAGACTCTTTTTTCCTCTCTTTCAAGGTAAATCCCCTTGAATTTATTCGCCCTGAGCTGAGCTCCGATCTCAGGAGTGAGTCGTCTCTTTAAATAGACATGAATTCGATCGGCTGCCAGTTTATTTCGAAGGCTATGAACCGGGACCTCAAGCAGAGGCGCCAGTTGCTCTGCTAACACGACGGGGTTATCTACCTGTTTAGGAGCTGCCGAAACAGAATCTACAGGAACGCTCACTGCCAGTTCCTGTAATTGCCTATCCAGAACATCCCCTCGTTGCCCGACTAGACGTCGACTGCCTTTATTCTGTTGAGTAGCTCGCCATTGATAAGCCTCCGCCTTAAAAAACTGCAGGTCTACAAGACGACCAAGTACAAGTGCGACCCAAACAACAATCCAGAGATAAAAAAGAACTAGCCGACCGGTAAAGATTTTTGACGTAAGCGGTTTAAGAGGATCAATCATTGGGTGCGAGAAGCTGGAGAGGTACGAGCAGCGGCCAGGAGCCCCCCTCTTGCGGTTGCAACTGAAGGCCCGGCCTCAATGATTGTAATCTCTGGACGGTTTGTACTAACCAGACCCAACTCGGCGGCAATCTCATCCAGCCGCTCCGAACTGGTCAATGACATATACTCAGCTCGCACTTCCCTAGCCGAGCCGAGTAGCATAACTCGCTCCTCGTGGAGTGTTTCTATCGCGTAACCTAATCTTGTGATCTCGTGTTGTGTCCAGCTATACGTAATAGCCATTACGACAAATATCACCCCAACCGAAAGCCATCCCAGATTCCCCAATTGCAAACCTGTCTTTTTACGTACTACTCTCTGGTTTCTGAGACCTTGCTTTGACAAATCGACCATGACGTCGTCACTGCCTTTCTTGGGACATTCCCATCTTCTCAAAAACACGAAGCTTGGCGCTCCGAGAACGAGGGTTTCCGTCTACCTCTGCAGCAGAGGGAATCATCGGTCTTCGACTGAGGAACCTGCCTTTTTCTGCACACTGACAGATGCATAACTCAGGCGGTCGGAAACATGCACACACACCTGAGAAACGCCGGAATACATTCTTGACTATGCGGTCTTCGAGGCTATGGAACGAGATAACCACCAGCCGCCCTGCAGGAGCCAACAGATCGATGACCTCCTCAAGCAGTTGATCTAGCCCCCCCAATTCCTGGTTTACCTCGAGACGCAGAGCCTGGAAAGTTTTCGTGGCTGGGTGCAATTTTTGCCCTCGGCGTGGAGGTCTAATACGGAAAACCAAATTGGCCAACTGGTGAGTGGTTCTAATCCTAGATCTGCGTCGTTCCCGTACTATTTCATCTGCAATGGCTCGTGCACTATTTTCTTCTCCATATTTCCTTAATATGGTTCCGAGACGGTCTGCGGATAGATTGTTTACAAGGTCCGCCGCAGTGGCTGGGGCACTTTGGTCCATCCGCATATCCAGGGGACCATCGTGACGAAAACTAAAACCTCTATCCGGGTTGTCCACTTGCATTGAAGAAATACCCAGATCGAGCAAACAACCATCCAGGAGCTCAATCTCCATCCTCCGGAGAATCAAAGGAAGATTCTTGAAGTTTTCATGGTGAAGAGAAAAATTCTCAAACCTTGCCCCTAGCCTTGACCCCGCGTGCTCTAATGCTTCTTCGTCGCGGTCCAACCCGATCAATCTTCCGCGCCCTGCCATTCTCTCCAGTATTGCCTCTGCATGACCGGCCATTCCTACCGTGCAGTCAACAATAGTAGCCCCAGGATAAACATTCAGTTGTTCAAGACTTTCCCGTAGTAAAACTGGTTGATGCGAGGGTGCTATCATCTCGAGTCTCATATCCCAATCTCAGCCAAAGCTAGAGCATCCACCTCGGTATATGGATCCTTCTCTAATACTTCCTGAAAACGCTCTCTGTTCCATATTTCTAGATAGTTAAGCTGCCCCATTACATCAACTTCCCTTGCATTGACCCCTGCAGCTTCACGTAAACGAGCTGGAACGAGAATTCGCGATTGGCGGTCAACTTTTGCAACTTGACCGTAGTAACTAGTGTTGCGTAAAAACTTAAGCTTTCCGGGCAGTAACTTGGGTGGCTCTAAAAGCCTAGCCTCCATATCCTCCCACTCATGCATCGGGTACACGAGAACGTTTTGCCCTGTTACGCTAGTGACATAGACCTGCTCTCCGTAGTTCATATCGAGGGTTTTCCGGTGGGCCGACGGGATCTTAATACGACCCTGTGCGTCGATCTTGGCTGGAAGATTTCCTCGGAACATATCAGGACACCGAAAAGCAGCAAAAATCCTTTCTTGACCTTTCTAATCTATTTTGCTCCAAATCGTCCCAAAGTCAAGGAAAATCAGCCTCTAACTGCATTCGCTATAACTTAATGCCCATAAGAAAACAGGAGTGGAGAATGCGTTCAATCACCTCAAGTGGATGCTAGAAGTTTTAAAAAAAATCCTGCTATCTTGAAAAGTCTTCCAAACAGGACACTAAATACCCTGATTTCAGTTTTTAATTATCCCCATCATCTGCCAAAGCAAACGTACCTTGACTGTCAAGCTGATGGGAACGTTGACCGGCTGATTTGAAGTGAGTAGGATGAGCTAGATCAAGCGAGGAGACTTACCCAGAAAAAGCTGTTGGACATTGAAGAATTCCCGGCGACGCCGGCAATCGCCTCCGAAAGGAACCCATGGATGAGTATTTAAGCCAAGTTGACCCCAAAGTTTCGGTAGCCATCGACCAAGAAACTGTTCGTCAGTCCAGTACTCTGGAATTAATTGCCTCTGAAAACTTCACTTCACGGGCCATCATGCAAGCCAATGGATCTGTTTTTACGAACAAGTACGCAGAAGGGTATCCCGGTCGTCGCTATTACGGCGGTTGCGAGTTCGCAGACCAAGTAGAGGAATTAGCCATAGAGAGGCTCGGCCGCCTCTTTGGAGCTGACCATTCTAATGTCCAACCACATTCCGGATCGCAAGCCAACACGGCTGCCTATCTTTCGGTATTAAATACCGGAGATAAAATTCTGGGAATGGACCTCTCCCATGGAGGTCACCTTACTCACGGTCACCCACTAAATTTTTCTGGCCGCTTTTTTAAAGTGGCAGCCTACGGTGTCGATAAAGAAACAGAAAAAATAGACTACGATGCCCTGGAAGACCTGGCGCGCCTAGAAAAACCAGCCATGATCGTTGCCGGCGCCAGCGCCTACAGTCGGACTATCCATTTCGATCGATTAGCTGAGATTTCGAAAAGCGTAGGAGCCTTTCTAATGATCGACATGGCACATATTGCTGGCCTCATCGCAACTGGATTACATCCCAGCCCTATTCCATATGCTGATTTCGTGACTTCCACTACCCACAAAACACTCCGAGGTCCGCGAGGTGGACTAATCTTATGTACCGAAGAACATGCTAAATCGGTCGACCGACTTGTGTTTCCAGGCATTCAGGGGGGGCCATCAATTAACACTATTGCGGCCAAGGCAGTCTGCTTCGGAGAGGCCTTGCAACCCGATTTCCTGAAGTACCAACAACAGGTCATTTCAAATGCCAAGGTCTTGGCCTCAACTATTTCTAGCCAAGGATTTCGGATCGTATCGGGTGGAACGGACAACCACCTTTGCACCGTAGATGTCTTTTCAAGAGGTATCACAGGCAAACAGGCAGAGTACGCCCTCGAAAAAGCCTCCATTACGGTGAATAAGAATACGATCCCTTTTGACAAAAACCCTCCCATGGTCACCAGCGGTATCCGGATCGGGACTCCTGCCCTGACGACTCGAGGTATGGAGGAAAAAGAAATGAAACTCATCGGAGAATGGATCTGCAAAATCCTCAACAACTTGGACAATGAATCAGTCCGTAGAAAAGTGAGTTCTGATGTTGCAGAACTCACAGCACATTTCCCGCTTTACGAATTTCTAACTCCCGAAAATCCTAGAAAGACCTAATGGGGCAAGAGCTCTTTTCGGTAGAAAAAGTCTTTCAGCCGGATGGAGTGTTGGCCAAAAATCTGGACGATTTTGAGGCTCGCTCTTCCCAGGTTGCGATGGCCAAGGCAGTCCAACAGGCTATTAGCGACCGTGAACACTTGTGCGTTGAAGCGGCAACAGGCACCGGAAAAACCCTAGCCTACCTTGTTCCGGCTATCTTGAGTAACAAGCGAGTTGTCATTTCAACAGCAACTAAAAACCTGCAAGATCAGCTCCTCGATAAAGACCTGCCTTTGCTTTCACGCTACCTAGAAACTGATTTGAAGGTGGCCTGCATGAAGGGCCGCAACAACTACCTTTGCTTACAACGGTTAAATCAAGTCCGACAACAAGGCCAACTTTTATCCGAGAAGCGAGAGCAATTAGAATCCATAGTCTCTTGGAGTACCATTTCAAAAACCGGAGATCGCTCAGAACTGGAATGGCTAGCGGATGATGACCCTCTATGGGGAACCCTGGATGCCCGAAGTGATACCTGCACAGGCCAAGCCTGTGATTACTTCAAAGAATGTTTCGTGACAAGAATGCGTCAAAGGGCTTTCCGAGCGGACATCACCATCGTCAATCACGCTTTATTT
The DNA here is from genome assembly GCA_964463145.1 of uncultured Acidobacteriota bacterium. Classification (GTDB taxonomy): domain Bacteria; phylum Acidobacteriota; class UBA6911; order RPQK01; family CBDAPI01; genus CAYXBG01. The sequence continues at coordinate 5,357 of CAYXBG010000070.1, forward strand.
TTTTCAAATCTAGCTCTCGAAGCAGACGAGATTGGAAAAGTATTGCCAGATTTTTCAGTTCTCATACTCGACGAAGCTCACCAGGTAGAGGACATCGTCGCTCAGCATTTTGGACATCACCTCAGCAATCTTAAAGTGAACGATTTAATTCTGTCACTCCAGAAGGTCTTTACCTCCAGCCCTAATCTGCTTCGTGCCCTAGCACAACTCCAAAAATCATCACTAAACTTCTTTGAATCCTTCCCTCAGGAATTGGGGAATTTCCCCTTGAACTTCTTTCCTTCTCAACAAGGAACCATCGACCTGAGAGATGAGCTGGCTTCTCATTTCTCTAAAGTTATGGATAACCTCCGTCTACTCGAATCGGAAATGCAACTTGTGCAGGACCGCCCCGAGGAGTGGGAGCCCTTGCAAGCACAAATCGATCGCCTCATATCCGAATTCGATTTAATTTTTGTGCAGGACAGGGACGACCAAATCTACTGGTTTGAAAGGAGAAGTAGTGGTGTATTCCTACATGCTACTCCAACCAACGTATCCAGGCTGCTACAAGAAAAACTTTTCTCGAAAATTGAATCTGTCATCCTCACATCTGCAACTCTAACCACCAACAACAACTTTAATTACCTTAAAGAAAGATTGGGCGTGCCGAGCCCCATTGAACTAGATCTTCCCTGTGAATTCGACTACCAAAAACAATCAGTCCTTTTCATCCCTAGCGGTTTTCCAACTCCTGGTAGTGAACACTTTCAAGATGCTGCGATCAAAGTCATTCAGCAGATCCTAGAGATCAGCTGCGGGCATGCATTTATCCTCTGCACTAGTTTCTCTAATATGAATCTATTCTATGCGGCCCTGTCCAGGCAGACAGACTTTCCGTTATTGAGACAGGGACAAATGCCCCGGAATCTTCTTTTAAATGAGTTCAAGAAAACCTCTCGATCGGTCCTGTGTGCCACTTCCAGTTTCTGGCAGGGCGTGGATGTTAAGGGTTCCGCCTTACGAGCCGTGATTATTGACAAACTACCCTTTCAAGTTCCTACTGAGCCCGTCGTCGCAGCACGTCTCCACAAATTACGTGAAGAAGGCAAAAACCCTTTCTCCTCTTATACCCTCCCGGAAGCCATCATAACTCTAAAACAGGGCTTAGGACGGCTCATCCGATCCAGAGATGATAAAGGAATTCTAGCCATTTTGGACACCCGTCTTCGAACCAAGAGTTATGGCCACAACTTCCTGGAGAGCTTGCCAAAATGTACAGTCACCGATACCATGCAGATACTAAAAGATTTCTGTCCAAAGACAACATCCCGATCTCGTGGGAGCTAAGGTTTATGAAAATCAAGTGGATCCATTATTTACTCTTCATCTCTATTGCAACTCCTGTATCTGCCTTCGGTCAGGGTGTGGGTCGTATAGGCGGAAAAGTTGCTGACGCTGAAGGCAACCCTATTAAAGGCGCACAGATCCAAATCGAGTCGATGACCTCTAAGCGGAAGTATAAGGCAAAAACCAATGGGAAAGGTCAATACCTCCACATGGGTGTATTCATTAATGCCAGAACTCGTTACAGAGTGATTGTACGCAAGGAAGGATTTGCTCCCGATTTCATGGAACACGTTCGACCGACTCGTGACGGAAGAGGCGGGAACATCGACTTCACACTCCAAGTTGGCAACCATCAAATGGTAATGGGATACCAGTTGACTGATGAAGAACGGGCTGCAGCCAGAAAGGCTCCACCACCGCCGCCCAAAGCACAAGCAAAACCCGCTGGACCGGGACTTGTGGAGACATACGAGGCAGGTGTCGCTGCCATCAATGCCGGAAACTTCAGTGAAGCCGTCGCTCTACTGAGTAGAGCAAACGAAATTGATGGTGCACAACCAGCTATATGGAGTGCTTTGGCTAAGGCCCACGAAGGATTGCGGAATTATGATGGAGCCCTGGAGGCATATGAGAATGCCGCCTTCCTCGATCCTTCCGTTCCCATCTACCAAAATATGGGGAATATCTGGGCTGCCAAGCGTGATATGGATAAGGCTAACGAATACTATGAGAAGGCTGTCGCCTTGGCAATTGAAACCGATCCAACAGCAGCCGGCACTACCTACTACAACATGGCCGTTACCCATATCAATTCAGGGAATTTCAAGGCCGCTATTCCTGTATTGCTCAAGGCAGTCGAAGCCGACCCCAACCACGCAGATGCCCATTACCAACTCGGGATCACTCTGCTGGGAGCTAACAGAATCGCCGAAGCGGTTGAGCATCTTCGTAGATACGTGGAATTACAACCATCCGGAGAGAATGCTGTCACAGCAAAAGCCCTAGTAGACGAACTGGGCTGAGACTTACAGAAATGAAAGCCTGATCTCAGATGAAAATCCAAGAATACGATACTGGTCGGCTTTAAAACCTCACAAGCTCCAGCTGGCAATAGCCTTCCAGATTGATAGATCGATTGGATATGAAGAATAAGCACCTGGCCTTTGGAATAGTCGGAATTCTGATCGGATTCGTAACAGGATTCTTCTTTAACGAAGCTTTTCGATACGACGCTTCAGAAGATCAGCTGCATCAATCGCAGACGACATCCGCCGAATCAGAACTACCCCACGATCATCCTACTACTCAGGTACTCGAGAAGCTCAGAGCAATGCAGGAGGAGGCACAGGAGCATCCGGAAAATTATGAACTCCGCGTAATCCTCGGTAATACTTATTACGACATGAGTCGTTTCGACTCCGCCATACGCTGGTATGAAGAGGCTCTGGCTTTAAATTCTGAAAGCCCAAATGTGACCACAGATCTCGGGACAGCTTACTTTTACACTGGCCAGCCTGACCGTGCTATTGAGCTATTTCGTCTTTCTCTGGAACTTGAGAAGGATCACCCCCAAACATTACAAAACCTTGGCTGGGTACAGTTCAGCTCTGAGAAAATAGAAGAAGCAATTTGGGCCTGGGAAAGACTAATCGCTTCACACCCAAACTATCAACACATCGAAGCTATCAAAAGACAGCTGGATGAGGCTCGTGCCCGTCTGAAGGGGGAATCCACTTAGCAATGGCCCTCCTTAAGTTTGCTGTTTTCCTCGCTCTAGCCACACTGGTTCGATGGTTAATTTCTCCGCCTAAAAAATCCTCCCGGCGACAGACCTCTAGTCCTGCAAGTGGTAAAATGGTCAGAGACCCTCACTGCGGAACGCACGTCGCTCAGGAGCTAGCTATCCAGGTTAAATCGGGAGGAAAAACCCTCATGTTTTGTTCAAAAGACTGTCGGGATAAATACCTTCTCCTCAGACGTTCATCCGAGCCAAAAGGTTGATTCTCGCCCCATGTCACAGAAGCTATCACTCTTATGAAGATAGGTATCGTAGCAAAGGCCAACATCCGGCATTTCTCAGGTCAACTCAAACAGGTGCTCAGTCTCCTGCAAGACCGACAATGTCAACCTATCGTTGCCGAACAAGTGGTAGAAGAGTTCGGCCTTAAAAACATCAAAGGCTACCCTTTCAAAAAACTGCCGGAACTTTCTGATGCACTTATCGTTTTTGGGGGTGACGGCACACTTCTGTCCGTTGCAAGACTTGTTGGGGGAAACCGCTGCCCAATACTAGGCATTAATTTGGGATCACTCGGATTCCTTACTGAAGTCACTCGAGATGAGTCTTTGGACTCTATTAATGCACTGATAAATGGTCACTACCGCACCAATCGCCGTGCGTTGCTGGAAGTTAAACTGAATCGAGAGAATGAGGAAATAGCATCCTACAGGTCGCTTAACGAGGCAGTTGTAAATAAGGGCGCACTTGCTCGAGTAATTACCCTTGAGACCTTTTGCGGAGAAGATCTGATAGCGAATTTCACAGCAGACGGAATAATCATCGCGACCCCAACTGGATCCACTGGATATTCCCTATCT
>CAYXBG010000071.1:0-9247 GCA_964463145.1 uncultured Acidobacteriota bacterium
CCAAGGTCAATCAGATAGTCTGCACATTTGAGAACCTCAAGATTGTGTTCTACTACTATGACGGTGTTACCTGAAGTTACCAACTCCTGTAGGATGTCCAGCAGTTTTCGTACGTCTTCAAAATGCAAGCCTGTTGTGGGTTCGTCAAGTATATATAGAGTCCGTCCGGTGGAGCGTTTGCTTAATTCCCGTGACAACCTTACGCGTTGTGCTTCTCCTCCTGATAGAGTCGTAGCGGACTGACCCAGTCGGATGTATCCTAACCCTACATCGAGAAGTCTGGCTAGGCGATTCCTAATCTGAGGGATACTTTCTAGTAGAGGATAGACTTCCTCAATATTTGTGTTCAGGATATCGGCTATGGTCCTCCCCTTATATTGTACTGAGAGAGTCTCTCTGTTGTAACGTTTACCACGACAAGTTTCACATTCAACGTACACGTCGGGGAGAAAACTCATTTCAATTTTGCGTAATCCACCGCCTTTGCATACTTCACAGCGGCCCCCTTTTATATTGAAACTAAAACGGCCTGGTCGATAACCACGAATTCGTGACTCTGGAAGGAGAGAGAACAATTCGCGGATTGGCGTGAAGACTCCTGTGTAGGTTGCTGGATTGGATCTGGGGGTCCGACCAATTGGTGACTGATCGATCTCGATTACCTTGTCGATGTGTTCAAGTCCTTCTAGGAGGTCATATGAGCCGGGTTGTCGCAGAGATTTATAGAGTCGCTCCGAGATAGCCCGATAAAGGACTTCATCAACAAGAGATGATTTACCCGAGCCTGAAACACCTGAAACACAAATAAACTGGCCCAAAGGAAATGAGACGTCTATGTTCGATAAGTTGTTATGACGAACTCCGTGTAGTTTTAAACGATGACCGTTTCCTTTTCTTCGGGTAGAGGGAATTTTGATTGTTTTCTGACGAGTTAGATACTGACCTGTAAGTGATTCTGGGGAGTTCAATATCTGGTTTAAGTTGCCTTGTGCCATAACTGTACCGCCCATATGTCCTCCACCTGGACCTAGATCGATAATGTAATCTGCGGCTCGAATAGTATCCTCATCGTGTTCGACCAGTACAATCGTATTGCCGAGGTCACGCAGGTCCTTAAGGGTTTTCAAAAGTTTACTTGTGTCTCGTGGGTGAAGTCCTATAGAGGGCTCGTCAAGAACGTAGAGAACCCCGCGAAGTTGCGATCCTAGCTGTGTAGCGAGTCTAATTCTTTGAGTTTCTCCACCTGATAGTGAGGCTCCTTCACGATCCAGCTTTAGATAAGAGAGCCCGACGTTGACCATAACCTTTAGTCGAGTTTCTATTTCACTTAAAATTGGACTTGCGATTGCCTTTTGCCTTTTGGTGAGAGTGATCTGACTAAGTGCCTGTAGGCACTGGTTGAGATCCATACGGCAGTAATTTGAAATTGCCAAGTCGTTGATCCTAACACTACGACTTTCGGGTTTTAATCGGCTTCCTTCGCAGCTAGAGCAATCACTTTTTTTCAAGAAAGCTTTTAATTTTTCACGGCTGCGTCCCATTTTTTTTGACGAGACCTTGTCTAGGAACCAATTATTTAGTCCCTTAAATCCAGTCTGATATTCAACCTCGTCAAACGAGTAGGTTAGATTTTCCCTGAGCCCGTGTAGTAGTTCCTCTCGGAACTTAGAGGGTAGGTTTTTGAAGGACGTAGCAGGAGAGATTTTCTCTTTTCGTAGTAAAGCGAGGGCTGAGGTGGTGAATAAATCAGGAAAACCTGGGTAATCGAGGTTGAATTTCAGTTTTTTGATTGGTCTATGTGGGTTAACTACTAGTCGGTCCAGATCGACAACCGTGTTTTCCCCGAGTCCATTACAAGTTGAGCAGGCTCCAAAACGACTGTTGAAGGAAAAACTTCGAGGCTCCAGTGTCGGAAAGCTGCGATTACAATGGACGCAAGCCATGCGTTCTGAGAAGAGCATCTCTTCTCCGCCAACCTTGGCAATACTCCCTCCCCCCCCTGTTAGTCGCAGGGCTTGTCGAATCGAGGATTCTAATCTGCTTCTCTGTGTGGGCCGTACTATAAGCCTATCTACGATGAGATCCAATGAATGATTACGACGTTTGTCTAGTGAGGGAGGGTCTTCAAGGAGAATCTCTTTTCCATCTACTCGGCAACGGAGATAGCCTTCTCGGTAAAATCTTTCGAAGAGTCTTCTGAACTCACCCTTGCGTTCCCGGACCACGGGTGCGTAGACGAGAATCCGGCTGTCGCCAGGTAGTCGGAAGACTTGATCTACAATTTGCTCAATAGACTGTTTGCTGATGATTCTTTGACATTGAGTGCAATGAGGAACCCCAATGCTCGAAAAAAGAAGTCTGAGGTAGTCGTATACTTCGGTAATAGTCCCAACCGTTGATCTAGGACTCCGACTGGTGGTTTTTTGCTCAATGGAGATAGCAGGAGAGAGTCCCTCTATTCTGTCGACATCAGGCTTTTCCATTTGTTCAAGAAACTGGCGAGCATAGCTAGAAAGCGATTCGATATAGCGCCGTTGCCCCTCGGCGTAGAGGGTTTCGAAGGCAAAGCTTGATTTACCCGAACCGCTTAGGCCTGTCACGACACAGAGCTGATTACGAGGAATCTCGAGATCGATGTCTTTCAGATTGTGTTGGCGTGCGCCACGGACAACTATGCTTTGCATAAGGCAAAGCTACTATTCTGACTGTTGAGGGTATTTGTGCGCAACTGGTAACAGCAGGCGTTACTGATTTCGGATATTGGTATAGGCAGAAAATTTTACTGGATCTGAATTCATTCTGGTAATGAGGCTCTAAGTTCGGGAAATCTCGATCATTTTGCATCGTACCAAGAGGACCCAGTCCCTATATCTACTTTGAGTGGAACTGAGAGCTCAAATACTGACTCCATGGCTTGCTTGACTAATTTTTCCAATTCCTCCAACTCATTTTCGGCGGCCTCGAAAATCAGCTCGTCATGCACTTGTAGAATCAGGGTGCTTAAAGCTGCTGTTTGTTGCAGTTGTTTTCGGATTTCGATCATGGCTAATTTTATCAAATCGGCTGCGGTTCCTTGGATTGGTGCATTGATAGCTGTTCTTTCACCGAAGCTTCGAAGATTCCAGTTAGAACTGTTGATTTCTGGTATTGGCCGAATTCGACCGAATAGAGTAGAGACATGTCCTTCTTCACTTGCTTGTTGGATAGTCCGTTCAATCCAGGCTTGGACACCCTGGTATTGCGCGAAGTACCCATCGATGAAAGATTGGGCATCTTTTTTATTGATTTTCAAAGTTTTGGATAGGCCAAAAGCACTTTGGCCATACATAACTCCGAAATTGATAGCTTTTGCGCGTCTTCTATAAGTATTTTGATCTGAAACAGCTTCTTCACCAAAAACCTCTAAAGCTGTTCTGAAGTGGATGTCTTCATCGCGAGCAAAGGAGTCCAATAGCACTGGATCAGAGGATAGATGCGCCATCACTCTAAGTTCAATTTGTGAATAGTCTGCCGCCAGTATTTTGTATCCAGGAGGAGCTATAAATGCTTTGCGGATCTCCCGGCCTAATTCGGTACGGATAGGAATATTCTGCAGGTTGGGATTGCTCGATGAGAGACGTCCAGTAGCGGTTACCATCTGATTGTAGGATGTGTGTACTCTCTTGCTGTTCTTCTGGGTTAATCTGGGCAGGGCGTCCAAATAAGTATTTTTCAGCTTGCTAAGTTCGCGGAATTGGAGGATGGCTGGTGCTATAGGATGATCTTTAGCTAACTCTTCAAGAACAGCTGCGCCGGTTGCATAGTGACCAGCTTTTCGGGTCTTTTTAGGTGTGGGCAGCGACATGGTCTCGAAGAGGATCTTTGCTAACTGTTTTGGTGAGTTTATGTTGAACTCTTGCCCAGCCATGCTGAAGATAGATGCTTTGAGTTTTTCAATCTGCAAACCAGTCTTTTCAGACATTGCCAGTAGAAGCTCTTCATCAATTAGGAATCCTTTGTTTTCCATTTCTGACAATACTTCGATTAACGGGAGTTCAATGGTGTTCAATAATTGTTTGAGGCCTAACTTTTCGAGTTTCTCCGTAAGTATAGTAGTGAGTTGAAGAGTGAGATCTGCCCGTTCCGCCAGTTCTCTGTGTTGGAGTTCGGAAAAGAGGCATTGCTGTTCTTCACTGTCTGAAAAACGATATTGAAGATGTTCCAGGCACATTTTTTCAAGAGAGAAGTCTCTACTATTTGGCGACACCAGATAGGCCATCAGCATGCTATCTAATAATTGGGGACAGTTGTCCAACTGGTGATTTCGTAACCAATTCAGGAAAGGTTTGAGGTTGTGGACTGACCAGCAGGATGCAAGGGAAAGCACTTCGATTAGGGCGTGTCGGTGAGTTTCAAGAAAGTCATTCTCAACGGAGTAGCCATTGTGTTTCTCCAGAGAAAACCCCAGTCCAGTAATTTGAGGTTTTCCTGTTTCGGGGTGTTTCTCTATTTGAGGATATAGTGAAATAGAAGATTTTTTAATTGTTGTTTTAAGGTCTTCTAGTTGGGATTTTTGAGTGATAGTTTCATAGATTGCTTCCTGTGATCGTTTCGCTGGAATGAACTCTTCTAGAAGGCTTAGAAATCTGAGTTCTGTGAAAAGATTGAGAGCTGCTTCCTTATCTGGTTCCTTTTGCAGTAACTCATCGAGGTCCAATTCAATGGCTAGATCTTGGTAAATGGTCACTAAATCTCGACTGAGTAGAATCTGTTTTTCATTCTCCTTAAGGCTAGACTGGTAGGTCTTGTGAGTTACTTTGTCACGATTATCGAGAAGGTTCGCCAGAGAACCAAACTGCTGGATCAGTTTTTGAGCACCTTTCATGCCAATGCCGGGCGCTCCCGGCACGTTGTCGGAACTGTCTCCGACCAGACTCAAGACATCGATTACCAGATTAGGAGGAACCCCGAATTTTTTCCCCACATCTTCCGATCCTAGGACGTTTAATGTTTTCGGATCGAGGATTGTGACATTGGAATTAACCAGTTGGTACATATCCTTGTCGATCGAAACGATCACCACTTGTAAGCCTGCAGCTACTGCTTTTTTTGCAATAGTACCGATAACATCGTCCGCCTCATATCCTTCCAATGACAGAATGGGCACTCTTAGGACGCGGCAAACTTCCAGAACACGTGGTATCTGAGATAATAGTTCTGGTGGGGTAGGACGTCGTGTTGCTTTGTACTCCTTGAACTGTTTATGGCGAACTGTTGGTCCGGGGAGGTCTATGGCTACTCCTAGATATTCAGGCCGATCACTGTTAATCAGCTTTCGCAGCATATTTGTAAAGCCGTATACAGCGTTGGTAGGATTGCCGGACTGGTCGGTCAATCCCTGGATAGCGTAATATGCACGGTAAATGTGCGACATTCCATCTATCAGGTAAAGTCGTCCAGACACTCCCCTATAATAACAGACATGGGTAGTCTTAGCGGCTTTGCATGGTTGATCGGCTTTGCCCCTCAGAGGGAATTATCTAAGTGACTGTTCCAGGTTCCAAAAATACTGTTTTGGAACCTGGTTTTTTTCAAAAATTTGGAACCGCTAGTGATTTGGGTTCTTGACCATCTCCGGGATGTTTGCCTAGCATAGGTAAATGTGGATATTCCCCTATATTAACTTGATTTGGAGAATTCCTCTGATTCTGCTCGTGACGATTGTCCTGGCCTCTATAAGTGTACTGTGTTCGTTAGTAGATCGATCAGGTCGTCTGCAGCATTGGTGTGCGCGTCTCTGGGCTGCCATCACTCTGCGGGTTTCACGCGTCAGTGTGAAAGTTGATGGTCTTTCTAAGCTGGATTGCCAACGCGGATACATCATCATGCCCAACCACTTGAGTATGTTTGATCACTGGGTTCTTCTCTCTGTGCTTCCATTCCAGTTCAGATTCGCTGCCAAGGTTTCACTTTTCGACATTCCGTTTTTAGGGTGGCATCTGCGGCGTGCTGGTAATGTGCCAGTGGATAGATCTCAGCCACGTAAAACGTTGAAGGTCTTCCGGAATGTCGGGAAGAAAATCCAGGAAAAATGTTCATTGGTAATATACCCCGAGGGCGAGAGAACCTTTGGTGATAAGGTTAAACCATTCAAACGGGGAGCCTTTTTGCTTGCTCGTCACGCGCGAGCCCCGATAATACCTGTAACATTGATCGGGTCGCACCGACGGCTAGCTCGTGGGTCAATCGTAATTCGTCCTGGTACGGTTGAAATAGTGATTCATGATGTACTGGAATTCAGGGAATACAATGATCTTAAGCTCGAGGAGGTCGCGGCTAGAGTACATAAGGTGGTAGTCTCCAGGTATAGACAGGTGCCTCAGTGATAAGTTCCAATGTTCGTATTGAGGCAATACAGAAAGCCTTGCGCCACTTCAATTTACCAGCTTGGCTTTTTTTTGGTTTTAAAAGTAGCGACCTCTTGGCAATGAGAATCTTGGACTTCCCTAAGGATTCTCACATAACGAGACGTTGGTTCTACCTGATACCTCAGCACGGAACCCCTCTGAAATTAGTTCATAGGATCGAAAAATCTAGCCTTGATCACCTGCCAGGCTTATCCCATTTCTATGTGGCTTGGGAAGAGTTGCGTGCAGGTTTGGCGGATATTTTAAAGGGTTATGATCAAGTGGCTATGCAATATTCAACTGACTGCGCAATTCCTTATATCTCGCGTGTCGATGCTGGGACAGCTGAGCTAATTAGAGGGCATGGTGTCCAAATTGTGTCTTCAGGTGATCTAGTCCAGGTGTTCGAATCTGTTTTGTCGAGTACTCAGGTAAATCAGCATAGATCAACAGCCCTTAAAATAACTGAGATTGTCAGGTCAGCATTTGATCGAGTGGCAAAGCAAGTTTCTGAGGGGCATGAGGTGGACGAATTTTCATTACAACAATCCATCATGGCAGATTTTGCTTCGCAAGGTTTAGAAACAGAGAGCCCCCCTATTGTAGCTGTCAATAGCTCAAGCGGTGATCCACATTACATGCCCACTGCTTCCAGGAAACGTAGAATCCGACGAGGCGACTTTCTCTTGATTGATTTATGGGCTAGACCGGAGGGGCCGAATACTGTGTATGCTGACATCACCTGGACAGGTTTTCTGGGTGACAATCCGCCAGAAAAACTTCTGGAAGTGTTCCGAGTTGTCAGGCAAGCGAGAGATAGAGGAGCCGAATTTCTTGGGGAGCAGTTGTCGAATGGAAATCCGGTGTTCGGTTGGCAAGTGGATGACCAAGTTAGGGCGATTGTTGAGAAAGCGGGCTACGGGAAGTTTTTCGTACATCGAACCGGACATAATATAGCTCGAGAGTTACACGGGAATGGGGTTAATTTTGACAACCTAGAGACTCACGATACTCGTCAGGTTATTCAAGGGCTCACCTGTACAATTGAGCCGGGAATTTATCTCCCGGAATTTGGTGTCCGCAATGAGATTAATATTTTAGTACAAGATATTGGGATTGAGATCACAACGCCCCCTCAAAAAGAACTTCTGGTGTACGATTTCTGATCCAGAGATATCAGAACCCTTGGCAGTCTGGTCTTGTCCGGGCGGTTCTTTGGGATCTGAACTTCTCTTCCGGGGGACGGAATCATAGGATAGTTGTCTTCCTAGAAGAATCCATCCTATAGAGTATTCCTCTCCATTCAATGACCCGGGTACAGATTGATCGAGCTAAGCCTATTAGAGTTAACAGGCTCGCGAAGAATCCTGAAAATAGATCGAAGAGACCAAGATGCGGATCCAGTTGACTGCGATACTCTGGGAAAAGATGAGAAATGGCAGCTCGACGGAGTGTGATCTGGAATGCACTGAGGCAAACTATAATTAGGGTTAGGGAGAGGAGCCCAAAAGACCCTTGTTGATTAAGGGCAAGAATCGATCTATATAAGCCAAGGATGATACTTGAAACAAAAAAGATTGGACCGATCCAAGAAAGGGCCCATAGGCTTGGGTTGTAGATGCGAGTGATGGAGATTTGGCGGTGAGACCATCGCCAAAGTTCTCTGAAGCTACAATCTTCAAATGAAAAGCTGAGTGCCAAGGGCACGAAACGAATTTTATAACCTCTGCTTCGAACCGCATCTGAAATTGTAAAATCGTCACTTAGAGCTCTCTCCCATATCTGCTCTATTTCGGATGTCCCAAGTACATGTAGTGGACAGGCCATAGCACCACCCCAGGCAAAGATTGCATTATCAGGATCGAGTATTGATAGAACACCACCATTCCATGCTGAGCGCAATTTTGAAAAGATTCCCCCTTGGACAGGTAGATACCATCTGAATCCTGTCGTGAGACCGATTTTGGGATCATCCAGGTTAATTACTAAAGCTCTAGCCCAGTCGCTCCTAGGCCGGATATCGGAGTCACCGAAAAGGATAATTTTATCTTCTGGACGAACTCTTTTTAAGGCATGGAGTAGGTTGTGGACTTTCTGTCCTCTTCCTTGGGCAGGACCTGCAATCGTGGTTATACAAAGGGATCTTTTAAATTGGCTGCACAGAGACTGAACTTCCTCGAATGCAGGATCACTAGTATTTTCGAAAACGAATATTAATTGGAAGTTTGGATATTGTAGGTTTAAAAATGCCCGCATATTATCTCGGAATCCAGGATCTAATCCCTTGCAGGGGACAATAATAGTAATGGGAGGGAGAGAGACTGGAGTAGTGCGGGGTGTTCGGAGACGTTTACATAAATAGAAAAATTTCAGAGTGCTTAGAAGGCAAAAAACCCCTTGTATTAGGGCTACAGTCAAAATAAATACCGGCAGATAAGACATATCTCTCCGAGGTCCTCCTCTAGATATAATTACATGAGAATATAGTACGAAAGCAGTGAGGATATTGTCACTGTCCGTATCCCTGAATCGGACTTTATACGAATTTTTTTGAGACAGATGGGGTGATCGCTCAGGAATAGTTCCCATAAGATCGAAATTTTCGCTACAATAAAGGCGATCGGGGGCGATAGGCTTCGACGGGAACGTTTGAAGTGGTAGGTGCATGCCGAGGGTGATTGGTCCCTCGTTAATCCAACGATCAAAACGCATAACTGCCAATAATCAGTTAGCACTCGCTGCGTAATAAACGTGGCCGTTTTGCTTGTTCAGCCTGCGGCTCAAGTAAAGCGTCAATTCAGCAGGCTCTTTGGAATTCCCGGTTTCTCCAGGGGGAATCCAAGAAACACACTGGGGGACAG
>CAYXBG010000072.1:0-9057 GCA_964463145.1 uncultured Acidobacteriota bacterium
CAACCATCGCAAAGCGAGTCTGCTAGTTTAGGAAGCTTTTTCACTAGTTCTTGGCAGGCAGTGATTTTGCAATCCAAGATGCGCAAGGGATTTGTTTTTGCACGAGCTTGGCACTGATTACAGAAGCCATCTATTAGAGGCCTCAGGCTTTTTTGCAGTTTTTCCAAGTAATTCGGACGGCAATTACTATCCCCGACGGAATTCACTACGATTTGAAAATTATCCAGGCCTAATTCGGACAGAAGTCGAGTTAGCATGTGAAGTACCTCGGCTTCAATTGCAGGGCTTTCCGATCCGATTACTTCTGCACCAATTTGATGGAACTGTCGGTAGCGCCCTTTTTGGGGACGTTCGTGACGGAACATTTGCCCGATGTAGTAGAGGCGCTCGATTTTGCTAGAGTGTCCCAATTTGTGTTGAAGATAAGATCTTACTACGGGAGCTGTTCCTTCAGGTCGCAAGGTCATGCTGCGCCCTTTACTTCCCGGCAGCGAGTACATTTCTTTCTGAACAATGTCCGTAGCAGCTCCTATGCTTCTGCTAAACAGGTCTGTCCACTCGAGAATTGGAGTCCTTATTTCAGAAAAACCATACCTAGGGAAAATCCGTCGTGCGGAATTTTCGATGCGTTGCCACAGTTCTACATTGCCAGGAAGAATGTCGTGAGTGCCTTGAACGGTTTTTATAGCCATAACAAAATCAGACTAGACATTATAAACGTATAGACGCGAGCGCGCTTGCAGGGATTCTCGGAAGTCATTTGTCTATATGCAGCCTCGGTAGTTGAGAGTGGTGAATGTCACAGGATGCGAGTTCTTCTAACGCCTACTTGTTCGGTAGGCATAGAATCTTTCGGTGAAAGCACCAACAAGGATTGTCGAGAGAGATCCAATCAGGATATACCATGTCCACGCAAGATTGGGGAGTATGCCCCAAGCATAGACTTTATTGAAGTGTACCAATAACACAGTGGTTAATCCTACTGTCATGCCAAGAAGTGCTGCTATTTCAGTATGGACACGGGTCCATTTGCCAAGCAAAAAGACCCCTAATACACATCCCATGATGACGCTGGGAATACTCAACCCAACCTCTACTAATCCTCCCCAGTTTCGAGAAACTATTGCGATAGCGATTAGAATGATTCCCCAGCCTGCTGTGCATAATTGCGAGACACGCACGTAGTGTTTCTCGCTACGTCCAGGCGATAAATAAGGTCGGTAGAAGTCATTAACAGCAGATGATGAGAGTGAATTTAATGAGCTGCTCAGAGTTGACATAGCAGCAGCAAAGACGGCGGCTATGACCAAGCCAGAGATTCCCGGCGGCATTTGTTGGACAATGAAGATTGGGAATATGCTTTCGGCTCTTTCGACAGGTTGTTCTAGTGGGAAGTGCATGTAGTATGTGTGCAACATGACTCCTATGAACAAAAACAAGGCGAATTGAGCTAAAACGATAAATCCACTTATTATCAGTGCTTGTTGTCCTCGTCTTTTCGTCCGGCAGGCGAGGTAGCGTTGAACCATCATCTGGTCGGTACCGTGTGTTGCGAAAGTAAAAGACGCCCCACCGATTAGTGCAGCCCAAAAAACGTAGGGATCCTGAAAAGAAAATGTGAAATCGAAAACCTGCATCTTACTTGCAGGCTGGGCAGCGGCTATAACTCCACTCAATCCACTAGGGATTTTAGCGAGTAGCACTACAAAGGCTATTGTCGCACCGAGGATATAGATTACCAGCTGTATAACGTCGTTCCACACTACAGCCGTCATTCCGCCGTAGAAGGTGTATATGATAGTGATGAGTCCGATGAGAAGAATGGTCCAGACCTCATCAAATTGAGTTACTAGGGACAAAACCAGTGCAGTTCCGAAGAGACGTACACCGTCGGCCAGTACACGGTTGATTTGGAATAGGCCAGCCGAGAAATCCTTAACCCTTCTCCCGAAACGAAAAGTTAGTATTTCATAGGCACTTTGAATATCACCCTTAAAGTAAGATGGGAGGAGGATGGTACTGACTAGAATTTTCCCCAAAACGTACCCCATACCTAGTTGTAGAAAAGTCATTGTGCCACCGTATGAAATAGCGGGCACGCCAATGAATGTGAAAATGCTTGTCTCGGTCGCAACGATAGAAAGGCTCAATGCCCACCAAGGCAGCCTTCGGCCGGCCAGGAAATAATCATTAAGGGTCTGGGATTTCTTTCTAAGTAGAATTCCTAGAAGAGTTGTGGTGATTAGGTACACAAACAGTACAAGGTAGTCGATCGTGCTGAATCCCATTCCTCCATACTTGATGCCGATTACTTTTTAGTCAATGGTGGAGTGCAATGTACCGAAAATACTTCAGTGAGCTTTAGATAACCTCTGTTTGAGTACCGTATGTTACTGTCCGTATATATGAGGTCGCCTGCCAGAAGTTCTGTAGGGCTTATTCTGGGTCTAGCGGTTTGTCATTTCTTCGTACTGACTGTTGCAGTTGGAGGTGATCTAGCCAGTCAGTTAAGGGTAGTTTTTGAAAATCCTGAGTACTCTCGTTCTTCGTGGGGCGTTAAGGTTCAGTCTGTTAGTAATGGAGAGAGTCTATTTGAGTTAAACGCCGAGAAATTACTAGTTCCCGCTTCTAACATGAAGCTCTTAACAGCTATATCGGCACTAGAATTGCTGGGTCCAGATTACCGGTACAGTACTAAAATCAAAGCTTCTGGAAGGATAGAGGAGGGTACGTTAAAAGGTGACTTAATAGTTGTAGGAAGTGGGGATCCTACTCTAGGGGCCAGGCTTTCGAGTCCTGATCCTTTGAAGTTTGAAGACGGGAGTCCACTTGCTGTATTTCTCGATTGGGTTCAAAGACTTAAAGATATAGGTATCAAAAGGATACAAGGCGACATCATTGGCAATGATGAGGTCTTTGGGGAGGGCGACCTGGGAAAGGGGTGGTCTTGGGACGATTTAGCATATGGTTACGCAGCTCCTATTGGGGGACTCCAATATAACGAAAATATAGTTGTTCTCCAGGTAAATAGGCAGAGAAGTAGTTCGGGCGTTCCGGCTGTAGAGATGATCCCTCATTACCCGTCACTACAGATTAATAATCTACTAACGTTTGTTCCCGGATGGAGGGAATGGGAGTACGATTTAGATCGGATAATGGGGGGGAGTGGGATTGTTCTTCGAGGATCTGTTCCTTCAGGTAAAGATAATCTATGGGTCACTGTTAGTGTCGAGAGGCCAGCAGAGTTTTTTCTGTCAACTCTTAAGCGAGTGATGTCCGATCAGGGAATTAAGATCGATGGTGTAGCCAGAGTATTGCCATCTGAGGCAAAACTTAAAAATGCGAGAACACTTTTTATTCATGAATCTCCAGACATTCGATTCATAGTTCGGATATTGCTCAAGATTAGTCAGAACCTCTATGCAGAAACCTTAGTTCGTACGATGGATCGGCGGCCTTTCGCTAAGACTTTCGAAAAGGGTAGGGAGGCCCTCGGTTTAGTCATGGAATATGCGGGTATATCTGAGGATTCCTATGTAATAGCAGATGGTTCAGGGCTCTCTCGGTACAATTTACTCACTCCAGAGGCCATTATCAGGCTACTCCAGTTTGCTTTTCTCCAACCTTACAGAGAAGATTTTTTTAAAGCTTTGCCTATAGCCGGGGTAGATGGCACCATTTCTCAACGACTTAGAGGTACTGTGGCTGCCAGTAAAGTAAGGGCCAAAACAGGAAGCCTTGATCGTGTACGTTCCCTTTCTGGTTACGTTATGACTGATGATGGAGAGATCCTAGCTTTCTCGATGATCGTTAACAATTACGATGAGAGAGGGAAGGATGTGGAGGCTGTGCAGGATCTAGCACTGCAATATATGATTCGTTTTAGTAGGTAGACGATCCGTCTATTCCCCACAAGAATGCCTGTTAAGGTACGGGTTCGCTCCGATAACAGATCTCAATTGGAGGCATAAGGGGAGGAGAAAACAGTACTTCTTGGTACAGCATGATTTATGCTCCAGTGAGGTTGCGTTAGAATAGGAAGGCATGTTTACAGGAATCATTTCTGCTCAAGGTACCTTGATTGAGATAGAGTCTGGAGCGGTAGGGTCTACTCTCAGAATCAGGTGTCCACAAATAACTAGTGATCTATCAGTCGGAGCTAGTGTCAGCATCGACGGGATTTGCCTAACATTGATTACTTGTTCCGAGGAGGTATTTGAAGTGGAAGCGACTCCTGAGACACTGCGGTGCACGACTCTTGGAGACAGGCAGGTAGGGGATATTGTAAACCTCGAGCCGGCAGCTCGGATGCATGATTTTGTTGGGGGACACTTGGTACAGGGGCATGTAGATGGCAAGGGTTGTATAAAGGAAAGGCGTAAGGAAGGCAATTCAAATGTATTTCGAATCGAGGCTCCCAAAAAGAGTATCTTGCGATATCTTGCGCACAAAGGAAGTGTAACCGTAAATGGAGTTAGCTTAACAATTTCCAGTCTAGATTCTGAAGGATTCGAGGTTACTATTATTCCCCATACTGAGGAAGTGACCAGTTTTGGAGATCTTGGTGAGGGAGATCTGGTCAATTTGGAAGTGGATGTTCTGAGTAAGTATGTTGAGTCGCATGTAAAGCGGATAATGGCTACTGTTTTCCTGATCATTTTTTCATTAGGTGCTTGGCTTCCTGGTGCAGTTATCGAAATGCAGCCCAATACAGTCCTGATCTATAACCGGACAAATCAGCTCGGAAGCAAAGAATTTGTTGTACGGGTAGCTCGATTCAAACCCGATGCCGTACTGGAATGGGAATCATCTACAGATCAGGGCACAGTGCAGATTTATGGAGAGGCGCTGGAATCGGCAGAAGGGTTCACACTCTCGAGTCTATTCCAAGTCGGAATGCACAATGATGCTAGGAAAGTCACAACTCTCTGGCTTTCCCGCTCTATGTTCGATAGAGCTCGATCCAAGGGATTTGTTGAGATCGATTACAATCGTGTTCCTCTTAGCATGAAAATGAGGGATTCTAGTAGGCAGAGGATTGTTGTAAATGGTAGGGAAGAAGAAGTAGATACGATAGTTCTCAGAGACAACCGTGGAGGGGAATGGTTATTGTTAGACGATCGAAATAATCCATTGGTATTACAATATAAATCGCCCTATTTTGAGAGTCGATTGATGAGGATTTTGAATACTGGACAAGAGAAGCTTAGGTGGATTAAAACTCTACCACCCATTAGATAGCTATCTTGTTGGAGATCGGAAGGACTTGAGAATGATCGAGGAAATGGCAATCAAGAAAGATGCTCCGAAATTAGACTTGGACCGAATAGAAGATGCAGTAGAAGATATTCGCCAAGGTAAAATGGTGATTGTTGTTGACGAAGAAGATCGCGAGAACGAGGGCGATTTGACCATGGCCGCAGAGAAGATAACCCCTGAGGCTATTAATTTCATGGCAACCCACGGGAGAGGGCTTATTTGTCTTCCGATGACTACGTCTGATTTGGACCGGCTTGAAATTCCTCTCATGGTTGCGAACAATCAGTCGGTCCACAAGACGGCATTTTGTGTCAGCATAGAAGGAAGGCGTCGAGTTTCAACAGGTATTTCTGCAGCCGATCGAGCCAAAACTATACTAGCTGCCATAGATCCCCAGAGCAGACCTGAAGATCTGATTAAACCAGGCCATGTGTTCCCACTGCGAGCCAGGCCTGGAGGTGTTCTGGAGCGAGCCGGACAGACCGAAGCGGCGGTAGACCTATCCAGAATTTCTGGATTGAAACCAGCTGGTGTTATCTGCGAGATTATGAATTCCGATGGCACAATGGCTCGGTTACCGGACTTAATCAGATTTAGAAAGAAGCACGCTATTCGAATTGTATCAGTGGTAGATTTAATAAGGTTCAGACTTTTAAACGAGCGTTATGTTAAGAGGGTTGACCAGCTCCCATTTGTCTCTGAATTGGGAAGTTTCGAGCTGAATATTTTTGAAAATGAGTTGGATGGAGACCGCCACTTGGCCTTTGTGAAAGGTGACGTGAGCGGCGGTGGAGCCGTTCCTGTCCGGGTACATGTCGAATCTGTTTTAGGTGACGTGTTCTGTAGTGATGTAGATCCCTCGCGGAAAGAACTCGAGCTTGCACTTCGCCGTATAGAGAAATTGGGGAGAGGAGTCCTGGTTTATCTGCGCCTTCGAGGTAAATGTGAGCAGTTAAATAAGGAAATTGAGCAGCATAGAACGAGGGTCAATTCAGAGACGCTAGCTCTCCGAGAATCATTCCGTGACTACGGGGTGGGTGCTCAGATTTTGACAGCACTCGGGTTGCGAAAGATCTCACTGCTTACAAATCACCCCAAGAAGATTGTAGGACTGGAAGGTTTTGGGCTGCATATAATTGAACAGATCCCGATAGTTTAAGTGTATGAGGGGGATTAGTGGGACATTAGACGATAGCGCAGGCCGAACCTTGCATAGAGTCCCGGGTCAGGAAACCCAACGAACTGATGGAATTTGGAATTAAATAGATTGTCAATGCGGGTGAAGAGGCTAACAGCCTCATTGGCTTGGTAGGTTACTCCAAGTGATGACGTGTTGTAGCCACTGACTCGGGTTCGCTCGGGAACAGGTACTTGGAAGTCGAATCTCTCCCCAATCCAAGTATTTTTGAAATTAATTCGCCATTGATAATGAGGGCGCCAATCCAGATGAAGTCCACCTCTCCAGCCTGGTCGATCTCTTAAGGGTTCAGTGGTTCCGATAATTTCTGTATCTACATAAGCAACATGTCCACCGAACTGTAGGAAGTCTGATAGTGTGTTATTTATTCCTATTTCAATACCTTTGCTGGTTACTTCCAAGCGATTTACGAGCTGGAAAAGCTCAGGACTGAAATCAATTAGATTTTTGAATGTGTTGTTGAAATAGGAAACACTGATAAGGCCAAGGAGACCTTCTGTAGGCTGTTCCAGTCCGATGTCGAATCCTGTGCTAGTTTCCGGCCTGAGATTTGGATTACCCACATTGGGTTCCCCTAGTGCAAAGAATGAGGGTAGCTTAAATCCTTCTCCCCAGCTTGTCTTGATACGCGTACCTCGATTTCCAAATTGCAGACTACCTCCCAATCGAGGGGAAATTTCGTAGTCGGCATCATCACTGTTGTCTATTCGAAACCCAGCATCGAATTGATAACGTCCCTGTACAAAGCGAAGTTCTCCACCGCCTGACCAAGTTTGACGGTCTAGACTGAAAGGTGCCGGATACTGTTTAGCTATCAAGGTTTCCACGTCGGCTGTCTCATGCTTCAGAGATATATCTGTTCCAATTTGGAATCCAAATCCGAGGTCCCATACATTGGTGAATGTGACTCGCGTTCTCTCGAAATCGCTTTTGGAATCGAGAGGAGGCTGAGCTGCTGCTGTGGGGGGGATTGCGTCTAATATCGCCGGTGTCTGAGAGTGATCCAGTCGATCATAGTAGTCAAAATTGATCTTATAGAACCAGGTTGGGGAGATCTGATGCTGCCAGGCTAGCCCTAGAATCCCTTCCTGCACGTCACTATGTTTGGGTTCTCTCAGAAGAGAGAATTCTGGTCCGCCACCGTTAGGAGGAAAGCTATTGGTAGTCCGGTCATGTAAGCGGAACACTAGATCTATTGAGGTGGTATCACTTGGTGAGACGCCACTTTTAACTGATAGCTGCGTACTTTCGAAGTTATCGTTCTCTACTTGTTCTCCAATTTCAAAATGACTAATAGAAGCGGCGTAGTTCCAGGCCTTAAAGCTTCCAGAAGTCCTGATGCCAACTTCCCAATTCTGGAAATTGCCTCCTTGGACATTGAGCAGAGTATTTGGCGTGCCTTGTCCTTTCCGTGAAATTATGTTGAGGGCACCTCCAATTGCTTCTGATCCATGGCGGGATGAGATTGGGCCTCGAATAATCTCTATACGTTCAACATTTTCTAAATGCAGAGTGGCCAGATCAAAGGAGCCTCCAAGCAGGTTAGTCGGGTCATTTACAGGAATCCCATCCAACAGGATGAGAGTGAAATTAGGATCTCCTCCTCTGATAGAAGCTGTTGTCAATCCTCCTCGCGATCCAGCCTGTGAAGCATGGAGGAACGGTGTGTGCTGGAGGAGGTCGAATACGGTAGTGGCTTGACTGGATTCAATTTCATCCCGACTTATCATGGCCACTGATGCGGACACTTCGCTTAGAGGCACTGCATCTGTTGCAACAGTCACAACTACAGATTCTGGTTGGGGAGCTTTCGGGGAGGGGAGGGTTGTCCCCTGGCTAATCACATCAGAAAGGATCGAGGCTGCAACAAGGCATGTACTTAAGAGAAGCCTTACTTGAGGTTTCCGTAGTTGAGAGTCGTCCATGATGAAAGTCGAGTTGGAAAGACAGCTATCACTTGATCAGCAGTTGAGATGTTTCCAAGTACTATCTTCCTCTCGTCTGGAGTGTGAGGAAAGGATAGGTTTATTTATCTCCAGAAGGTACCAATTTTCCGACCAGAACGGTGCCTTCCTGAGGGTTGAATATCCCTGTTACCTTAACCTCGACGTTTCGCCGTTTCTGGGAACTCTCCAGTAGATTTAAGGCCATCTCATCTCCCTGGGTATCAAATTTGAAAAATATGGGGTCAACCACCAATCCGAAGCCGCTTAATTTACAGTTCCTCATAAGTGAACAGGACACGGTATGGTCTGCGACTTTTTCGGGGTTATGGGCGGAAGTTTCTCCGCAAAGGGTATCGATCAGGATCCCGACTTTTGTTTCATTCTCTGCCCAAGCAGAAATAGTCAATGTTAGTGAGGAAATCAGGAGGAAGCATCTTAGGTTTTTCATGAAGTCCTTCGCGAAGCAGTGTATTGACGTGATTATCTTTGAGTATAGCTCATAAAGAAGCAGAATCGACATAGGATTGATTTTGATACAATGCCTTCATGAGTATTCTGATATTTTCGATTCTTATATCTATTAATCCTGGCTTCGATCAGGAGAAGTTGCGCCTCTTCCAGTTCGGCGGTCAGTGTATCGACGGTCATGCTGCA
>CAYXBG010000073.1:0-8685 GCA_964463145.1 uncultured Acidobacteriota bacterium
AATATTCGTAGTGCCTCCTTGAAAATCTCCGGCGTAAAGTCAATAAGGTCATCCCTGGTGGCGCCCTGCAAATCAAAAGGCAGTGGTCTAGATGGGAATGGTTGGGTTGGAGAAGTACGCTCACCCTCAATGAGTGAGGAGGGTACAGAAAGCTCTTCGATAGGCCATACAGGCTCACCTGTAGCCCTATCGAAAACAAAACAAAACCCTTGTTTCGTAACCTGGGCAACAGCTCGCAGTTCCTTCCCGTCGATTCTGATATCAACCAGATTTGGAGCAGCCGGGAGATCATAATCCCAGAGACCATGATGAACGATCTGGTAATGCCAGACCCGCTTGCCTGTCTCCACATCAATAGCGACTAAAGATTCTCCGTACAGATTGTTTCCTAGGCGATGACCTCCATAAAAGTCGCTGTTAGGAGTTCCCACTGGCAGATAAACATAGCCAAGCTCTTGATCGCAACTCATCCAAGACCACACATTGGTATTCCCACTGTAACTGGCTGATTTCCCCTCCCAGGTATCTATCCCAAATTCGCCCTCATGAGGAATCGTGTGAAATGTCCACTTGAGTGCACCAGTCCGAATATCGAACCCTCTAACATCTCCCGGGGGCATATTTTTTTTATTTTCGAAGTCAGTTAAGGAAGACCCGGCCACAACCGTGTCACCACAGATAACAGGAGGAGAAGTTAGTCCATAAAGAGATCGATCTATTGGTCTCCTTAGCCCCAAAGTCAGGTCAACTCTACCCTTCTCTCCAAATGATTCAATTGGCTTCCCGCTCTGGGCATCCAGAACCACCAAATAACCATCACCGGTCCCAATGAAAACACGACCAGCTGCTCCATCACTCCAATAAGCAACGCCTCTATGAATAAACCACTTAGATGGAGAGTCTTCTTTCCAAGCACCGCCGTCATATACCCACAGAGTCTCACCACTACGACCATCTATAGCTGCAACTTGGCTCAACGAGGTACTGACATATAGAAAATTCCCTACCTGGATGGGTGTGGCTTCATAAGCCCAGGTCCACATTTCGGGATTCTCCTGTAGGATTTTCTGGTCTACAGCTTCCCAACGCCAGGCAACCCGGAGCGAAGCAACATTACTTCTATCGATTTGGGAAAGTGGGATGAATTTCGTACTGGACAAATCAGATCCGTAACTGCCCCAGGAAGCTTGAGGCATTTCTGAGATCGGAAAGTTGCACTGCGACAGCAATATGAACCAGATAAATCCCATGGCCCAAAAGCTCAATTTAAGGAACTGTGTCATTGCCCTCCCGTAGACAGGCTTGCAGCTTTGACGATATTGATTCGAGGCGGGTTGGCGTAATCGTCCCAAAGTGCTTGTATCCGGTCGAGTTTCCATTCACCCTTGAATACAACAACCCGGTAACGGGAAAGATAAGACCTCCCCGGCTGTATCTCCATATCACCCAAACGTTGAGGTGCAAATGTGAAATAAGGCATCCGAGGATGGACACGAAGAGGTTGCGGAGCACGAAAGTTTTCAGGATGACTCATTAATAGCAAGCCCCCTTTGCCACCGTCTAATTCACCTGAGATAAGACACCAATCGGCCCTCGAACCATCTCCTCCCTCTCTGTCGAGGCCTTCAGATGTCAAAACTTCCATGGCTCCTGGAGTCCAATTCCGAGCTCCTCTAAATGCCATACCTCCGTAATGATATTCTGGGAGTTCTAAGAGGATATCACTCGCACAGTTTTGTAGAGACGAGACATCAAAAATAAAAAATCCTTCCTCCGGGCCAGCTGCTGCATACACCTTAACTTCCCACAGTTCGTTCAACACCTCTTCCTTGCTGGAAGCAGAAAAATCCATATACCGGTGAGTGGCGCGAAAACCAGCAAAAACAGGACCCTCCCAAATATCTTCTAGCCCATCATGTCTAACGGCTCCAGTCCCTTTGTGTAAATTCCAAAAATCTGGAGTCCTATCTTTGTAACGGGACTTAGTCCAAGCAAACCAAAGCCCTCGGTGGTGTGGGTATGATGGAGAGAAATCATCACTAACAACTAGACCTTCTGGGGTCCAGATTGGGTGAATATAAGCGTTACGAGCATAAATGTTAGGAAGATCAGCTGTTGGTGGCTCCACAGTTCCGTAACGATACTGAAGGACTTTAAAACCGCTGTGTCTAATCTCTAGATAACTTCCCTCCTTATTCTCGACTTCCAAAATACTGCCTGTGTTCGATTCAGCACTTGAAACGACATGGTACGTTCGGATTCTACCCTTAGGAGTCGTCCCACTTACTATCCAATAAAGCCGTTCGGGATTCTCCGATGCGCGTTGGCTAAACACGGGAAGAAATCCAGTCTCAATCAGCTCAACGACTTGGACAGACTCTAGATCCTGGGGTAGCAGAATAGAAACTAGAGAATCAGTTCTCGTATGGGGGCCTGCATCCACCTCAACGATAATCTCAGGAGCTTTAGGTTTTCCCCTGTCAGCACAACTCAGAAGTAGCAAAAGAATTGAGGCCCTAGCAACCAACCTTCCAATTCTCACATTCACGACTCCCTAAACATTTACTGATTTTCAACTCTAGTCGGTTGGCATCCCACTGGCATGCAGTAAAGTCTCCTGGGCCATCAAATCGTGCTCTGGAGTAAAACGATTTTCCCGTTCCCCCCTAACCATGGCCGCAAGATCCTCGATGTCGTCGACGTAACGTGGATAAGGTGGAAAATCGACCTGTTGGTATCCCTTTTTGTATTTACCATGAGGCTTCAAAAGGGCGAGTCTCCCCTGAGGAGCACCCATAGGCTGAATATGTAGAGTTCCTTCTGTTCCACATAAGGTAATATGCCTTCTCTGGCCTCCCTCTACCTCTAGTAAAGAAACCTTGATTTCAGCTAATGCCTTAGGGTACTCAAACACTGCCAAAGTATTGTCAGCAAGACCAAGCCCATCACCATATGGGTCCAGTCTTTGCAAGAAGGGTGTTACTCGGTCAGGAACCCCCAGTATTTTCACTACAGTATCTATCATGTGACCGCCCAGCTCGAACATCGTCCCTCCGGAGTACCAGGCATTTTCTTCTCGTCCTTTTCCCGGTCCCATCAATTTACTCATAACACAACGCATCTCGAAGGGCTCCCCAAGCCACCCCTTCTTTACTAAGTCGCGCATTAAAACTACGCCAGGGTTATAGCGGAACATATAGCCCATCTGGACAATCAGATTCTTTGTCTTTGTTTTCTCCAAAATACGAGAAAAATGGGGAAGAGAGGAGCCCCCTGGCTTATCCAAGTGTATATGCAGTCCTGCATCTACACAGGCTTCCGCAGTATCTAAAAGCAATGGGACATCTGTTTCCACAGCTACTACCTGAAGGCCCTTTGTTGCCAAAAGCTGATCCTGTTCCATCCATTTGACCCCCTGGTAAATTTCACTTTTCTTAGCGGATCGACGGTATTCCGGATTTGACTCAACTATTCCCACTACTTCAAAATCAGGGTTCTCTCGGAGAGCCCTCATCTTACCTCCAGCATGGCCGTGGCCAGTCCCTATCTGTCCAACCTTTATTCGAGTTTTGTGCCGAGGTGCTTCTAGTTTATTTCCCTGCGTCGTTGCAGTACCAGCAAGGACCGCACCTGTAGAAGTTGAGATAAACGTCCGTCTAGTAAAATTCTTACCCAACTGAAACCTCCTTTGAATGTACACTGGGCATCCCCAGCTATAGGAAACCCTCCGTTTCCGGAAAATAGAATATACTCGGATATTCTTCTCATGTTTGTAACCGAGCTGTCAGCCAGTATGCACTTCCATAACGGAGTGAGCAACAGGCTAAGTAAGTACCTTCAGCAACTATCCAATTTCGCTTTTCCATGCGGAGGGTTATTCCATTCTTTTTCCAGTCCCAGAAAATCCTATATGGGGAACAAAAATCACCTCCCATTCAGGATGCTTACGCAAGACTCTGGCGCTATCCTCAGGACCCAG
Organism: uncultured Acidobacteriota bacterium; assembly: GCA_964463145.1. GTDB lineage: Bacteria > Acidobacteriota > UBA6911 > RPQK01 > CBDAPI01 > CAYXBG01. The sequence continues at coordinate 3,980 of CAYXBG010000073.1, forward strand.
AACTACAAAAGCAGTTGCAAGAGCGTCACTGGCCGTTGCCGTAGATGCTACAACACTGACACTACCTAAAAAACTTGTGGGCAATCCTGTACGAGGGTCCAAGATATGACCGTAATTCTTTCCGTTTCGAACCCAATGTTGAATTCGGTTCGAGGCAGTGGAAAGTGACCTATCCTTCAAAACCTTTTTTGAAGCGAGGTTGGACTCGTCGAGAAAAATCCACCATCCGTCTTGTCCTGGAGCACTTCCTATACCGTAATGAGTACTTCCCCCAAAAGAAATGAGGGCGTTTACTACCCCGTGGTCTTTAAGAATATTCACCACTTGATCTACTGCGTAACCTTTGCCAATTGCTCCAAAATCCAAAGCCATCCCAGGACGAGTAGGACGCACTGTTTTTTCTTCAAAATCGATCTCAAGATAACGCATTCCTACAATTTCCATACAGGATTCTAGATCAGATTTCCTTGGCCAGGTGGGCACACCATCAAAGAAGCCCCATAAATGACTCAATGGCCCTACAGTACTGTCAAAGGCACCTTGAGTTTTTTCCCAAAAAAATCTACTCAACCGGAGCAACCTAAACGTGTCTTCTGATACCCGTGTCGCTTTTATATATCCCTCACGGTACCGATGATTCAGTCTAGAAACTTCGCTTCCAGAACGGTAATTACTGATCAAACTTTCCAATCTGTCCAGATCAGAAAAGGCGTACTGAAGGGCGAGTTCTAAATTCAACCTATTACTGCTAGCGATCTGAATCTCCATTAGAGATCCCATAGAGGGATAGGCGACACTGTAGAGCTGTACCGGACCACTTGATTCGAGTTTAAGTTGGAACGGTAGATTATCCTCGCTCGCATGAGTTAGAGTCGGGTAGAGCATCCAGAGATACAGACAAACCGTAATTGGAGCCCGCTGCCACTTCCTTGCATTCCCCATCACCACGATGTTAGCAATCTCTACTCATGATTTCCAAAAGGCCAAGGAAAGGCAGTGGTGGAAAATAAGGAGGCTGATCTCATTTTGTGTCATTCCTTCTTTGCTTGCCTTATCAACAGGATCAGTGAAATCTGCAAATGAGACCGAAAATCCCCAGCCTTGGAGAATCCATGTAATTGACTCATCGGGCACTGGAGCTGATGGGGTGCGTCTGGAAGATGCCAACCGGGATGGGCATCCCGACCTCATCAGCGGATGGGAGCAAAGTGGCTGGAGCATTCTTTATTTAAGTCAGCATAGTGAGGGTCCTGTTCCTAAATGGACCAGGATCAAGATCGGGAAGGCAGAAGATGTAGAAGACGCTCTCCTTGCGGATATAGATGGGGATGGATGGATGGATGTAGTCAGTTCAACCGAAGGACAAAACCGGAAAGTCCTAGTGCACTGGGGACCTGACAACGAAGCCGATTACTATAATTCAGCCAAATGGAACAGCGAGATCCTTTACGATGATGGGAGTCGTTGGATGTACGCTATCAACTGGGACGTCAACCAAGACGGTCGCACAGACCTTGTCCTCGGGGGCAAGAACGTCGGCAGCACTACGGGATGGCTAGAATCTCCTCTCAAAAGCCGTCAGATCTCAGCCTGGAAATACCATCCGATTTCACCGATAGGATGGACCATGTCCCTTCTTGAGGAAGACATAGACAGGGATGGGGATACTGATCTTCTCCTCAGCGATCGAAGAGGGAATCTTTCTGGAGTCCGTTGGCTAGAGAATCCTGGCCCAAATTCTCCTCTTCTGAGAGTCCCCTGGAAAAACCATATGATAGGAGCTGCTGGTTGGGAAGTTCAATTCATTTCCTATGCCGATCTAGACGGGAATGGAATCAAGGAAGTAGTCGCACCCTATTACAAGGGCAATGAAAACAAACTGAGTATCTTCCAATTATCCCTTAATGGAAACTGGATTGAGCACCCCATTGAATATCCAGAAATGTTTGGCCGACCAAAATCAGCTGCTATTGGAGATATAAACCTTGATGGCTTACCTGATATTGTCCTGTCAGCTGAACAAGCACACGGCGATCTACACGGTATCATGTGGTTACAAAACACAGGTTCCCCTTTCTTGAGATCCTGGAAAACTCACCCTTTGAGCGGATCAAAAGGGATCAAGTTTGACTTAAACATACTTCAAGATCTCGACAGGGACGGAGATCTTGATGTCCTGAATACCGAAGAACAGTTTCCAATAATAAATGGTAACCTCGGCCTTGGTGTCGTCTGGTATGAGAACCCTGAAATCCAGAAATAGTAGACGACACTTAACACACTCTGCCCGTCAAAACAGGAGAATCTATGAAAACCTCTATGGCCTTGAAGATTGTAATTGCTTCTGCCTTTCTACTGGTTTTATCGTGCACTACAGAAAACACCCTCGGACAACCAGACAATACATTTACTAAAAACACAGTCGATAATTGGATGGAGAAATTATCTAACTGGGGAAGATGGGGCACAGAAGACCAGCTCGGAACAGTCAACTTAATCACACCGCAAAAAAGGATAGAAGCTGCATCCCTAGTTAAAACAGGAATCTCTGTCTCGCTTGCCAGAAATACAGACACACAGAAAGCCATAGACAATCCAAAGCCTTTTGGCCAACGTATGTTAGGAATAGAACATCCTAGAGGCCAGTTCGTCAGTGACAATCTAGATGTCTCCTACCACGGGTACGCTCATACCCATATGGATTCACTCTGTCACATGTCCTACAAAGGCAAAATGTACAACGGCTTTGAGCAATCTGAAATAGATAAGCACGGGGCACCTAGACTTGCAGTTACTAATTTCAAGAACGGTATCATTACGAAGGGCATCCTGATGGACATCCCACGTCTTAAGGGACTCCAACACCTCGAGCCAGGCACACCTATCTACCCCAAAGACCTTGAAGACTGGGAAAAGAAAGCGAATCTCAGAGTCGAGCCCGGAGATGTCGTTTTCATCCGTACAGGCCGCTGGAGTTTACGAGATACCAAAGGCCCTTGGGACGCCAGTAAAATTTCTGCTGGGCTACACATCTCCTCTGCCCGATGGCTCCGCGAACGAGATATCGCGATGCTAGGTAGTGATGCCGCTAGCGACGTAATGCCATCCCTAATCGAAGGGGTGAACCAACCAGTTCATCAGCTTATGTTAATCGCATTCGGAACACCGATATTCGACAATTGCGATCTGGAGACATTAGCGGAAGAGGCTGCCAGGCAAAATCGTTGGGAATTCATGCTGACCGCCTCTCCTATTCCGGTTACGGGCGGCACTGGATCTCCTTTGAATCCTATTGCGACATTCTAACTGATTCTAGTCCTTAGAATGTCACAAGCAATAAAGACTTACACCAATGAGCTCGGTACTCGATCAGTCTCCACACGAACTGGACAGACCTTCAGTTCTGCCGTTTCAGTAATCGGGTCATAGCCCGACCCCGTTAGCACGTTGACGGGAACATCGCTGAAACTAAAGCTGGCAAAAACTGTACCGCGAGGGCAGCGATCTGTCGCCATCACTTTTATCTTAATGGAGCCTCTTCTACTGGTCATCTTACAATCACCTCCATCTCTCAATCCCCACGAGGCGACATCGTCAGGGTGTACTTCCAAAACCTCCTCAGATAGCAAAAAATCAATCCCAGCCGAGCGCCCAGTTTGAGTCCTGGTGTGATAAGACTGCAAACGCCTGCCTGTGGTCAGCCAAACCGGATAATCTGCATCTATAGTCTCTGCAGGATCTCTGTATCGGTGTACTTTAAAGACACCTTTACCGTTCCGAAATTCATTTTGGTGCAATATCGGAGTGCCCGGATGTTTTCTGTCAGGCACGGGCCAATGATACTCACCCTCATCAATGCGATCCCAGTCCAGTCCAGCATAGATGGGTGCAATACCACACAATTCGTTGAAAACCTCCTTCGCAGAGTTAAACTCAAAACCTGGGAACCCAAGTTCCTGAGCTAACCGGGAAACAATCCACCAGTCTGGCCTTGCCTCTCCTGGAGGCTTAACAGCAGCTCGAAGCCTTTGTACACGCCTTTCAGTGTTCACACAGACACCGTCTGTCTCGCCCCAGGCCGTGGCTGGAAAAACCACATTGGCTAATTGCGCAGTTTCCGTCAAAAAGATGTCCACAACAACTAAATGGTCCAAACTCCTCAGTGCGTGTTCACAGTGACCTCTATCAGGATCAGAAAGGAGGGTATTTTCACCATTTATCAACATGGCCCTGATGTCATCACCACATCTTTCCAAAGCTGCCACTTTGGTTATACCTTTTTCAGGATCCATCTCGCGTCCGTAAATTCGGCTGAACTTTCTCTGGTTTTCTGGATCGATAACTGATTGAAATCCTGGATAATTTAAGGGGATCGCACCTGCATCTCCAGCACCCTGAATATTATTCTGACCTCGCATTGGATTGATTCCCGTACCTTCACGCCCAATGTGCCCTGTCATGAGAGCTAAGTTACATAAGGCTTGAACATTATCTACTCCGCAGATGTGCTCGGTGATTCCGAGAGTGTAATAGATGGCTGACTTATCGGCCATCGCATACCAGCGGGCAGCCGTCTCGATATCACGCGCTGGAACTCCAGTAATCCCTTCTGCCCATTCAGGAGAAAACTGACCGACATGCTCCAGAAAGGCCCCAGCCCCAGTCGTACGCTCCCGAATAAATTGAGGGTTATCGAGACCATCTCG
>CAYXBG010000074.1:0-4653 GCA_964463145.1 uncultured Acidobacteriota bacterium
TCTCTCGCTTTCCTCTAACAACTATCTTGGCTTAGCCAACCATCCTTCCCTTAAAAAAGCTGCTGTGCAAGCCGTCAAGGAATTAGGCTGTGGGGCAGGAGCATCCCGACTCATTTCCGGAAGTATGCTAGCCCACAAGAAACTAGAAATACGCCTAGCTCAATTCAAAAACACAGAATCCGCTCTAGTTTTCCCAACCGGGTATCACGCTAATTTAGGCACTCTTTCTGCCCTGATGGGACAGGGTGATATCATTTTCAGTGATGCTCTTAATCACGCTAGCATCATCGATGGCTGCCGACTCTCCGGAGCCAATATCAAGGTCTTTTGCCACAGAGACATGGACCATCTAAAAAAGCTCCTTAAAGAGCATACAGCCTACCGACATCGTTTAATCGTTGTGGATACAGTCTTCAGTATGGACGGAGATATAGCTCCTCTATCTGATATTGTCGAATTAGCTAAAACACATAATGCCTGGGTCATGGTCGATGAAGCTCATGCCACTGGTGTTTTCGGACCAACTGGGGCAGGTATAGTGGAGAAACTAGGACTGAGCCAGGATATAGATATCCAGATGGGTACACTGGGGAAAGCTTTGGGATCTATGGGTGCTTATGTTGCCGGGAATCATGATCTGATTGAGTGGCTCACCAACAAATCCCGAAGCTTCATTTATACAACCGCTCTCCTACCTTCAGCTGCTGCTACTGCTCTAGCTGCTCTTGAACTGACCCAGAAAGAGCCAATCAGGCGAATTCATCTAATGGAAAATTCCTCCCTTTTAAAGAAAGGCCTCTCCCAGCTCGGATTCAATTTAGGGAATTCCTCCTCACAGATTATCCCAGTTCTAATTGGTTCAGAAAACACTACTCTGTCCCTCCAAGAAGAACTTTTCAACCGAGGGGTATGGGCACAAGCAGTTCGCCCTCCGACAATTCCAATGGGAACCTCCCGTATTCGATTAACCCCTATGGCCACACACACCAAAGATCAACTAAAACAAGTTGTAACAGCTTTCTCCGAAGCAGGACGGGCATTAGGAATAATCTAATGGAATCGGATCTCTACCGCAGACTAAAAGAAGCAGATCATAAATACTTATGGCATCCCTTCACACAAATGCAGGAATGGTTAGAAGAGGACCCGCTTATCATCTCTCGAAGCGAAGGCAACTACCTGGTGGATACCCAAGGGAAACGATACTTGGACGGGGTTTCCTCGCTTTGGTGTAATTTGCATGGCCATGTTCAACCTGACATCAGTAAAGCCATTTCCAGGCAACTAGAAAAGGTTGCTCACTCGACCCTTCTCGGACTGTCCAATATTCCCTCAATCCAACTAGCAGAAAAATTAATCGAAATCACACCTAAGGGATTAACACGCGTCTTTTATTCAGATGCTGGAGCAACAGCTGTTGAAGTTTCACTAAAGATGGCATTTCAGTACTGGCAGTTGAAAGGCAATGTGAACAAGATCAAATTTGCTTCACTTGCTAACAGCTACCACGGAGATACGCTAGGAGCCATTAATGTCGGCTACTCCAAACTATTTCATCATTATTATCGACCGCTACTGCAAGATAGCCTGAGGCTGACTCCACCTCACGTGTTCCGTTTCCATAAAGGTATGCCCCACAAGGAATCTATAATGGCAGCAGAAAAGGAAGCGAGGGATATCATAGAGGCCAACCACCGAGAAATTGCGGCTTTGATTGTTGAACCACTAATCCAGGGTGCCGCCGGCATGTGGACACATTCCATCGAGTACCTATCTATCTTGAGAGATCTATGCAGGGAACACAATATACTGTTGATCTGCGATGAAGTGGCTACAGGCTTCGGTCGCACAGGAACTATGTTTGCGTGCGAGCAGGCCGATATTCAGCCGGACCTCCTATGCCTGGCAAAAGGTCTCACCGGAGGTTATTTACCACTGGCCGCAACTCTGACCACAGAAAAAATCTTTTCTGCCTTCCTAGCCCCATACAACGAATTCAAAACTTTTTTTCACGGTCATACATTTACAGGAAACCCCCTAGGCTGTGCGGCAGCTCTTGCAAGCTTGCAAATCTTCCAGGAACAAGATGTTCTCGCCAGATTAAAACCTATCCTCAAAAGACTAAAGGATCGCCTTGATTCAGATCTTTCCCAACTAAATCATGTAGCAGATATCCGCCAGCAAGGATTGATGGTTGGGCTTGAGTTAATGCTCAATCCTGAGAAAAAGATTCCTTATGCAGCAACCGAAAAAACAGGAATTAAAGTCATTTTAGAAGCTCGTAAACGAGGAGTAATTCTTCGACCTCTAGGCGATGTCATCACACTAATGCCTCCCTTGAGTATCAATGCTAATGAACTAGATATACTTCTGAATGTTACCCGAGATTCAATCGAGGCTGTCACATGCCAAGCTTCCTAATAACTGGAACCGACACCGGCATTGGAAAAACTCTTGTAGGCTGCGGGATTGCATCTGCCCTCACAGAAAGGGGACAGAAAGTAGGCGTACTGAAACCGGTCGAGACTGGTTGCGAAGTACTCGACAATGGAGATCTTTACCCCAGCGACGCTATGCTGCTAGCAAGTTATGCTAGTTCCTCAGCCCCCCTACACCAGATCTGTCCTTTTCGTTATGAGCTGCCTCTAGCCCCTTACGCTGCGGCCAAACTGGAAAAAAACCCTATCCATCCAGAAAAAATAAAGGCCCATTTCGGAAATCACACTTGTGACTACGAGCTGGTGATAGTCGAAGGAGCCGGAGGACTCTTAGTACCGATAACTACGACTTATACATTTGCTGATTTAGCAATGGATCTACGGATCCCAACCCTGGTAGTGGTAGGCTCGCGACTCGGAGCTCTTAACCATGCCCTTTTAACATTTCACTACCTCAGAGCCTACTCTATACCGATACTCGGCTATGTTCTAAACCATCCCACTTCGACCTCGAATGCATCTATCCAAACCAATCCACAATCCTTATCCGAACTGACGGATGTCCCCTGCCTTGGTATTCTTCCTTTTCTAGATCTCACCGGAGATTTAGAAAAGGATCGTCCTGTAATCCGAAATGCAGCGATCAATTGTCTTGATTTGCCAAAACTACTTAAAAGAATTGACCCGGGTTTCGAAACAAAGTAAAGAGGAGCATCCAATGAAAGACTTTTCCAATCTGGCCCGAAAATCAATTACAGGAGAATCCTTGACACGAAAGGAATCCCATCAAGTTCTAAACACCAAAGAAGAAGACCTACAGTCCCTCCTTGATGCATCGCTGCAAGTAAGGCAAAAGTTCTTCGGGCGCAAGGTAAAAATATGCCTACTCCAGAACGCTCAAAGTGGAATCTGTCCCGAAGATTGTCACTACTGCTCACAATCTGCAATCTCAAAAGCCTCAATTGACAAATACCGCTTGCTCTCAATTGATCAGTTGCGTGACGGAGCACAAAAAGCAGTATCTGGCGGTGCAAAACGCTACTGCATGGTCATGAGTGCAAAAGGCCCTAAAAAGCGTGATATCGAACACATGAGCGAAGCTGTCCGACAGATAAAGAGAGAATTCCCCCACCTCGAAATCTGCGTTTCTCTGGGAATCATGGACGAGGATCAAGCCAGAGAACTCAAAAAGGCCGGCGTAGGGTGGGTAAATCACAACCTCAATACAAGCCGACGTATGTATCCCAAGATTTGCACTACTCATACTTACGACGACCGGATAGAGACCATTCTTAACGTTAAAAAAGCCGGCTTATTGAGTTGTTGCGGTGGAATCTTGGGAATGGGGGAGAATGATGATGACATCGTAGAACTAGCTTATGCACTCCGAAGACTGGAAATAGACTCTATCCCGGTAAATTTCTTGAATCCTATCCCCGGCACACCACTTTCCAAGCAACCTCAAATAGATCCCAAACGTGGGCTGAAGGCACTTTGTTTAATGCGTTTGCTCAATCCGAAAAGTGAAATCCGTATGGCCGCTGGACGTGAACTTTACATGGAAGATCAAGGTGCACGAGTGTTCTACCCAGCTAATTCGATCTTCGTGGAAGGCTACCTGACCACACCAGGACAGCAGGCCAATGAAGCCCGCAGACTCATCAGAGAGTCAGGTTTCGAGGTCGAAGAAGGATGAAAATCCCCGTAAACGAATTTCCCTGAAGATACTTAAGGGACAAAACCTAATTCATTACATGAAGTAAGTTTTCAGCCATGAATCCAAAAAATACTATGTGAAAGTCAGTAAAGATTTTCACGATAATCTTCTTCTACCATTTCCTCGGTCTCGGAAATCTCTTCTTGAGTAGTTGGCGCATCAGGATCGGCGGTCTGTTCAAGAATAATTCTAGCTAGGCTAGGCATCTCTTTCCGATCTCTCTGACTATTAGGATCCCATAACCTCGATCTCTTGAGAGCCTTTCCACAATGAAAAAACACTTCTTCCACAGTCAACCTTAACGCCAATTTGGGAGTCCGGCCAGCCACGACACACCTTGACAGAATCCCCGCATCAGTCGTTATATTAACGGCTCCATTTACTCGTAGGGTCTCATCGAATCCAGGAATCAAAAAAAGCACACCGGCCCTTGGCATTTCCAATATACGCTCCATGGAATCAGCCACATTGTTCCCGGGCCGCTCAGGTATGATCAGT
>CAYXBG010000074.1:4663-8658 GCA_964463145.1 uncultured Acidobacteriota bacterium
ATCGTCCAAAACTTGCACGAACCCTGGGGGGTCTCCCCTGGGAGAGACAGTAGCTTCTCCCTGCTTAGACATAGTCGCCAGACAAAGAAAAGGTGACAGAGAAATGAATTTCCTGCAGTGGGCATCCAAAGTACTCCCCACTTTACGTAGCGATATAGGTATTGGCGGATCCAATATCTCACGCAACGCACTCTCAGTTTCGATCATGCAGGCCTCTTTATCCATAGCGTGATTCTACTATATTCATCAAGAAGAGCTGAGTACACACTTACAATAATGGTGAGCCGCGCTGGACTCGAACCAGCGACCCTCTGCTTAAAAGGCAGATGCTCTAACCAACTGAGCTAGCGGCCCACCGTCACGTCCGGCCTTGGTACAAAAAGACGTACACTCGACCGGATCAAGAGGGAGATTCTAGCAGACGATTCCCTTCGGATGCCAGACAGGAAAAGCAACTACACGCACTTTCGATTTTCTTCAAACGACGTGATCGTAATCAAAGGCAGTCTAATCACGACAATCTGATACAATATTTCCTAAATTCAAGTCCTGGACACTATGTATCTCTTCGGGAATCGGATACTTAGACTGTGTAAAAAAATCCACAATACCTGTTAAGATCTATGGGGATACTGTGAGTAATTCAAGGAGCGCACCCGCCAACCGAGAGGATTTCCACCACTGGACAAAACTAAAAGTTCGGTGGGGAGATACAGACGCACTCGGACATGTAAACAATTCAAATTACTTCTCTTACATGGAAGTGGGCCGCTTATCTTACATGGCAGACTTAGGTCATTTGCGCCTTCTGCAGGATAAAAAAACCGGACCTGTACTTGCTCATATTGAATGTGATTTCAGGCAAGAAATTAAATACCCCTCCTCACTGCAAATCGGTACACGTGTCACTGAGTTACGAAATCGTAGCTATGTCATGCAACATGGGATTTTTCTGGATACTCAAGAATCTTCAATAGCAGATGGTTCATCAGTTATCGTGTGGATCGATTACTCTCTAAAGAAAGCACTCCCATTACCCGACACCATAAGAGCCGATATAAAACTATTCGATCGGCTTTAGGGACGCAGAAATGCACAGCTTAAAAGCAGACCTGGAATTGCATCTCCTGGACGGAACCTATGAGCTTTTTCGATCTTTTTACGGATCTCCTAAAAAAACCTTTCAAGGGAACGAAATAGGTGCCGCAGTCACCTTTCTCAGGAGCCTACTGAGATTTTTACGCCTATCGAAAGCAACTCACGTTGCCTGCGCTTTCGATAGGACTATTCATTCATTCCGTAACGAATTATTCAAAAATTACAAAACTGGGGAGGGAGTAGACCCTCAAATACAACAACAGTTCCTACTCGCTGAAAAAGCTGCACGAGCCGTAGGAATAGTAGTCTGGCCAATGACCCATTTTGAAGCAGATGATGCCCTAGCATCAGCTGCAAAAAAATGGGAAAACAATCCTCGGATATCTCGTATCCTGATTTGCACACCTGACAAGGACCTCGCCCAATGCGTTAATGAAACCGTTGCTTGTTTCGACCGCCGAAATGAACAGATACTCGACTTAGAAGGGGTGATGAAAAAATTTGGCGTCGTCCCAGAATCTATCCCTGATTTACTGGGTCTTATGGGAGATGTCCCTGACGGAATCCCTGGCATTCGTGGTTGGGGAAGAAAATCTTCATCGATAGTTCTTTCTCACTATATCCACCTGGAGAACATCCCTAGAGAATCCTCTGATTGGAAAGTTTCAGTCCGGGGCTCCGAAAGATTGAGCAAAAATCTACGGGATTCTTGGGAGAACGCACTCCTTTATCGTCAACTAGCCACCTTACGGCGAGATGTCCCTCTTGCAGAAGAACTGGATGATCTGAAGTGGAAAGGTGTCTGTAGAGAAAAGTTTTCAGACCTATGTAAAGAACTAGGAATCTCTGACTTAGAAAAGTCAGTACCCCGCTGGGACGACAGCTAGCAAAAGGTTTAAGATGGGCAAAGGATCACACACCAATGAATTCTTCCAGTCTTCTTGCGATACTCATAGCTCTTCTGCTTTTATTCGCATTTTCGATACCAGGCCTGATGGAAAGTTGGGTACTCGATAATTCCGGGGATTTCGTCAAAAAACATCTAGGGGTAGAATCCTCAGTACAAGATGTCAAGATATCCCCCTTGAAAGGTCTTCTTGAATTGAAGGGAATATCCCTAAAAAACCCTAAGGATTTTTCTGAGAGAAACCTTATTCACATCCAAACTTTGACCGCTCATGTAAGCCTACCTACCTTACTGACACGAGAAATTGAAATTGATCATTTGGTAGTAGAGACAATCAAATTGAACATAGAATGCAGAGAATCGATCTGTAACTATCGGCCTCTCATTAACCGACTTCAATCATTGACTTCCGAAAGCCAACTGGATGGACTTCCCTTCCCTTCAGATCGCAACGTTAAAATCATCTCAGCCGATCTCCGCAACATAAGCATCGATACCCGACTAGCTATCTTTGACAAATCACTAGTCCTCAAAATCAACGATATCCATCTCGACAACCCCTCCAAAGTTCTCAACGGCATTCGAAAACTCGACTCGGCCATTAAGGTGTTCTCTGATCTCATTTCAGGAACGGGGTTGATGAAGAAACTGGGTGGAATACTCGGATCTTGAGGTCCTTTTGATATCAGGAGCTGTGCCGGATAATTATCAGGTCTCCGTCCTGTACTGTGTAATCTTTTCCCTCCAACCTAAATCTGCCAGCAGCCTTCACATCCTTAACACATCCATACTCCTGGAAATCTGTAAAACTAACCACTTCAGCACGAATGAAACCTTGCGCAAGATCAGTGTGAATTCTAGCTGCTGCATCCACTGCGGTCTGTCCTGCACGTAACGTCCATGCTCGGCACTCATCCTCCCCGTAAGTGTAAAAAGTGCACACGTCCATGCACTCATAGGCAGCCCGGAGTACTTTAGGAGTCGAAAACTCATCGATGCCGAAATCATCCATGAGTTGCCCTCTCTCATTATCTTCTATAGTAGCCAGTTCCGACTCAAGGTCACCACACAGAGTCCGGGCAGTCAGGCCTTTTTCAAGAAACTTCTCAGAGAATTCTTGTTCCTTGCCCACATCTCGCTCACCGATATTAATCAAAAGAAAAACAGGCTTCAGGCTTAGAAAACCAAATCCCCTAATTCTCCTCTGATCTTCAATTACCAAATCAAGCTCAAGCAACGTACGCCCCATTTCTAACTGTTCCAGACAACGAATCAAAACCTTGCGTTCCGCCTCTTCAATCTCGTTCTTCCTTTTCTTGAGACTAGCTGTAAGGCGGGTCAGTCGAGATTCTGCCACAGTCAGATCGGCAAGAATCATTTCATCCCTCAGCGCACCAGATAACGACGCTACATCACCTCCTTGGTCCTCATCCAGAGCACTATCATCAAAGGCTCCTACAACCAAAGCCAATGCATCCGATTCTCGACATTTAGCCAATACTCGAGGATCAGAGCGCGCCCCAAAAACACCTGGAAATTCAGCAATCTCGACCGTAGAAGGAGTAGACCGTTTAGGGTTGTAGGCTGAAGAAATGAGTTCCAATCTAGGATCGGGAACCTGTAAAACAGCCAACCTGCTGGCCCCAACAATAGTGGATCCGACTCCCGCTGCTGGGGTTAGCCCAGTAATTGCTGAAAAAACCGTTTTAACTCCCGCACCAGGAAATCCGACAAGCCCAATCTGCATATTAACCTATATCAATCTCAATCTATTTGGCCCCTGGGAGACATTGAATTTCACGAGGAAGCCTCATCAACCGTTCTCTCCAGACGCCCAATCATCTCTAAATGACTGTCTATCATTCGAGATTCCTTATGGGGCTGGATCCAACTGCCATCAGATTTGAGTTGGTAAGCATTGACGTTGTCGGAAAGCTGCAACTCTAGAAAATTAATCAGTTCTTCTCGAGAGGATTTTTCAGTTACTGGA
>CAYXBG010000075.1:0-8353 GCA_964463145.1 uncultured Acidobacteriota bacterium
TGTTCATGAGGTCACTCTCGTGAATAATGATCTTTATTCCTCGTAAACGACCTGGCTTCCTCCGATCCATACCGACTCAATATCGCGAAGGTGACTGATATCTGTTAGTGGATCGCTACCCAACACCAAAAAGTCAGCCCATTTGTCCTTCTCCAGAGTTCCCACTCCAGGCAAACACAGGCAACTAGCGGCTTCTCCTGTTGCCGAAATCAGGATCTGTTCCGGACTGAGTCCAGCGTCCCTCATGTACTCCATTTCCATATGCTCAAAGTAACCTTGAAACCTTCCTGCCGGTCCTGAATCGGTACCAAAGGCAATCCGGACACCTGCCTCCGAAAGTTTTTTCAAATTATTCATGGCAATCTGTAGAGCCTTCTTATAACTCTGTGCCGCTGCACTCTCCTGAAGAGTCTTCTGTCTCTCCGGATCTTTGAGTTGTTCTAAAACACTTGGGTCTGCTGCCTTAAGAAAAAATGGATCACTAAAGAATTCCGGTTCATTTTCGTAAACAAACATAACTACTTCTCGGACCAGAGTCGGTGACAAACAAACATCTTTCTCCTTAAGCAGCGTAATTAACTCCTCATCCACTTCCTTATCTCGAACACTATGAGCCAAAAAATCGGCTCCAACCTGCAGAAGAGCCTTTGCATCTTCGAGGTAAAACATGTGTGCAGTCACTTTTAGATCTTTCTGGTGCGATGCCTCGATTGCTGCAGCAGAAACTTCTGGAGGCATTTTGCGTCGTGTGGCCAAAAAGTCATCAACTCGCAACTTGATGAAATCGACACCAAGCTTTGCGTTTTCCTCAACCAATGCCAGAGCTTCCTCAGAGGTGGTGACATCAATGGTGGCCCCACCAAAAAAAAGTCGTGCTCGGTTAAGACCCACCTGATCCTGAGAAGCCGCCACAGCAGCAGCGGCAGCAGTGTCACCACCAAGACTGGCCACAGAGGTTACCCCATAGCGAGCGTAAAGCCTGAGTTCGTTCTCAATATTCTCTACTGTATTTACCTCGGGGCCGGTTTTAAGACCTACAGCACCACCTACGTGCCCATGACTAACTATAAGACCCGGGGTTATGGTTTTCCCTGAGACGTCCACAATTGTTGCTCCTATTGGGATGGGAGTCGATGAGGAAGGTCCCACTGTCTCGACGCGGCCATTCCGAACAATGAGCACGGCATCGGACAAAGGAGCGGCCCCAGTCCCATCTATCAGGCTTGCCCCTACCAAAGCCGTAACTTCACCCGTAGAATTCGGTTCTTTGGAACCACCCTGGCATGCAGCCAAAAAACCCACTAAAAACAACAAGCATGTTCTTAACAATACCGGCATGAGTCTCTCTCCCTCCCTACATTTGATGTCATAAACATTGTAATATTCGCCTACATATTCTCATGCCGCAAATTCTTTCGCGACTTTAGAACCTTTTCAATTGCTATAATTCAGTCTTTCGTTACCAAATCTGGAACTTAAAAATGACAGCTTCCCAGGTTTTTTCAGATTCAAACTTGCACGAGAAGACAGCCTCGAAGAAAATCAAGTCATGATTGCACTACCCAAAAAAAACGGAGACCTCCAACTCGTAAATTGTAAAATCGTAGATGTTCTGGACGGAACGGTCCGTGAAGGCAATGTTTCCATTCACGGAGGCAAAATCACCGCGATCACGGAGGACAGGAATACAAATCATACCGTCGACCTACAAGGAGCATACCTATTACCCGGGCTAATCAGCTGCCACACACATCTCTCTATCGTTTTCCCTTTCCATGAACGCGATGAAAACGAGAGTGCCGGTATAACTTCACTACGCTGCCTAAAACGAGGTCACGATGCACTACGGGCAGGGATCACCACAGTCCGGACTGTCGCTGAACTACATCGAGCTGACTTGTCATTGCGAAACATGATTCAAAAAGGATGGGCCGAAGGACCTCGGATTTTCTCAGCCGGCTGCAGTGTTACCGTCACGGGTGGTCATGGCCACGGGTTCGGAGCTCAGGTTGCTGATGGAGCAGATGAGTTCCGCAAGAAGGCCAGAGCGGAACTAGAAGCCGGGGCAGATCACATCAAAATCTTTATAACCGGAGGGATAGCTAAACCAGACGAATCCTTTGATGAACCTCAAATGACCTTCGAAGAAATGAAAGGCGCGGTCCAAGCCGCCAGTTCTAAAGGGACATATGTTTGTGCTCATGCAGGTGGGCCAGTGGCCATCCAAACTGCAATTCGGGCTGGGGTTCGATGCTTCGAGCATGGCTATTATCTCGACAAGGAAACCGTAGCAGCCATGAAGGAAGCTGGATCTTTTCTTGTTCCCACTCTTCTCGTCAGCCGTTCCCCTGATTGGATGCGTGCAAACGGTTTCCAAGATTGGACAATAGAGAAAGCTTGTGAGGCCGGCAATGATCATCTCGATAGTATCAAGTTAGCAATCAGCGCGGGAATTCCGATCGTAAACGGCACGGATGCACCCCCGGGAGACATCGATCGAGGTGTTCCGCTGGTCATTCGGGAAGCCGAATACTATCAGGAAGCAGGACTATCCCCCATTGACACGCTCCGCAGTTTGACCAGCAATGCCGCTCGATTGCTTAATGCTTCAACTTCTATAGGAACTATTCAGGAAGGCCTTGAGGCTGACTTGATAGCCACTCATGAAAATCCCCTGCAGGATATCCGGGCATTAAGATCTATGCCTTTCATAATGAAGTCCGGACAGATCCTTCACACGGAGTTGGAATGAAAAATCTCCGCCTAGCTGTTGATATTGGGGGTACTTTTGTAGACGCGATTGCTTTTGACATAAACTCTGGATCTATTAGTCTGGAAAAATCCTCTACCACTCCCTCCGACGCTGTTAAGGGAGTTCTTAACGCTCTCGACAAACTTAGTATCGATCTGAGTGATGTCGAAACCTTTATCCACGGAACGACTCTGGGATTGAATGCTGTACTCGAGCTGAAAGGAGCATTGACTGGAATTATCACCAATGCAGGATTTCGAGACATCCTAGAAATCGGGCGAGGCGATGTTCCGGCAGCTCACATGTATAACTCCCGCTACCAGAAACCCACACCCTTGGTAAAGCGGCGTCATCGCCTAGGTGTTCCTGGTAGAATCGACGTAGAGGGGAAGATCCTTGTCGACCTCGATGAGGCAAAATTGCTAGAAGCCGCACGGCGACTCATCGAAGACCATGGAGTAGCAGCAATTGCGATCTGCTTTCTCCATTCTTACCAGAATGACCTCCATGAGCAACGCGCTGCGACCCTTATCCGAAAATCCTTCCCGGGAACCAGTGTGTCCGTCTCTAGCGACATCGCTAGAGAATATCGAGAATACGAGAGAACTAGCACAACAGTACTGGATGCCTACATCCGCCCTATTTTCGAGGCTTATATCTCCGAACTGGAAAATGCATTAAGCCAACGCAACTTCTCTGGAAACTTTTTAATAATGCGGTCTAGCGGCGGCGCTATGACCGCCGACGTAGCTAAAACCAGTCCTATCCACACAGTCCTTTCAGGGCCTGCTGGAGGCATCATCGGGGCAACCCACGTCGCGAGATCACTCAAGAAAGATCGCCTGCTATCTCTTGATTTCGGAGGCACAAGCCTAGACGCTTGCCTCATAGAGGGGGGCAAGGCCAATACCATGTATGAGGCTAAGTTGGAACACAACCCGGTTCTTATACCCATCTTCGACATACGTTGTATCGGAGCCGGTGGGGGCTCAATAGCATGGCTGGAGGAAAACTTCCTTAAAGTTGGGCCTCAGAGTGCGGGGGCTTCTCCAGGTCCTATTGCTTATGGTCGAGGTGGAACCGAACCCACTACTACGGATGCCGCACTACAACTAGGATACCTAGATCCGAAAAGATTTCTGGGCGGTGAAATGGACCTCGACTCGGAAGCCAGTCGGCAAGGGATTCAAGAGAAAATAGCCGCACCTCTAAACCAGGATGTGGTCCAGGCCTCCGCAGGAATTTTTGATGTCATGATTGCACGTACTGTTGGAGCCATCCGTGAACTTACTGTCGAGCACGGGCACGACCCTCTCGAATTCTCACTTTTGGCCTTTGGTGGTGCGGGACCAATGTTCACACCACTATTAGCCAGAGAAATGGAAATCCCCGAAACCATCATCCCTAACTCCCCAGCTGCCTTCTCAGCCTGGGGCATGCTGATGTGTGATCTGACCACTGATTTCTCCAGAACTCAAATAGGTATTCTAGAAGAAACAGATCCAGAGACGTTAGATCGGGGATTAGATGAATTGGCAGAGCAGGCTCGTTCAGCCCTCCAGAGACAAAACGTCCCAACCGAACGCCAGTCTTACTTGCGCAGTCTTGAACTTCGGTATCTCGGCCAGGAACATGCACTAGAGGTGCCTTTGGGAGGGCCAGTGAACCCTTCCGAGATTAGAATTCAATTCGACGAACTGCATCAATTGCGCTACGGGCACACCACATCTGATCTAATTCAGACGGTAACCCTCAGAGTTAGGGGGATCGGGCTTATGGATCAACCAGAAATGCCTCTATTGAAGAATCAAATTCCACCTGCCGAAAAACCGGTACTCAGGGAAGCATATTGTTTCGCACTAGGCAGAACAGTTCCATTTACTGTTCTTAACCGTGATCAGTTAGGGATTGATAGTCGAGTAGACGGTCCTGCTATCGTGAACGAAGGCACATCCACCACTGTTTTCTTTTCTGACCAGTATCTAACGGTAGATGAATACGGGAATTTACGGATTCAAAGTCATTGAAAACGCTAGACGGGGCCAAAACACAAGTAATCCACAGCTACCTCTTGTCAGCAGCAGAGGAGATGCGGCGCACGCTCATTAGGACAGCCTTTAATCCTGTTGTATATGAAGTTCTGGATTTTGGAATATCACTGTATGACCAGAATCTCAACCTGATTGCTGAAGCACCGGGATTGACTTTCTTCCTGGGAGCTAATGACTACGCTATCCGAAAAGGAGTTGAGTATGTGGGCGTGGAAAACCTCGATCAAGGAGATATCGTCCTGCTCAACTACCCTTACTGGAACTCGGCCCACGCCATGGACGTTACCTTATTTGCACCTGTCTTCGAAGATGGTGGGACTCGGCCATTCGCTTATACCTGTATTCGTGCTCACTGGATGGACCTGGGAGCAAAGGATCCCGGGTATGTCCTAGATTCAACGGATATGCATCAGGAAGGGCTGATTTTTCCCGGAACCAAAGTTTACAAGAAAGGTGTCCCTGATTCTGAGATCCTAGAGCTAATCCGTTTCAACTCGCGCATGCCAGACCTAGTACTCGGAGATTTGGATGCCCAGATTGCAGCTACACGCACCGGCGAACGTCGTCTAATTCAGATCCGGAGTAAATTTGGCGGCCAACAATTTGACCAGGCAATCCAGCAGATAATGAATCACGGGGAGACTCTCACTCTATCAGCTATCCAGGAACTCCCTAAGGGAACATGGACGGCAGAAGATTGGATTGATGATGACGGAATCACCTCCGACCTTATTCCTATGCGTGTCACTGTTAGTATCGAGAAGGGACGTTTCAGTGTCGATTTCACGGGTTCCTCGGGAGCCGTCCAAGGTCCGGTCAACGTCCCTATTGGACTAACACAGACCATGTGCAAAGTGGCTCTCAAATCCTTGACCACGCCTCATCTTCCTTCCAGCGCAGGAAATTTTCGGCCTCTTCGTGTTGTCGCACCAAAGGGCTCATTATTTCATGCAGAATACCCAGCGGCCACTTTCACGTTATGGTCAGCTATTGTCGGTCTCGAGTTGATTTATAAAGCTCTGGCCCAGGGAATGCCAGATCGGTTAGCAGCATCATCCGGAGGTGACGTACCTGGCTTCATGATGGTGGGAATACACCCAGTCACTAAAAGATTCTTTGCTGTAAGCAACAATGACCCGGTGGGCTGGGGAGCTACAATGAATCACGACGGGTCGAATGCTACTAATCATCTATCTGGAAGTCTGGTCCGCAACACGCCTATCGAATCACTGGAACTTAAGACTGGAATGCAGGTAGAAAAAATGGAGATGTTAACCGATAGCGGTGGCGCCGGTAAACAACGAGGCGGACTGGGACAGGCTCGCGAAGTTCTTTTCGTATCACCCGGCGAATTCCTCTCCGTTATGAAAAAAACCAAAACAAAGCCCTGGGCCCTAAAAGGTGGTTCTCAACCAAAAGCTAATAGGATGATCCTTTTCCCGGGGTCAGAATGTGAAAAACAGGTAGGCACGCATCGTATCGAAGTCGAAACTGGCAACCGTATCCTTAACCTGACCGCCGGTGGTGGTGGGTACGGAGATCCGACTGAACGCAACCCCAAACTAGTCCTGGAAGACGTTCTTGATGACTACGTTTCGGAGACTGCAGCTCGTGAAATCTACCGTGTAGTTATCAAAAACGGCCTTTTGGATGAGGAAGCGACTCAGCTGTTGCGATCCAGTCAAAAATGAGGACTAGCTGCCTGGTTTATTCGCGTCTTTCCTGCGATTGCTGCCTGGAGCGCCGCTCTCTAGTTTTCATCAACTGAGACGTTATCTTCGGGCCTTTTCCGGTCTCTGACCAGGGACAGACTTCAAGGCAAATAGCGCACCCGTAGTTATCACTGAAATAGGGCACACACTTGTCAAAGTCGACATACCACTTCTCTTCGCCTCGAACCCATTGTTTCTCATTAAAAATGGCGTCCGGAGGACATTCATTGACGCATACCTTGCAACTTTGACAAAGATCGTCTACAGCGATGTCAATAGGCGAATCAACTTCTAGCGGTAAATCTGTGAGTACCGAAGTCAGCCTGAAATTTGCCCCATACTCCTTGCAAATCAGAGAGCCGTGCTTACCCAATTGACCTAGGCCGGCCTCTAAAGCAATGGGAATATGTAAACACTCACTACTACTGTTGACAGGCAGCCCCTGGGCAGGCCAACCCAAAGATCTAATATACCTAGCCAAGTTGACCGTCAGCATAGAACCTTTATAGTAACAATGTAAGACCTCCATCCCAGAAGAGACAAGAGGGGCCTTCAACATCACATCACGACGCATCGGTATCCCCAGGGATATCGCATAACGATATGGAGTCGATGCACCCTCAACCATAAACTCCTTCTTCATGCGACAAACCCCTACTATGCCGGCCCCCAGCTCAGTTGCTTTATCCTTAATGTTTTGTGCGGCTTCGCTGGAATCTACAAATTCTCGGCGCTTACTTGCCAATTTCCCGTGCGGCCTGAAGGAAGCCCAGGCATTTCTGAGCAGTTGCGGTAAAGCCCAAAAGGGATAGTTGTAACGAAAATACATTTGCATCCTGTCCCAGGGTAAAGGTCCGGTTTTGGCATTAGAGTGGAACACATATTGGGCACGTCTTCTTTCACGCTCACCCAAACCGTTCATTTTGTTGCCGGATAAGGGATGCTCTCCGTAGAAAAAAGTGGGCTCAAGCTCTGTTGGAGTTGGTAACTTCATCCAATTCTCATATGCGCCATCTAGTTCCTCTCCATCGATGGTAGTGGCGCCTGGCGCGCACATATGTCCCCAATGTGAGGTGGCGAAACGAATAGACCAAAGCAGGAGCAATAAACTTCAGAAAGGCCCTTAGATTGGATGCTTCCCCTGCCGCCGAGATAACAGGTTGATGGGTATGTTTCATAGGTGAAAAAGGCCAAAAAGTATTGAGAATTCTATCCGTTACCCTCGAAACTAGTCAAACAATCCTCACTTATGGATCACCTGTCATCCTGGGGGGAACCAGAATAAACCCGTTGAAAAAACTTGACACAAATCAAGCAAACTGGCGATTAACTCTCAAAAAAGTAGCAGCAATGATTTCTCAGGTTGTAAACTAATTCCCATAGGGAGTCCTTGTTAACTTTATTACTCTAGTGGACCGCTTAAAATGATCAACATAAAGGTTATCAACCCCGTCATACTCACCAAAGTTGACTGGCAACCCCTCATGGAAAAGGCCTACTACAGTGCCCATGATCCAGACACCCACCTCGATTTCACCTTTCTACCCGAAGGGATAGAATCGCCCGAACAGCACTTCTGGGAAAGCCTACAAATGACCTTCCTAATGCAGGAAGTAGAGCAAATCGATCAAGAAACCGCAGATGGTGTCATAATCTTCTGCGCAGCGGACCCAGGAGTCGTCGCTGCAAAGGAATATCTTCATATCCCGATAGTAGGAATACTGGAAACCTCTGTCGCTCTAGCGACTCTCCTAGGTAGACGCTTCACCTGGCTTTCACCACTCAAATGTGGCGATGGTCTTATCCTGGACAGGATTCACGGAACCGGTAACGCCAAC
>CAYXBG010000076.1:0-8291 GCA_964463145.1 uncultured Acidobacteriota bacterium
TGTCCTCAGACACATCCGAAACCAGGAAATACCACTGCGGCTCGATACCGGAGTAAAGTTAGTCACAACCGAAAACATAGATGATGAAGAAATCCAGACAATACTTAGAACAGATTGAACCCCTTCTGCGTAAGAACTCTAACTGTTAGAATCCCTCTAGTTTGCCCTTCTCAGCCCACCCCTCCAATCCAATTCTCAGTATGACTGGGATTGTGAAACATTTTGGGGCTACCCGTGCTTTGGATGGAGTGACGCTAGCTGCTTACTCGGGGCAAGTACATGCCGTCATCGGAGAAAACGGAGCGGGGAAAAGCACTCTTATGAAGGTGCTCTCGGGCGCTTTGACCGCCGATGCCGGGACTATTTATTTGGGGAAAAAACTGTTCAAACCTCTAAACCCAATGGAAGGTCGCGAGTCCGGCGTGGCCATGATTTATCAAGAACTCGCATTGGCCACACATTTGACTGTAGCTGAAAACATTATGCTCGGTATAGAACCGGGGGGGAACTTCATTTTAGACAAGACCCTTCTAAAAAAAACAACACAAACAGCACTCAACGAAGTCGGCCTAGACCCCGGTCTTTGGTCTAGAGACACCAACACATTGTCTCTAGGGGAACAACAGCTCGTCGAAGTCGCTCGAGCCATTGCTAGCGGTTTTCAAGTCCTAGTCTTGGATGAGCCTACTAGTAGCCTCACTGACGCTGATCGTGTCCGCCTTTTCCGACTTATCGCAAAACTTAGAGACCAGGGGAAAGCAATTATTTATATCTCTCATTTCATGGAGGAGATTTTTGAGATATCAGATTCTTACACAGTCCTAAGGGACGGTCGAGATGTGAAGACCGGATCTATAAAAGAGACATCCGTGCATCAAATCACCTCTGCCATGGTGGGCCGCAATCTGAAAAGTCTATACCATCGCTCCGCACGTCAACGTGGAGAAACCGTACTTACTTTGGAACTCCTCTCAGGAACTCGGTTACTGAGAGGAGCCTCTTTGACACTGCACAAAGGTGAAGTGCTGGGGATTGGAGGTCTAGTGGGATCGGGCCGCACAGAGTTGTTACGTACCATTTTTGGATTGTCTCCCATCAAATCCGGAAAAATCCGCATGGTTACGGTCAGTGGACCTGCCTCTCCTACCGAACGCTGGGAACGGGGGATCGGCATGGTCAGTGAAAACCGCAAGGAAGAAGGTTTAGCTCTGAGCCTCTCCATTCTAGATAATCTCACGCTAACAAAATTATCTGAACTTTCAACTTTCGGACTCCTATCCAAGAAAAAACAAAAAAAAGCCGCTTCCACCTGGTTGGACCGTCTTGGAGTAAAATATCATTCTTCTGACCAACCGGTGGGAGAACTCTCCGGAGGCAACCAGCAAAAAATTGCCCTTGCTCGATTACTGCATCATGACTGTGAGATTCTCTTGTTAGACGAACCCACCCGTGGAATAGACGTTAGCTCAAAAGCTCAGATCTATGAACTAATAGACCAGTTAGCCACTGGTAATCGCTCTGACCCCGCTACTCCTCGATCGATTCTACTCGTTAGCAACTACCTACCCGAGCTAATGGGTGTGTGCGACCGGATCGCTGTGATGGCTCGAGGCTACCTTTACCCTGCTAAACCGGTTGACGAAATATCCGAACGACAAATCATGGAATTGGCCACTACCCTTCAACCCCAGGGTGATCAGCTATGAAAAACCTAGAGGCACTACTTAGGAAAATACGCCATGCTCAACTTGGCCCCTTGGTCGGCCTGATACTTGTGGTCGGCATTTTCTCACTACTTCGGCCCACAACGTTCCTGAATTGGAATAATTTCGAAATTATGTTACTTCAGAGTGCCGTGGTAGGCATGGCAGCTCTGGGGATGACCCTAGTTATCATCTCGGGAGGAATAGATCTATCCGTTGGATCAACGATTTCTCTCTGCACGGTCGTCGTGGCCTTACTCCTACAATCTGGAAGTCCACCCCTTCTAGCGGCTGTAGGAGGAATACTCGCAGGATCGGTCTGTGGGCTTCTAACGGGATCTCTGGTAACGCGACTCAAGGTCACCCCATTCATAGTAACACTTGGCATGCTTGGAGTTATTCGAGGACTCTCTAAGGGGCTCGCTTCTCAACAGATGGTAATAGCTCCCCCCAGTTGGCTTAATAACTTGCTCACTAGCCTTGGCCCGGGGGACCGATGGATATTGGTACCTTTAGGAGTTTGGCTAACAATAGCCTGTGCTATTCTAACCTCACTCTTCCTCTCTCATACCAAGCCAGGCAGACACATTTTCGCTATAGGTTCTAATGAACTCACAGCACGTTTGTGTGGTGTACGCGTTGACCGAATCCGTATGATGGTTTTCGTTCTGGGGGCAACTTTTGCTGGCTTGGCTGGCATCCTTCAATTCTCTTACCTAACAATGGGTGATCCCACCACTGCATTCGGCATGGAACTGGATGTGATAGCGGCAGTCGTGATTGGAGGAGGGAGTCTAGCAGGAGGTGAGGGAGCGATTCTCGGATCTTTGATTGGTGCCTTCATAATGACGGTAGTCGGAAATGGATGTACCAAATTAGGACTGGATAACTGGATTCAGGAGATAGTTACTGGATCTATTATCGTGCTCGCCGTAGCTCTAGACCAGTGGCGTCAGCGGAAAAAACTCTCTGGCTGAAACAGCTTAACGCCTGACAAACTTCCCAATTAACCAGGTCTTTAGTGATAAGATTTGGAGTAATCATGAGCCCTACTGAGGACACACCAGAACTTGAACCCGAGGATCTCTCTATCGAGACAGAAATAGTCGAACTCGAGCCGGAAAAATCTGAAAATTCCGAAGTGGTCGACATTTCATCATCTCCAGAAAAGGGGCTGGTCCGAGCAGATCCTTTGAGACGCTATATGTGGGAAATCAGGCATTTCCCCCCTCTCAGCGCTGAGGAAGAGATAGAATTAGTAGAACGTTATAAAGCCGGAGATCAAGAAGCTGCTACCCAGCTCATCAGCTCTAATCTCAGGCTAGTCGTACGTGTAGCTATGATGTACAACAGGGTGTATTCCAATGCAATGGATATGATCCAAGAAGGCAACATCGGACTTCTAGAAGCTGTCAAACGGTTCGACCCATTCAAAGGTGCCCGTCTTCCTACCTACGCCACCTGGTGGATCAAGGCCTACATCATAAAGTTCCTATTAGACAACTTCCGTATTGTCAGAGTAGGTACAACCAATGAACGACGTAGACTCTTATTTAACCTACGCAAAGAAAAAGAAAAACTACGCCTACAAGGCATAGAACCTACACACCGCCTCATCGCAGAAAAACTCAATGTCTCAGAAGAAGATGTTCGTGAAGTGGAACCCATCATCGAAGGAGGCGATGTCAGCCTTAATCTTGCCGTAAGCGAAGAAGACACAACGCCCTTGATCGACAGATTAGAAGCATCAGAAGATGCCCTGGAGGACCGACTGGCAAGGGGAGAACTTAAATCAGTTTTTAACGAGAAACTGGAAAAATTCGCAAATGATCTATCAGAAAGAGAACAAGTGATCCTCTATGAGCGCTTGATTTCCGAAAATCCAGCAACCTTGCAAAATATCGCCGACAGGTTTGGAGTGTCTAGAGAAGCCATCCGACTGAACGAGAAATCCCTTGTGAGTCGAATCAAGGATTATATGGAAGAAGCCCTTCGTGGAGTTACCCAAGTAGAGTTCAATCTGTTCAACTAGCCCCATTAAATCTCCTCTGCTCTAACCAAACGGCACCCATTATCTCCCCTTTTTACTCGGCTTCAATAGTTCAAATCCTATAGACTCTCGCCGTCCCAGCTCGTTCTGATAACATCGTATTATGAGTGTAGACATACTATCTCAAATGGATCCGGCACTCGCCAAAGCGATGTCGCAGGTCTTTTCGACACTTCGGAAAGGCGGATTTGAAAGCTATATTGCAGGAGGCGCCGTCCGCAATGCCATTCTGGGACTGCCAGTGAAAGAAGTGGACATAGCCACCTCCGCTCATCCAGAAGATATCGAGCAACTTTTTAAAAAAACCATTCCGGTGGGTAAACAGTTCGGAGTCATGGTAGTTATTGAAAACGAGGCACAATTTGAGTTGACCACCTTCCGGAAAGAAACCGGGTATTCAGATGGTCGCCACCCCGACAAGATTTCTTTTTCAGATGCCCATAATGATGTTCTGCGCCGCGATTTCACGATCAACGGTCTTTTTTTTGATCCAATTAGCGATCACCTCTTGGACTTCTGTGAAGGAGCACGCGATATCAAGCGTGGGTTGATACGGACCATCGGCGATCCACAGCAACGCTTCGAAGAGGACAGCTTGCGTGTCCTCCGAGCAATTAGATTCGCTAGTCAGTTCTCCTTCCAGATAGATGATGAAACGTGGCAAAGCTTATGCGAAGAAGCTGTAGGACTCAATCGTATTAGCCAGGAACGAATAAAGGATGAACTCCTTAAGATACTCACAAGCAAAGGGGCTCACAGGGCACTCAGACTGATGCTCGAGACTGGAATTCTAGAAATCATACTACCTGAAGTCGCAAGGATGCATGGTGTTGAACAGCCTCCTCAATTTCATCCTGAGGGAGATGTTTTCACACATACTTGTTTACTTTTTGAGCTCTCCACCTGCCCTTCCCCAACTCTAGCGTTAGGGATGTTGCTACACGATGTTGGAAAACCTTCTACATTTACTATCAAAGACCGCATCCGTTTTGATCGACATGCCGAAGTCGGAGCTGAGCTCTCCTCTGTGATTTGTAAACGATTAAGAATCTCCAAGAAGGACACGGAAAACGTGATCGAACTAGTCAAACAGCATCTCCGTTTCATAAATGTGATGGAAATGCGAGATTCCAAGCTGAAACGCTTCTTACGTCAGCCAAATTTCCAAGAACATTTGGAACTGCATAGACTCGACTGTCTGGCTAGCCATGAAGATCTCTCAGCATATGAATTTTGTGCCGCAAAACTACATGATTTTGGGCCCGAGGATGTCCGACCTGAACCCTTAATCAACGGTCACGATCTCATTGCTTTGGGACTCACCCCAGGTCCTCAATTTAGCAATATACTAACCCGCGTGGAGGATCTACATCTGGAGAATGTTCTCTCTTCAAAAGAGGATGCCATGGAATGGGTACGAGATTATCTCCCTAGAAAAAAACTCTGAGTGCCATCAAAATCATTACTCGTTAACGAGGACCACCTCTCACTTACCCCCTTTAACAGAGGGGTGCGTCCATGCAATCTCAATTTGGAACCAAAGCCTACTTCTGGTATAAGTTGAATCTATTATGAGGATAAAACTCCCCTTCTATATCGCTCTTTGTCTAACCATACTTCTACTTCTGCCCGGTTGTGCGGCCCCTGAAGAAGCACCTGTCGAGGAAATAGCCACTACCCCAGTTATCGAAGAACCAGCCAAACCAAAAATCGGCAGTTTCGTGACTGTTCCAGCTGGCGAATTCACCATGGGTAGTAATTTTCGTCCCACAGGATACGAGGAAAAACCTCAATTACACGAACCGGAACATACACGTGACATTCCAGCCTTTCAAATTGGCACCTACGAAGTCACCAACGGAGAGTACATCAGATTCGAGCTAGAAGGCGTACATGAAACTGAAGGCAACTGGAAGCAGTTTTACAACCTAGGGAAAGAAGACTATCCAGTCGCCAATGTCACCTGGAATGATGCTCAGGCCTACTGCGAATGGATTGGTGGCCGTCTACCCACAGAATCCGAGTGGGAAAAAGCAGCCAGAGGACCTGAAGGATTCAAGTATCCTTGGGGAAACGAGTTCTCACCTAGCAAAAGTAATTCAAACGAGGCAGGCTATCGGAATGTCGTTGAGGTGGGACAGTTTGGTAGTGGAGACATTTCGGCTTACGGAGCCATCGACATGTTGGGAAACGTTCAAGAATGGGTGTCTGATAGACTCAGAGCTTATAGGAAAAGTCCTGCTAGACGTGATCCTAACTTTAGCCGTAATTTCTATTCTGCTCGGGGCGGTTCCTACGCTATCCGAGGCAGGCATATAGGGCTATACGTGCGGGGAGCCTACTTGAAAAAAGGACAATACGGCACAGGCTTCCGTTGTGCGAAAGATGCCGAGGAAACCGAACAGAGTGTGGAGTAAATAACTATCTACCCTCTCATATGTTCGCTTGACATTGAAAACTTACTTTGACTAGGATGATCCACTCTTGACGCGGGGTGGAGCAGTCTGGTAGCTCGTTGGGCTCATAACCCAAAGGTCGGGGGTTCAAATCCCCCCCCCGCAACCATCTTGGTCAATCCCTGGCAGAGAATGTTGAATGAATTGAGCAGAAAAGGAGCTTTCGTGAAAACACTAACCTATCATTCCTTCGCCTTAAGAAACTCTCTCATAGTACTAGTTCTTTTGTGCTCCTGTAGCGAACCAGCTCACTCACCCAAAACTTTATCTGGCCCACACCCCGTTAATAATCCTAATTCGCCTCTGATGTTGGCTGCAGACTGGGTTCCAGAAGACGTTCACCAGATCGATTTCGCCAACCTACCCCAGATTCCTTCTCTGCACACCATAGTTAGCGATGTGCGTGAGGCAGAGGGTGTCAATCAACACAATTATTTAGCCTATCACGACGGGCGTTACTGGATAATGTGGAGTGACGGACCCGGGAAGGAAGATCGAGTCGGCCAGGTTGTCAAATTTTCCAATAGCGACGATGGTGTAAACTGGGATACCCCTCGTTTTCTCACGCCGTACCCACCGGGTGCAAAGCCAGATTCAGAATACTATGGGGTAAGATCTGACAAAGGGCTTCGTTGGATTGCCCGCGGATTCTGGCAACCCGATGGAGAGTTACTAGCAATAGCCTCCCTAGACGAGGCTGGTAAATTTTTCGGGCCCAGCCTCCAACTAATGTTATTCCGTTGGAATTCTGAGACTTCAGCCTGGGACGAAGCTGGAGTTTTGGCAGATAATGCGATCAATAACTTCCCACCCAAACGCCTTCCCACTGGGGAATGGATGACTTCCCGGCGCACTCACGACTACAAGGATACTGGAGTGCAGTTTCTGGTGGGAGGAGTCGAAGGATTGGATCAATGGTCATCGTTCCCTGTATTGAAAGAGAGCGATTTAGATGCAGAAGAACCTTACTGGTGGGTGCTCCCGGACAACAATCTTATGGCCTTGTTCCGTGACAACAATCGCAGTGGATATTTATTCCGCTCCTTTTCGATAGACAACGGCCGTACTTGGAATACCCCAGTCCGCACCAATTTCCCTGACGCCCGCTCAAAATTTCACGGGATCAGAATGAGTGATGGACGTTACGCTCTCGTTTCCAATGTCAATCCTCATCAACGCGATCCCCTCGCTCTCTCTATCAGTGATGACGGAATAATATTCAACCAAATGGGTTATTTGGTTGGAGGCCGTAATGTAAACTACCCACACATGATGGAACATGATGGACATTTACTGATTGCCTACGCGGGAGACAAACGTACAGTTGAGGTATTAAAGATACGCCTAGAAGATGTCCACAATATCCAGAACATGGCAGCCGACCCAGAATAGACCGACCTAAAAGCAATACTGATTTGAGGGAATCCTAGAAAAAACCACCAAGAACTACATCATCGTTGGTCCCAATACCGACTGACGATTGCTTGTAGGTGGGGATAGTTATCGTCCGTCTCATTCAGCTCTTCGCGTAATCTTCTCAACTCCTTTTTGAGTGAAGAAATAACCTCCATATAACCATCGTCGTTGTATCTATTATCCATCTCGTGAGGATCATTCTGGAGATCGTAAAATTCCCAGGCTGGAGGAGTTGCAATTCGTGGATTTCTCCTGTCACCCTGATCGGTCTTGACTCTCTCAGAATCCCTATAGTCGAGACCGTAATAGAAAATAAGCTTATACCTTTTAGTTCGGATCCCAAAATGGGCTGGATTACCTAAACGGTGGGCCATGTGCATCCAATAACGGTAATAGGTGGATGTCCTCCAATTTCCTGGCTCTTTACCTGTTTCGAGGACACGTCTGAAACTGGCCCCCTGCATATATTGAGGAACCTCACCTCCTGCGAGCTCTATAAGTGTGGGCGCGAAATCAGTGTTATTGACTAATAAATCTGCTTTGGACCCAGCTTCCACCATTCTTGGGTAACGGACTAGAAAAGGCATGCGCATAGACTCCTCATACATCCAACGTTTGTCCTGATAATCGTGCTCACCCAGCATGAAGCCTTGATCACCAGTATAG
>CAYXBG010000077.1:0-8083 GCA_964463145.1 uncultured Acidobacteriota bacterium
TACTCGGAACTGGCAATCACAAACCTTAGACACTACCTGGAATCACCAAGAGGGAGAGGCAGGGTTGGAGAAGAGTTTGCATCGTATTTGCACTGAAGCCACCCAAGCGGTAAGGAACGGATCACATTTCTTGATTTTGACAGATCGAGCAGTAGGACCGGAACGTACACCTATAAGCTCTCTTCTAGCCTGTGGTGCAGTCCATCATGCCCTGATTGAAAATGGTCTGCGTACAAAGGTTGGAATTATAGTCGAGACCGGAGAAGCTCGTGAGGTACACCACCACTGCCTACTAATTGGGTACGGTGCAGATGCAGTTTACCCTTACATGGCATACCAAGCCTTAATCCAAGCCGTCGGCCAGGAATCATCCGAACCTCAAGGACCCGCTGTCCTCGAAAAAACTTATAAAAAAAGTGTTGGTAAGGGGATACTCAAAGTCATGGCCAAGATGGGTATTTCAACTCTCCAAAGCTATAAAGGAGCTCAAATCTTCGAGGCTCTTGGCCTCTCCACTGAGGTTATTGAAACCTGCTTTAAAGGTACTCCTAGTCGTATCGGTGGAGTAGGCCTGAACATATTGGCAAAAGAATCTCTTAGACGACATCGTGAAGCCTACAAAGATAATGGTGAGGATCTCCAACTGGGAAACCCAGGTGAATTCCATTGGCGGTCCGGTGGAGAGGAACACTCCTGGAACCCTGAAGCAATTTCATCTTTGCAAATAGCATCTAGAGCTGGGAATCGATCTGCCTTTCAGCATTTTACAGGGGAAGTAGATGCAAAATCTCGAGATCTCTGCACATTGAGAGGCCTACTCCGCTTTAGAGATGGTATCCAGCCACCAATCCCTCTAGATGAAGTGGAACCGGCGGCAGAGATAGTTAAACGTTTTTGCACAGGTGCTATGAGTTTTGGATCCATTTCAGCTGAGACTCATAAAACACTTGCGGTCGCGATGAATCGAGTAGGAGGGAAATCTAACACGGGAGAAGGAGGTGAGGATCCAGA
Organism: uncultured Acidobacteriota bacterium; assembly: GCA_964463145.1. Taxonomy (GTDB): domain Bacteria; phylum Acidobacteriota; class UBA6911; order RPQK01; family CBDAPI01; genus CAYXBG01. The sequence goes on from CAYXBG010000077.1 coordinate 1,012, forward strand.
ACGATTCACACTTCTCAAAAATGGCGATTCAGAAAGATCCGCTATCAAACAAGTAGCCTCAGGACGCTTTGGCGTAACTATGTGGTACCTGACAAATGCAGATGAGCTGCAGATTAAAATGGCCCAAGGTGCAAAACCTGGTGAGGGCGGAGAACTTTCGGGACACAAGGTCGATCAAACAATAGCTCGTATCCGTCACTCAACCCCGGGCGTAGGTCTTATAAGCCCTCCACCCCATCATGACATCTACTCAATCGAAGACCTCAAGCAGTTAATCTATGACCTGAAAAATGCTAATCGTCAGGCTCGGATAAGTGTCAAGCTTGTCTCCGAGGCTGGAGTCGGAGTCGTAGCAGCAGGGGTTGCCAAGGCCAAAGCCGAACATATTCTCATCTCCGGAAATGATGGAGGCACAGGAGCCTCACCCTTAACCAGTATTAAACACGCTGGGCTCCCCTGGGAATTAGGCTTAGCAGAAACACACCAGACTTTAGTCCTCAACAAGATGCGATCGCGAGTGGTACTACAAACCGATGGAGGTCTGCGTACCGGTCGTGATGTCACTATAGCTGCCTTACTAGGAGCAGAGGAATTCGGTTTCTCAACGGTAACTTTGATTACTTTGGGGTGCATTATGATGAGAAAATGCCATCTCAATACCTGCCCGGTGGGAATTGCAACTCAGGATCCTGTTCTTCGCGCTAAGTTTGATGGTCAGCCTGAACATGTCGTTAACTATCTCTTCCTACTGGCAGAAGAAGTTAGAGGTTACATGGCTAGGTTAGGCTTTCAACGTGTCCAGGATATGATAGGAAGGTCTGACTTACTTGAAAGCCTCTCCGATCTAGAGCACTGGAAGAGAAAAGATATAGACCTTAGCCGCTTGCTTGCCTGCCACAAGGAATCAAATAGACAGGTGCAATCGAAAGAGAAACAGCAATTTCATCTTGAAACTCGGCTGGATGCACGACTTATAGAAAAATGTCGTCCTGCCATAGAAAACCGACATCGAGTCCGTGTCGACTCACCTATCAAGAACACCGACAGAACAGTTGGCACAATGTTAAGTAGTGAAATTGCCCGGAAACATGGCTTGAAATCCCTGCCCGAAGGAACAATACATATTAACCTCAAGGGCTCTGCCGGCCAAAGCCTAGCTGCCTGGCTTGTCTCAGGGGTAACTATCGAACTAGAAGGTGACGCCAACGATTATGTCGGAAAAGGACTTTCTGGCGGGCAGCTAATCGTCTATCCTCCAGCTGAAAGCAGCTTCGAGAGTCATCGTAATGTTATTGTTGGGAACGTTTGCCTATATGGTGCGATATCGGGCTCAGCATTTATACGGGGACAGGCCGCTGAGCGATTCTGTGTTCGAAACTCGGGGGCGACTGCAGTAGTCGAAGGTGTGGGCGACCATGGATGTGAATATATGACTGGAGGACGTGTTGTCGTCCTAGGATCTACAGGAACCAACTTCGCGGCGGGAATGAGTGGAGGGATCGCCTATGTCTGGGATCCCAACAAATCATTTCATAGTAGATGTAACCTTGAAAGCGTCGGCCTCGAACAGATCACCTTACATCACGATGATGCAGAGGGACTCTTTAATCTTGTGCAAAGTCACTCAGATCTAACTGGCTCCGTTCGAGCCCAAGAACTACTCAAGAATTGGGATACGGTTCTCGGGCAATTTATCAGAGTCATGCCACACGAATATAAACGAGTGCTTAGGGAACAAAACTTCGCGGCATAAAAACTCTTGGAGAATAAAGACAAATGGGAAAACCAACAGGTTCCTAGAAATACCACGCCAAAGTGCTCCAACCCGTGAGGTGGAAGAACGGCTCAAAGATTACAAAGAAATCTTTACCAATCCACCAGTAGAGCACCTTACTTCACAAGCATCTCGGTGTATGGACTGTGGTGTACCTTTCTGCCAATCGGAACCAGGCTGCCCGGTAGATAATCTAGTACCCGAATGGAACGACCTGGTTTACAAAGGACAATGGCGTGAGGCCTTGGATCGCCTACATCGAACCAATCCTTTTCCAGATTTCACAGGTCGCGTTTGTCCCGCCCCCTGTGAGGGAGCTTGCGTCCTTGGTATTGATGCCTCACCAGTTACTATTAAAAACATCGAATATGCAATTGCCGAAAGAGGATTTGAGGAGAACTGGATTCAAGCAAGGCAACCTCTGTCTCGAACTGGCAAGAGGATAGCCATAATTGGTTCAGGCCCGGCAGGATTAGCAGCTGCAACGCGTCTCAATCAGTTTGGACATACTGTCTCTGTCTACGAGCGTGATGACCGGATTGGTGGCCTACTCATGTATGGGATACCACCCATGAAACTGGACAAGGAGATAGTCAATAGACGCGTCCAGATAATGGAGCAAGAAGGAGTTGAGTTCCACCCAGGATTGAACGTAGGAGTGAACCTTGACATCCAAGAATTAAACGAAAAAAGTGACGCCTTACTATTGGCATGTGGGTCAACCCGTCCCCGCGATCTCAAAATTGAAGGCCACCATGTTCAAGGCATTCACTTTGCAATGGATTTTCTTCGTACAACCACTAAAAGCTACCTCGATTCCAAACTTCGAGATGGGAACTACATTTCAGCCGAAAATAAAAGAGTTATCGTAATTGGTGGGGGAGATACTGGAACGGACTGTATTGCCACTGCTTTACGACAGAATTGTCGCAGTCTAATAAATTTCGAATTACTTCCCGAACCACCCCAGCAAAGAAACTCTGAGGAAAACCCTTGGCCTCAGTGGCCTCGCATTCTCCGACAAGACTATGGTCATCAAGAATCTGAAGCCAAATTCGGAGATGATCCTCGACAGTTTCAGATTTCATCAAAGAAATTCTTGGACGATGGCAACGGCAATCTAGCTGGAATTCAAACTGTTCGAGTAGAACCTGATGGAGCCGGTAGTTTTCGTGAAATCCCCGGATCAGAGCGAGAGTGGCCTTGCGACATGGTACTTCTCGCCATGGGCTTTGTAGGACCAGAAGATACCATCACCCCGAAACTACCTATCAAAATGGATGACCACAGTAATTTCCGGGCAGATTTCGGATCTTACAGTACTTCACAGCAAGGTATTTTTGCGGCCGGCGATTGCCGGCGTGGTCAATCCCTTGTTGTCTGGGCCATCAGAGAAGGATGGGATGCGGCAGTCCAGATTAATAGATACGTAAGCAGCTAAAAATGTCTTAGCGCTGTTTTTTATGGACAAGTGTCAGACCATCGCCAACAGGTAACATACTCAGATTGATACGCTCGTCCTGAATTAACTGCTGATTCAGCTTTCGAATGGCTAGAGTGTCCGGGTCAGAAATTGATTCATCGATCACCTTGCCAGCCCAGAGAGTATTGTCAAAAAGAATCAATCCTCCCGGCCGAATTAATTCCATGACAAGCTCATAATAGATCCCATAATTTGTTTTATCCGCATCAATAAAAGCAAAATCATAGGATTGAGAATTCCCTGCTTTGATCAGTTGCCCGAGAGTAGTTACCGCAGGACCCAAAACTAGCTCAATCTTGTCTGCCACTCCTGCTTTTTCCCAGTAGCGGATAGCTGTTTTTGTCCACTCTTCATTGACGTCACAGGCAGTTATTTTTCCTTCTGCAGGTAATGCGGCTGCTAAACAAATTGAGCTGTACCCGGTAAAAACTCCAACCTCGATCGCCCGTTGAACGCCCATTAAACGAGCCAGGAAACTCATGAACTGACCCTGTTCAGGAGAAACCTGCATTACGCTTTCGGGCAATTGCTCTGTTTCAATTCTTAATTCCTTCAGTACATCTGATTCCCGCACAGAAACTCTTACGAGATAATCATGTAAATCGTTGGTCAACTGAACATACTTATCGCTCAAAGACAATCCTCCTCTAACCACTCCACTCCTGCAATGTTACCAATCTTCTATCCAGAGTCTTTATTCGACTCTCGTTCCAACTTGTCCAATTCAAATTCTCGATGAATCGCACGGACTGCATCGTCTAGCCGTTCCTGGCGAATGATACATAAGATTTTGACTTCTGAACTACTGATCAGATCTATATTAACTCCCTCATTAGCTAATGCCCTAAACATACGCCCCGCAACACCTGGAGTCCCAGCAATACCAGAACCGATAACTGCTACCATGGCTATCCCCGCATCCGACTTCACATCCTTAGCATCAACACCAGGAGTTAATGAACTGAGTACTTCGACTGATTTTTCTAATTGAGCTTGATCAATAATCAACGAAACATCACTTCGGTTGTCATGACGTAACCCTTGAATTATTAACCGGACATTTATGCCGTGATTAGATAGACTTTCTGTAATAGTAGCTGCACTACCCGGTTGATCCTTCACCAGCGTCATGGCCACTCGGGCCACACCAGAATCGCCTGTAACTCCTACAATCGTTGCTTTTTCCAAATCATCTTCTCCTATAACTCGTGTCCCATTCCCGTTGTGAAAACTATTCCGCACCTCAAGAGGGACACCAAATTTTGCCGCAATTTCTACACATCTTGGGTGGAGTACACGCGAGCCGGCAGCTGCATATTCCAGCATCTCCCCATAGCCAATCCAATCTAAGAGTTTCGCCTCAGGGACAATCCGAGGGTCCGCAGTAAAAACACCATCCACATCTGTAAAAATCTGGCAAGAACATCCTCCCAACGCCGCAGCTATAGCTGTGGCTGTAGTATCCGACCCACCACGTCCTAAGGTTGTAATCTCCTGTTCGCTTGTAACACCTTGGAAGCCCGCTACGATCACAATGTGATCTTCCTCCAGACAATTGAATAATCTATCAGTGTCAATCGCTTCAATCTTTGCACGAGAAAAATTTCTATCAGTACGAATTCCACATTGGGCACCTGTTAGAGATATTGAGGACGCTCCCAGGTCATACACGGCCATTGCTAACAATGCACTGGAAACCTGCTCCCCAGTGGTCAGCAGCATATCGAGCTCTCGAGCTCGAGGTTGCTTTGCTACTTGACCAGCTAGTCCGAGCAACTGGTCAGTGGTCTGGGCCATTGCAGATACCACCACTACCTGTCGACAACCTTTCGAACGGTTTTCGACTAAGTCTCGAGCTACTTTACGGATACGCTCAGGACTTCCAACCGAGGTGCCACCATATTTTTTAACAACAATAGACCCAACTGCGTTCATACCTGACAAAATCCTAGAAAAAGCCTCTCATCTTGAAATCCTATGAGAAAGGCTGTCCTTTCCCAATAAGGGCAAACAAGGATTATCTCCTAAATGAAGTCCTAGTGGGGAAAGGATTTCATCCTCCTACGATACCTCCAAATTCATGCTGTCATTTTCAACTGATCCAGATCAATTAGCAACCCTGCATATAGAGACATTTTTTGAGATTAAGTAATTTTGAATTATCGAGTTCTCGAGAAGGAACAATCCATCTGGTGGGCCGCCGGGGAATCGAACCCCGAACCTACTGATTAAGAGTCAGTTGCTCTGCCAATTGAGCTAGCGGCCCATAGTTTTCAGAGATTAGCCTCAGGCTTTTGAGAACCTGGCAAAACGACGCTTCCCCACTTTTATTACAAAGTCGTCCGAGTTAATTACTGCTCTTGCGTCACCTATCATTTGACCGTCAACGGAGACGCCTCCCTGCTGGATGAGACGTCGTCCTTCCGATTTGGAGCTTGCCAGTGAAGCTTTTATTAACAAATCCACCAGATTATGTTCGGGGGAGGACTCCAAATTAAACCTTGGGATATCGCCGGGGGGCTCCTTGTTCTGAATCACTCGAATGAAGTGCTCTCGAGCCTTAAGAGTTTCCTCTGAGGAGTGGAAATCACTGACAATGCTCTCCGCTAAATGGTGCTTGACCTCCATGGGATGGATCTTTCCACTTTCCAGTTTCTTACGTGAAGATTGGATCTGATCGATTGATTGATCGGTTAGCAACTCATAATAACGCCACATAAGCTCATCGCTTATTGACATTATCTTCCCATAGATATCAACGGCCGGTTCAGTGATCCCAATCGTGTTATTCATGGACTTACTCATCTTTTCAGTCCCATCGAGCCCCTCGAGTATGGGCATCATGAGTAGTACTTGAGGCTCGATACCGAATTCTCGCTGGATGTCACGCCCTACCAACAGATTGAACTTTTGATCGGTTCCTCCGAGTTCGAAGTCCGCCTTGAGAAACACACTGTCATAGGCTTGAGCCAGGGGATACAGTAGTTCATGGATCGATATAGGCCGTCCTTCTGTCAAACGCTTACTGAAATCATCTCGTTCTATCATTCTGGCAACTGTGTACTTGGCGCACAATCGCACCCACTCTTGAGAACTCAGTTCTCCCAGCCAGCGCTTATTAAATTCCACCACGGTCTTTTCGGGGTCGAGTATTTTAAATACCTGCTTCTTATAAGTTTCAGCATTCTCGAAAATCTGTTCTTCAGTGAGAGGTGGTCTTGTCTTATTACGCCCAGTAGGATCGCCAATCGCGCCTGTAAAGTCCCCGATGAGAAAAATAACTCTGTGCCCCAAATCCTGAAAGTGTTTCATTTTTCGAATTAGGACCGTATGACCTAAATGCAGATCAGGGGCAGTAGGATCGAACCCAACTTTTACTGTCAAGGGTTTCCCAGTCTTTCCAGACTGGATCAGCTTCGCACGTAATTCGTCTTCACTGATAGTTTCAGACGCTCCCTTAGTAAGGTACGCTACCTGCTCATTAATAGTCATCTATACCGAACCTCTAACAAAGTTGATGCATACTGTCTCTCAAGAACATTGTTCTTCAGGTTAAGGCCGCCCGGTCTCGTCCGCAAAGGTCTCGTCTCATCCATCCAACACTAACTACTCCCTACAACGCTAACGACCGGAGAGAAAAAAATATTAACAGAGAACTAGAAGTTTTACACTGACTAGGAGGCTTTGAAATATGGAATATGCATCCCGCCTAAGCTATACTGTCGCCTCCTTTTGACCGTGGGCCTATAGCTCAGCTGGCTAGAGCGCACGCCTGATAAGCGTGAGGTCGGTGGTTCAAGTCCACCTAGGCCCAC
>CAYXBG010000078.1:0-8081 GCA_964463145.1 uncultured Acidobacteriota bacterium
GATGAACATCACAATGGATTGCATGGCATCCGTCACAGCTACAGATCTCAATCCACCAGAAGCAGTGTAAAGTGCGGCGCCCAGTGCAAGGGCGACGACGATATACCAACTAGTAGTACTACTAGTTCCAGTGAGAATTTTGAAAGTCAGGTAGAGAGAGAATGAGATGTTTGCAAGAACGTTTGTCCGATACTGGATCTGGATAAGGGCACTCAGGACACGAGTGGTTGGGCCGAATCGGTACTCGAGATATTCAGCGTTTGTGAACATGCCACTTCGATAGAGTGGTACAAGCACAAAATAAGCGACAAGAAACCAGCCCAAGGGCAGGCCTATCCACCAAGCTGTCAGATTTGTCAAACCGTAGTTGTAGGCACCACCGACTACAGCCACGTAATCACCACTATCTACAGCCGTAGCAAACATCGAGAGGCCTACGATCCACCAGGGCAGGCCTCTAGCAGCAAGGAACCAGTCGACAGAGCGTTGTGTTCCTCGGGCTAGGACGAGGCCCCACAGTACAATGGAACCGTTGATGATGATGACAATAAACCAGTCCAACCCCGTCATGAGAGCAAGTTAATCAAAAAATGGTTTTGAGGGCTAGGTATGATTTGCGAGATTGATCTGATAGTAGTGTAATGTGGGAATGCCGTTGTATTAATAATGTCCAGGAATAGTAACTCTGTGAGTAAATCACACCCAGTCGAGCACTACGAGAAGAGCGGCATTGGCTTTCCTGTCAGTGTATTAAAGGCAGCTGAGGTGGATTATTTTCGGTCTGCAGTAGAGGAACTTCAGGAAGCACTCGGAGGTAAGCCGTCTGCTGAGGATATGGCACAAACTCATATTGCATTCAAATGGGCACATCAGCTCGTCACTCATACGAAGATCCTTGATGCAGTTGAGATGCTTATAGGCCCGAACTTACTTGTATGGTCGACCTCTATTTTTGCTAAATATCCTCGCGATCCGGGTTTCATCTCTTGGCACCAAGACGGAACTTATTGGGGTCTGGATTCATATGAGGTAGCAACAGCTTGGGTGGCTCTGACAAACAGTACTGTTGAGAATGGCTGTATGAGAGTAGTGCCTGGTTCCCACCGCCAGCCTATTCACAAGCATGTAGATACTTATGCTGAGAATAATCAACTGAGTCGAGGACAAGAAATAGCAGTCGATGTTGACGAAAAAGACGCACTTGAAGTCGTTCTGAATGATGGAGAGATGTCTCTCCATCACGTCAATATTATCCATGGATCAAACGCCAATAGCAGTGATGGTAAACGCATTGGATTTGTTATCAGGTACATCACGCCCTCAACTCGCCAGAGTGGTCATAGCCAACCCGTGACTTTAGTACGTGGAATTGACGAGTACGGGCATTTCGATCTAATTACAGAGGGGCCTACCGTTGGAATTAAAGAAGGTCTTGCTACTCATCAGAAGAATACTAGGGCGTTAATGGAGTCTCTGCGAAAAACAAAAGGTGCTTACTGAGAGTAGTGGAAGTGTTCTTTTCAGGATGCGTAATCCTTTCAGTGTCCTGCATTCTGAGTATCTGATGCTCTAGAAGTACATCTGAGGGAAACATACCGAAACTGGACTGTCTTTTAGGCCTTTTGAGTGTCTAGGAACTGGTGGAGACGATGGGATTCGAACCCACGACCTCCTGAGTGCGATTCAGGCGCTCTTCCGAGCTGAGCTACGTCCCCCACCTGGTTGAACCCATTCTACCCGAGGAGACTCTCATGGTGAATGTTCTGCATAGAAAAAGTCTAGGGATACATTCGTGTAGGGAGAATATTCTTGTCCTGATTCTCTCCTCTTACCATTAAAGTTGAAGTAGAATGGACCACTATCGTTGTAGCGCTTACGAGAGGTCCCTATGAAGATTTTGATGCAGGTTTTTCTTTTCCTGAGTATTAGCTCTTGTCAATCGGGAGGTCTTACTAATAGTTCTCCCGGGAACCTCTCAGAGAAATCAGAATTTAAACTCATATTAATTCTAGTGGTAGATCAGCTTCGAGGAGACTATCTCGATCGGTTCGAGCCAGTTCTAGAGGGTGGGCTGTCTTGGCTAACTAAGAACGCTATCTGGTTCGAGGATGCACATCAAGATCATGGGATTACCAGCACAGGTCCGGGTCACGCCTCCATATCCACAGGGACACATCCGTCTAGATCGGGAATAATTAGCAACCAATGGTTCGATAAACAGACAGGGACTATCGAGTACTGTGTTTCGGACGAGAATAGCCCTTTGATCGGAGTTCCTCTCGGAACCGGGCGTTCACCAGTTAATCTCGAAGTGACAGCTTTTCCGGACTGGTTAAAAGATCAATGGCCCAGCTCGAAGGCATTTACGGCTAGTTATAAGGATAGGGCGGCAATTTTGCTGGGAGGTGAAAGCGCGGAAGGTGCTTATTGGTACAGTTCTTCCAATGGAGGTTTCGTCACGAGTACCTACTATCAAGAAAATTACCCCAAATGGGTGCAAAATTTCACAGCCAGGCAGTTGCCGTATCGATTTTCCGGACAACTTTGGGAAGCTTTAGATGTTCCTGGTAAAAAGAAGGAAATACTTCAGATTAGAAATTCCGATCACGGTTGGCATGAAAAGACTTTCTCACATGCAATCGGGGAAGTTAGTTCTAGCCGAGAGAATTCCTTTTATAGAGGATTTTCTGCGACCCCATTAATAGATTGGTATCTTGCGGAATTTGCTAAAACATTGATTCAAGAAGAAAGTCTTGGGAAAGGTGCCTCCCCAGATTATTTAGGCCTTTCCTTTTCCGGACTGGATATAGTCGGACACCAGTTTGGCCCAGATAGCCCGGAAGTACTTGACACAATCATGCGACTTGACGTGTCTATCCAAGGATTACTTGACTTTGTTGACCAGGTGATCGGTCTAGAGAAAGTTATGATTGTGTTGACTGGAGATCATGGTGTGGCGCAGCTGCCTGAAATTGTCAACGTAGGCGGGGGACATGGGAGGCGTGTCAATGAACAGGATAAGATCTGCATTCAAAACAGTAATACTAGGATGTCGAAACGACTGGGCTATACAGGTGAATGGTTTTCCCATGATTACTATTTGAATGACACGATGATAGAGGACAGGGGATTGTCCTCAGAAGAAGTAAGAAGGGTTGCAGCGGAAATTCTTGGGGAATGTGATTTTTTTAAAAGAGTTTGGACTAGTGAAGAACTTCTTCTAAATGGTAAGGATCCTTGGCAGAGAGTTTTCTCTAATAGTTTTCATAAAGGAAGGAGTCCCGATCTGACTCCCCAGTTAAAGGAGAACTACATAATGTCGAGTGGTTTAAGGACTACTCATGGCTCTCCCTACCGATATGATAGCCATGTCCCAATTTTATCTGTGGTGCCTGGGGTGGACGCAATGCGTGTAAAGGAGCGTGTGCCTACTATCGATATAGCCCCTACTTTGGCAGATTTGATAGGAATAGAAATTCCTGCACATGTGCAAGGTAAGAGTTTGGTTGAGTTTTTTGAGAGTCAAAATTCTTCGACTTTAGGAAATTCCGTGGGAATTTCCCCGAAGGGATCTGGGCCAAGTCAGTGATTAATACGTTGGCTCGGCTTCTTTTCCTGGCCTTCATAGTTTTCCCTTTCCAGAGTTGTATGAGTCCACCTGAAACTTTAAGCCAATTAGTTCTGAGTAAGGATGCCCACTCTTTTGCCCGACCTGAACAAGTTGCAGTACGTCATTTGGAGTTAGATCTAGAAGTAGACTTTGAATCTAAAGTCTTGAAAGGGCGAGCTTCTCTTGAGATTGAGAACAGAAGTGAAAGCCGGGAGCTTTCTTTGGATTCAAAGGATCTCCTGATCAAAAGAGTCACTTTAAATGGTGGGGGTATAGAGACCTCTTTCCTGAAGGGGGAATCGGTTGCGTTTTTAGGGGAGCCTTTGAGTATCAGGATTGAGCCAGATACTACATGGGTGCATATCGATTATCAGACTTCACCTAGAGCAGCAGCCCTGCAGTGGTTGGAGCCTGACCAGACAGTTGGAAAACGACATCCGTTTCTGCTCTCGCAATCACAAGCCATTCTGGCTAGGAGTTGGGTCCCATGTCAGGATACTCCTGCAGTGAGAATGACTTATTCTGCCTCAATTCAGGTGCCGCACGGATTGATGGCAGTAATGAGTGCCTCGAATCCGAAGCAACTGAATCCAGCCGGGAGTTACCAATTCGATATGCCTCAGGCTATCCCCTCGTATCTTTTAGCTATAGCAGTGGGCGATTTGCGATTCGAGTCAATCGGTAAGCGTAGTGGAGTTTATGCGGAACCTTCGGTGATCAAAGATGCGGTTTGGGAATTGGCTGATACAGAAAAGATGATCCGTGCTGCAGAGGATCTTTATGGAGACTATCGATGGGATCGATACGACATGATAATTCTCCCGCCGAGTTTCCCATTTGGGGGAATGGAAAACCCCAGATTGACTTTTTTAACTCCAACTATACTGACTGGTGATAGATCATTGATATCTCTCATAGCACATGAATTAGCCCATTCCTGGTCAGGTAATCTCGTCACCAATCAAACATGGAATGATTTTTGGCTCAATGAAGGATTCACCACCTACTTTGAGCATCGCATTATGGAGTCTGTGTATGGACCTCAAGTTGAGCTACTACTTGCTGAGCTAGAATTACAGAACTTGAAAAATTTCATAGAAAAGGATTTTTCTGACTCTGCTCGTGATACTTGGTTGGAATTGGACCTCATGGGGCGCGATCCAGATGATGCGATGAATCCGATAGCCTATGATAAAGGACACTTTTTTCTGCGTATGCTAGAGAATCATTTTGGGCGAGATAGATGGGATGAATTCCTCATGCACTATTTTGAAAATTTCGCGTTTCAGTCGATCGATACTTCTACTTTCCTAACCTTTCTACGTCGGGAGTTATTAGAGGATGACAAGGAATTAGAGGATAGCCTTGAGATCAATGCCTGGGTTTTTGGCCCGGGCCTTCCTTCCAATCACCCGAAGCCTAGGTCGGAAGCGCTGTCTCAGGTTCGCTCTCAGCTTCTCGCCTTTTCCAGTGGCACAGATGCAGGATCGTTAGACGTTTCGGGATGGACGACACATCAGTATCTTTATTTCCTAAGAAACTTGCCGGAAAAAATGCCGCTTGACCGGATGGTGAATTTGGATTTTGTGTTTGGATTCACAAATTCTGGGAATTCTGAAATTCTGTACGAGTGGTTAATGTTAACCATCAAAAATGATTATCGGGATGCCGGTCTAGCTCTGGAAGTTTTCTTGAAAAGGCAAGGGAGGCGTAAGTTCGTAGCCCCTTTGTACGGAGCCCTCACTCGAGCTTCTGGAGGGTTAAGGAAAGCACGGGAAATTTATGCGAAGTGCAAATCTTTATATCATCCATTGACAAGAGAGGCAGTCGAGGCACTATTAGACTCATCACAGAATCCTGGTAAGTAAGGAATGCTACAAGAGGTTTGTACAGCCTTGTTAACGGAAGAAAAAGTTTGCACAGGCTCAGATTTTCGAGGAAAATGGCCTTTTACTACGATCTTTCGGAAAAGAAATGAAACCAGACATCCATCCTAAGTATCATCCTGTTGTTTTTGTCGATAGCAGTACGGGTGATGAAATCTGTACTTTTTCAACCGCGACGAGCGAAAAAGTAAGAAAGATTGATGGAGTTGATCACTTTGAAATCCGTGTGGAGATTTCTTCCGCAAGCCACCCTTTTTGGACCGGTCAACAGAAACTTGTGGACTCAGAAGGGCGCGTCGAACGTTTTCGGCGTAAATACGGTAGCCAGTAAGGGCAGGGAGGAGTTAGGGTTATGCGCGAAAAAATCAAGCTTGTTTCTTCGGCAGGTACTGGCCACTTCTATACCACTACGAAGAACCGCAGAAATACCACGGAAAAGTTGGAAGTTAGGAAGTACGACCCAGTGGCTCGTAAGCACGTAGTCTACAAAGAAAGTAAGCTGAGCTGATGGTTGGCGTTATGAGGATGAAACTCCTCTTCTATATCGCTTTTTGCCTGACCATACTTCTACTTCTCCCCGATTGCGCGGCTCCTGATCATGTCGGGAAAACCTCGGAAACTCCTGAGATCTCGCAAGAGGGGAGTAGCCCAATACCGGAGCCTTTGGGAGATATTCTAAACTTTTCAGTTGGGGACAACATCTATTTTGGCGGACAACCTAGTGCGGATGATTTAGTACTTCTTCAAAAAAAAGGCGTGGTGACAGTCGTCAACCTGCGCGGACAGGATGAAATGAATGCCCTTGGCTTTGATGAAAGGGCGGCCGTTACCCAACTAGGTATGGGGTATGTTCATCTTCCTTTGACCAAGGGTATCTCCAGTAGTGATGAGGAGATTGACCGGATTTTGGATGTCGTGGGGGACACTGAAAAAGCACCTATCATCTTGCATTGTGCGAGTTCTAATAGAGTTGGATATATCTGGGCAATGTATCGTGCTTTAAGGGAGAATGTGGAAATTAACGAGGCCATACGTCAAGGGGAAGCTGCTGGACTGCGTTCGGATGATCTTAAGGCGAAAGCTAGAGCTTTTATCTCTCGAAATCGCCGTTGAAGCCAACTCTGACTGATTTAGATCTAACCCTGATAGCATTACCCTCTCTACCCAACGAGTAATTTTTATGCCATGCAAAGAGTCGTTCCCCTTCTCCTGAACATCTCCGTATGGGTAGATCTGGATTTTACTTTTGATACGACCCATAAAGCCCCCGTTCGCTATTAAGGGAAAAGGCGTTCACTTTCCCAGGTAGTTCCCCGACGAAGGAACAGTAGACGATCGTGTAGCCGGTCATCCTTACCTTCCCAGAACTCTATAGTATGAGGTGATAATAGGTAGCCACCCCAGAACGGAGGCAGAGGGATCTCAGTATCCAGGAATTGTTTTTGATAGAGCTGGAATTTTTTCAAAAGGCTCTCCCTGCTATCTAGGGAGGCACTTTGCTTGGAAGCCCAGGCACCTATCTGACTGTTTCGAGGCCTAGTCTTGAAATACTCGGAGGATTCCTTTCCTGTAAGCCTGCTTACATCTCCTTCGATTCGGATTTGACGATTCAGTACTGCCCAATGAAAAACTAGGGAAGCGTGTGGGTTTTCATCCAATTCGAGAGCCTTACGGCTTTCGTGATTAGTGTAGAATCTAAAGCCATTCTTATCGAATCCTTTGAGGAGTACTATTCTGTTTGAAGGCTTAGCGTCCTGAGTGGCTGTTGCGAGAGACATCGCTTCAGGTAGTAAGACCCCAGATTCACTAGCTGCCTTAAACCACTCCTTGAAAATTTCCAGAGGGTCTCGATTTGCACTAGTTTTGTCTATAATTTTGCGATCAGATCTAATCATTGCCCAAAAGGAGTGGAGGATTGCATGTATTTATATTGGTTTTTCACAATCAAAGATACAACAGCAAGGCCTGTCGTGAGGACTTTTTTTCCGAGGGCAGGGAGGTCTTACTGGTTAATAGTCAACTCTGGAGGTAATTGTGGCTGGTAGCCTGACTCTAGTCTCTCCATTTGTTGGCTATCCAGCTTGATATTAGTGGCTTCCACCAAGTCATCAAGATGTTCTCTTTTTGTCGCTCCTATAACTGGGCTTGTAACTCCTGGTTTGTTGAGCAACCAAGCAATGGCTCCCTGGGCCAGGGAGGTCCCGAGGGATAGACATACTTTTTCTAGGTTTTCTAGAACAGTCGAATCTCTTTCGGCATTGTACAGTTTAGGTACAATAACATCGTTTCGGGCTCGTTTTGTCAGTTTTTCTGTTCCTAGTTTTCTGGCCAATAGGCCTCGCGCTAGAGGACTCCAAGGGATTAAGCCTACCCCCTGATCCAAGCAAAGAGGGATCATCTCTCTCTCATCTTCTCGAGAGAGGAGATTGTAATGGTTTTGCATTGAAATAAAACGAGTCCAGCCGTGAATATCTGCCGTATGCTGGAGTTTGGAGAATTGCCAAGCCCACATACTCGAAGCTCCTATATAACGTACTTTCCCAGCGCGGACGATATCGTCTAGGGTTTGCATCGTCTCTTCAACG
>CAYXBG010000079.1:0-7792 GCA_964463145.1 uncultured Acidobacteriota bacterium
GACAAGCCCGGTAAAAGACGATGGAGGCATCGAATCTGCGGGCCCAAGCCCTAATTCTTCCCGAAAAGCAGACAGTATCTCCCGTCCCTTGTTGAAAGTGGTCCTAAGATTCGAGGCGAGCTGAGAACCAACCGACGTATCCAGGTCGAAAACAGCCGGTACAGTCGCCAGACTCTCTTCTTTTTTGGAATCAGTTGCAATCTTATCTTCGACGGTAAAATCGCGAAACGCTACCACATCTCGATCGGCAATTTCACCTAGTTCATAGGTGGGGAAACTTCGGAAATCAAATCCAATCACAAGAAACGTGATCACTACAGCAACCCCACTGCCAAGCGCTACTTGCTTGGGTGAAATTTGCCGATTGACTGCTTTCCAAAGCCTTGTGGTTATACTCTCCGGCTTCCTTCTTTTTCGATCTCGCTTAGAGGAGGTATTACGGTAAGCCATCTCGACTCCATCCGGAACTTAGAACCTCGTACAGTGGAGGCGTGCAAACACCCGCTTGGGGTCTTCTAGGGAGAGAACAATCGGATCCTGCGTTGGTTTCCATTAAGGAACTGCCGGGATTGTACCACGCTCTTTCATGAAATTGTCAGAGAAATAGATTCGGAGACTTCCCGAAAGTTCACCTAATCTTGGAACCGTTTAAATACAAGTGCCGCATTCGTCCCACCAAAACCAAAGGAATTAGATAGGGCGAGATCAACCTGTGTTTCACGTGCTACATTGGGAACATAATCAAGATCACATTCCGGATCGGGGTACTCATAATTGATAGTTGGCGGCAATGTTTGTCGGTGAATGGCCATCGACGTTATTCCTGCTTCCAAACCACCAGCTGCTCCTAACAGATGTCCAGTCATCGATTTAGTAGAACTCACTGCAAGTTTGCCCGCGTGGTCTTGAAACACCTGCTTAATAGCTAAAGTCTCGATACGATCATTCTGAGGAGTGCTTGTTCCGTGGGCATTAATATAATCGACCGATGAAGGGTCGACACCGGCATCACTTAACGCAGTTTTCATTACCCTAAGAGCCCCTGAACCATCATCCGGTGGAGCTGTGATGTGGTGGCCGTCACCACTCATACCATATCCTACCAGCTCTGCGAGAATATCGGCTCCCCGGCTTCGGGCAAATTCGAGCTCCTCTAAAACCAGGATTCCGGATCCCTCCCCGACAACGAATCCATCTCTCTCAAGATCAAATGGTCGACTTGCCCTTGTAGGCTCTTCATTGCGGGTTGAAAGTGCCCTCATCGCTGCAAAACCGCCTACCCCCATTGGAGTAATGGCAGCCTCGGAACCACCGGCAATCATGGCATCTGCATCGCCCCTTTGAATTATTTTGAGTGAGTCTCCGATCGCGTGTGCTCCGGCCGAACAAGCGGTACAGGTCGCTGAGTTAGGGCCTCGGGCGCCGTGTCGTATCGACACATGTCCGGATGCTAGATTGACAATCGAACCCGGAATAAAAAAAGGAGAAATCCGTCGAGGGCCCTTCTCTAAAAATCTTGCGTGCTCCCGCTCAATGGTTTCAAACCCTCCAATTCCTGACCCAATGTAAACACCAACACGATTCTCATTTCTTGGACCGATTTCCAAACCCGAATTACGAACCGCCTCATCAGAGCTGACTATCGCCAACAAGATAAACCTGTCCATCTTCCTAGCAAGTTTAGGATCCAGGTATTGCAGCGGGTCGAGGTTTTTTACCTCGGCTGCAAAACGACATGAAAAATCTGCTGGGTCAAAGTGAGTGATGGCATCCACCCCACTCACTCCCTCTACCAGTGCGTCCCAAGTCTGCCGGGTATTTTTACCCAACGCAGACACCAGTCCTACCCCGGTTACAACAACTCTTCTCAAATTGAAGGTACTCCCGGAAACTAGGTGCGGTGGGCCTCGATATAACTAATCGCGTCCCGAACCGTCTGGATTTTTTCTGCATCCTCGTCCGGGATCTCAACATCAAAGTCTTCTTCAAACTTCATGACAAGCTCAACCTGGTCAAGCGAATCTGCTCCGAGGTCATCCACAAAGCTAGCATCCGCTGATATATCGTCTGGCTTTACACTCAGCTGTTCAACTATGATTTCCCTGACTTTATCTTCTATTCCTTGACTTGCCATATCTCCTCCCAATGCGGTTGGGAATGCACACCATCTACATATACATTCCGCCGTTAATGTTTAGCACATGCCCTGTGATATATCCAGCCTCTTCTGATGCTAGGAAAATGATGCCGGGGGCAACATCTGTCACCTCTCCTATTCGCTTTAAAGGCACATTCTGAAGAAGTTGGTCGCGTACCCTCTGGCCGAGATCGGCCGTCATATCTGTCTCTATGAACCCAGGAGCTACCGCATTCACTGTAATTCCCCTGGATGCTATCTCTCTGGCCACAGCCTTTGTCAGACCGATGAGACCAGCCTTACTAGATACATAATTAGCCTGACCAGGATTTCCAGTCAGTCCCACAACAGAAACAATGTTGACGATACGTCCATAGCGTTTTTTCATCATATGAGGCACCACCTCTCGAGTCATACGAAAGGCTCCTTTAAGATTAGTCTCCAACACCTGATCCCAGGCCTCATCTTTCAACCTCATAAGTAGGCCATCATTGGTAATACCTGCATTATTCACGAGAATATCAATCTTCCCAAACTGTTCAACAACATTCTTGACTGCTGATTGGATTGACGCTCCATCTGTAACATCTAAAACAAGAGCCGAAGCCTCACCGGATCGTTGCAAGGCCTTTACTTCCTTCTCTATCCTCGTAACAGATCTAGCTGCTAGGACTACTTTTGCTCCACCCTCAACAAAATCCTGCGCTACCCGCAACCCAATTCCCCTTGAAGCACCCGTAATGAGAACCACTCTATCTCTGAAATCAAACATTTGCTTCTATCTGCTCCAGCGTTCCTATCGAAACTGCATCTATTGATCTCTCAATCCGTCTAACCATACCTGTTAGTATACGACCAGGGCCGACTTCATAAACCGATGTCGCCCCCCGACTGATCATTTCTCGGACACATGCCTCCCAGCGCACAGGTGAAGAAACTTGCCGAACCAGGCCATCTCTGACTACAGAAGAAGACTGAGTTGCCTTAGCATCCACATTGCTTATAAGAGGATACCCTAGATCCTTAAATCGAACCTGATTCAAGATTTTTTCCAACTGCTTCTGAGCAGGCATCATTAAACGGCAGTGAAATGGTGCGCTTACAGAAAGTAAAACCACCCTCTTAGCCCCTCGTTTAGCGGCAAGATCAGTGACTCGCCGGATTGCCTCAGCATGACCAGCGATGACAATCTGTCCAGCACCGTTGAGATTAGCTGGAGTAACAACCTCACTCCGAGCCTCCTCCTCACAGATTTCGAGCACTTGTTCCTCATCCAGGCCAAAAATTGCTGCCATACCGCCCTGTCCTACAGGGACCGCTTCCTGCATCAGTCGACCTCGTTCCTTGACTACTCTTAGAGCTGCGCCTAAATCCATTCCACCGGCACAAACAACCGCACTGTACTCCCCAAGACTGTGCCCGGCAACCAAATCAGGATCCTTGCCCATAGTTTGCAAGACTCTCAAAATCGCAATCGAAGTTGCTAAAATGGCTGGTTGTGTGTTTTCCGTGAGCCCAAGTTCCTCCTCAGGGCCATCAAAGCAGAGCTGAGACAACTTGAACCTCAGCACATCATCTGCCTCTTCGAAAGTATTACGGGCAACGGGATAGCGATCCGCTAGCTCCTTCCCCATTCCCACGAATTGGGATCCCTGGCCTGGAAAGACAAATGCCTTCATGAGTCTAACGGTTAGGTATCAACTGAAAAGCCAGCAGGTCGAGTTAGAACTCCTCGACTTCCCTAATTTGCCTTCCTTTGTACTGACCACACTCAGGACAGACCCTGTGCGGCTGCATGGACGAACCGCACTGGGGGCACACAGATGTGCCAACCACAGTCAGCGCATCATGTGCGCGCCGCTTACCTCTTCTGGATTTCGAATGCCTTCTTTTTGGATTTGCCATTGCATTGAACCCGTCGACTTTAAAATTCAGTTTTCTCCGAGACTTTTTCTATACTCCGCCAATACCTGGAACCGTTCGTCTGTCGGAGGCTTGCATGTACATTCCGAGAGGTTAAGGTTAACGCCACAGTAACCACAAAGCCCCTTACAGTCCTGAGAACAAACCATTGTCATTGGTAGATCAAGAAAAATCGATTCCAAAATCACACTACGTAGATCTATACCATCCCCCTGATAGAAACCCACATCCAGGTCATCATACTCCAGATGAACCTCTTCTCCATCCTCGAAAATGGGATCTGGAGCATATACTAGCCGGAATTTCTTTCTAATCTCCTCTCCAAATTTCTCCAAGCAACGTGAGCAGTCAATCTCCAAAGCCGCGTCAATACTACCACTGATTTGGATATATTCTTTAAGTAGTACGACCTGACAATCCACTTCGACTGTCCCCGGAAACCTCACCCGGGAATTCTCTAGCTCTTCTTCCAGGTCACACCCCTGCAAACTAGTCCTAACCCGCAGCGGGGACTTTCGTTCCCGGAGAGTAGAGGTCTTTATCAACATCCCCCTAAGGTAGCACGGGCCCTAAAAAAGAGTGCACTCTATTCGAATGAGTGGAAAATTGTCAAGGAGTCAAACAAAGGATACACCCCTTAAGAACCAACTATACTTTTGTACTTCATTTGGGCAAATGAGTCCGTCATACCCGCTATGTAATCACAAATCACTCTATCCACTCCGGACAGATCAATCCGCGAATAATATCGATCGGGCAGAGAATTCGGTTGTTGATGATAGAAGGAAAAAAGCCCTTGGATATGCTTCCTAGCGCTCTTGCGGGCACCATCTAGAGATCGGTGATTATAGAGATCGGTGTTTAAGAATTTCTTAAGCTGACGGTTTAACTTCGAAGCCTTAGGGCTGAATCCTAACAAACGCTCAGAATAGAGCCGGATATCCTGGACGGTTTGCGGACCTTCCTTCTCTATTCGACTAGCAGTACAGCTAATCAAGTCAGTTACCAAAAAATCTAATATGCGCCTCAAAACCTCGGATATTTTCAAGCGTTCCTGTACAGAAGGTACTTCCCTGTCAACCGAAGCATAAAACAGCTGGAAAAGTTCACTGCTTTCTAGCATTTGCTCCAGGCTCAGCAGTCCGGCCCGGTATCCATCGTCAAGATCAGCTGTGTTATAGGCTATTTCATCCGCAAAATCGATAACCTGTGCCTCGAGGGAGGGCTTAATACCGGGGTTATATTCAGTCAAATCAATATAGATCTTCTCAGCCTGCTCCCAGTCGTTGCTGTGTTTGACAATTCCTTCCCTAACCTCATGAGTCAAGTTAAGCCCTCTGAAATGAGGATACTTTTCTTCGAAATCTTCTACTATTCGCAAGGCATGTAGATTATGGTCAAATCCTGATTCGACCTGGCACATCTCCTCATTTAGAACCTTCTCGCCTTCATGTCCAAAGGGAGGATGTCCGATGTCATGACCAAGTGCCAAAACCTCACAAAGATCAGTGTTAAGACCAAGAGCTTGTCCAATCGTTCTCGCAACCTGAGTCACCTCCAGAGTGTGCGTTAAACGCGTCCGGAAATGATCGGAAAACCCAGGAGCAAAAACCTGAGTCTTATTTTCTAATCTACGGAAGGCTTTGGAGTGAAGAATTCTGTCTCGGTCACGCTGAAATTCGGAGCGATACGGGTGGGGTTGCTCGGGATGACGACGTCCACCTTCCAGGTCCTCTACAGCATATGAAGCACGAGTACTGGAAGTACGACTCGTATATCTTATCGGCCGTCTTCCTCTACCTTGTCCCAAAGTTACCCCTCTGCACAGGCTATGCTGCATCAACGATAGCACGGGGTTTGGCCTTCTGCTAAACTGACCTCTTTTGCTGCGCCTGTAGCTCAGCAGGATAGAGCAACGGGTTCCTAACCCGTGTGTCGCAGGTTCGAGTCCTGCCAGGCGCACCACGAGGGACGGAGAAAAATTTTGGCAAAAAACCTGACCAGAAAAGAAATAACTGAGGACTCAATCCGTCATTTCCTACTCGAAGCCTATGAGTGGATAAGTACACACTTGGGGCTTCTCCTAGGAAGCTTGGGCGGCATAATTTTGCTGGCAATCTTATGGGCAACATTGCAATGGTATCAGGCAAGCCAGCTAGCTCGAGCCACCGCAGATTTTTCAGGGGCGCTAGCCACCTTTAATCAGCCCATAGTCACCCAGGAAGATGCAGAATCAAATCCAGAAATACAGCCATCTTCCTTCAGTACCGAGAAGGAACGCGACACGGAATCTCTAGTTCATTTCCAAAAAATCCATCATGACAATCCGGGATCGAAACTGGGCGACCTTAGCGGTTATTTTACAGGCCTGGCCCAAAGACGGCTTGGAGAAAAAGAAAAGGCTTTACAGATCTTTCAGGAAGTAGCTGAGACCGCTGCAGAACCAATACTCCAAGCACTAGCAGGTGATCAATTCGCACAGATCGCACTGGAGTTGGGAAAGAACAAAGAAGCACAAGAAGCCTGGAATCAAGTTCTGGAAAATTCCTCAACGCACTTGCCAAGGCTAGAAATTATGACCAACCTGGCACTCTCCTACGACGCAGTGGGGGCCAAGGACGATGCCTTGGAATGGTTCAAGAGAATCAAGTCAGAGTTCCCTCTAAGTCCCAACGCCGCGTCAATCGAAGCGCGTATTGTCTTACTGGAAGCCGAAGTTACAGAAACGACCAAAAACTCCCAGGAATAGCAATCTCGTTGATGCGCAAATAAATCCTAAAACGCAATCTGCCAGAAAATTGACAACATCGACAATGAAACTAGAGAGGTTCCTTCTGGACTAGAGCTTAGTACTGCAGTATTGAGACAATATCAACCCCATCTAACTTCTGTCTGCCATTAAGAAACTCAAGCTCTACTAGAAAGGCAGCAGCGACAACATTTCCACCCAGTCGACGCACTAATTCTATTGTTGCCGCAGCCGTTCCACCGGTGGCTATCAGATCGTCAATGATCAGAACATTTTCTCCAGCGCTAATCGCGTCCTTATGGATTTCTAGCTCATCCTGACCATATTCCAAATCATAGGAAGCACTGATCGTCGCAGCCGGCAATTTGCCGGGTTTCCGGACAGGTACAAATCCAGCACCGATACGCCGTGCTACTGTGGGAGCGAAAATAAACCCACGTGATTCGATACCAATCACCTTGTGAATACCAAGCCCCTCAAAGGGGTCGGTCAATTGTTTCAGCACCTCACTAAGACCCTGCACATCTTTTAGTAGGGTTGTCACGTCGTAGAAGAGAATGCCCTCCTTCGGAAAGTCAGGAACTTCGCGAATTAGGCTCTTTAAATCATCCATAACTTACACCTCTATTGAAAAATCAACATAATCACCAGGGATCAGTACCTGTATCTCTATTGATGAAACATTCCCCGATGGTGGACCTTCATTCAATCTAGCTTCAAACTCTCTTAAAACAATTTGCTCCGCCTGAGCTACACACTTCACTCTTCCATCACTCAGATTACGAACCGATCCTTTGACACCTAGCCTGAACGCCTCATGCAAAATAAAATAACGGAATCCCACACCCTGCACCTTGCCGCTAAGAATAAACTGCTGACACAAAATAACAGAGTCGCTAGTGGACGTCGTCATCAGAACAAATGTCGTGGTCGGGGCGAGAGGATTTGAACCTCCGACCTCACGGTCCCGAACCGTGCGCGCT
>CAYXBG010000080.1:0-7739 GCA_964463145.1 uncultured Acidobacteriota bacterium
TACCAATCTGGAGACGGATATCAGGCCACTTGAAACTAGGTAATCCCATGCGAGCGGGATAGCGCACTCCAATCCAATTATACCGTTGGCAGCCTTGGTGAAAGTCGTATCCTTTTCGAGTGTGGTGTGTGGAGCGTGATCAGTGGCAATGCAGTCAATCGTACCATCAGAGAGCCCCTGCAACATGGCTTCAACATCACGCTCCTCCCTCAAAGGGGGATTCATCTTGTAAAGGGTATTGTAGTTACCTATGTCTTCATCCTTCAAAATGAAATGGTGGGGGGTTACTTCACAAGTGACTTGGACTCCCTTGTCCTTCGCAATTCGAATCCATTCAAGGGATTCCTCAGTTGAAACATGGGCTATATGTGCATGCCCTCCAGTAACACGAGCCAGAATGGTGTCGCGTACAACATCCATTTCCTCCGCTGTGCGACTCATAGCTGGCAAGCCGAGTCGTGTTGATACCACTCCCTCATGAATACAACCGCCTGCAGCTAGAGCTCTATCCTCACAATGATCAACGACAGGGATGCCAAAAATCCTGGAATATTCCAATGCCCGCCGCATGATTTGATTATTTTCTACGGGATTCCCATCATCACTAATGGCCACGGCACCAGCACTCACCATCTCACCTATCTCAGCCAACTCCTCACCCAAAGAACCCTTAGTAATAGCCCCGCAAGGATGAATGTTAGCAAGGTCAACCTCCTGAGCCTTCGACAAAAGGAAACGGGTAACTGACTCGTTATCATTGACTGGAGTCGTATTGGGCATGCACATCACGCTGGTAAATCCCCCGGCAACCGCTGCTCTCGAGCCCGTCTCGACAGTTTCTCTGTCCTCACGCCCGGGTTCTCTAAAATGCACATGCATATCGATGAACCCAGGAACAACAACCAGACCGGCCAGATCCAATATCTCCCACTCCGAGTTAGGGTCGATAATTCCAACGTCGACAACAACTCCGTCTTCAATAAGGATATCTTGTTTTTCCTGATCGATATCTTGAGAGGGGTCCACAACGGTGCCCCCTTTTAATAAAAGTGTCATCAACTTTCACCCTCCTCGGGATATCCAAGAAGCAAGTAAAGCAATGCCATCCTTAAAGCGACTCCATTGCGCACTTGATCCAATATCACAGAGCAGGAACCATCTGCCATGGCAGGATCGATCTCAACACCACGGTTAATTGGTCCAGGATGCATTACGATTGCATCGTCTTTGGCTAGTTCCATCCTAGAAGCATTTAATCCGTAGAGGGAGAAGTACTCCTTCGTAGAGGGGAATAAACTCTCATGTTGTCGCTCCCACTGTGTTCTCAACATCATAACTACGTCAGCTCCCTCAAGAGCTTCTGACAGATGATAGGTCGGGAGTATTTTACTGTTCTCGAATCCAGGCGGCATAAGAGTAGGTGGGGCACAAACCCTAATATTAGCCCCCAACTTATTTAGAAGTAGCATGTTAGATCTGGCCACTCTACTGTGAGCGATATCTCCAACAATCGCCACTATCAAGCCTTCAAAAGATGCCTTGTGATCTGAGATTGTCATGGCGTCTAGCAATGCCTGAGTGGGGTGCTCATGTGCGCCATCACCTGCGTTAATGACGACTGCATTCGCACAGTAACGGGCCAGGTAAAAGGGAGCACCTGCCTCCGAGTGTCTCACCACAAGGACATCCGGATTCATGGCTAGAAGAGTCAGGGCTGTGTCCTTAAGACTCTCTCCCTTGACGACACTACTGCTCGATGTAGAAAAGTTGATTGCATCTGCCCCTAATCGTTTAGCTGCAATTTCAAATGACGAGCGGGTCCGTGTGGACGGTTCAAAAAAAGCATTCATTACCGTTCGCCCGTGCAAGGCAGTTCTTTCTTTAGCGGGACTATCGAATGTCTTTCGGAATTGGCGGGCAACTCCCAGAATACGCTCTACTTCTTGGCGAGAAAGATCCTCAATGCTGAGTAGGTGCTTATTGCACAGAGCCATCAGGGTAAGAGGCCTCCAAAAAATAAGAGAATTCGCAGGATTTTAACACACGCTCCACCGGGGCTTCCATGTCCTCATACTCCCCAGACCTCTATGCTATCCTTGCGCGGTGATCTCAGCAACGTCAGCCGAGCTTCTGTCCAACAAGGATCTGGGCCAGAATAATTTTTTATTGGAACTGCGAGCACCTGAGATTTCCTGCAGTTGTACCCCAGGTCAATTCGTTATGGCATGGGTCGAGGACGGACTCAACCTCCCCTTTCCTTTACTCCGAAAAGCATTAGCTGTCTATTCCCTCCCCAACTCCGAACACGGGAGAATAACACTACTAATCAAAGTTGTAGGTGATGGGACAGCCAAGCTGGCAGGAGCAGAACCTGGGAGCACCATCGGCCTGATCGGGCCTTTAGGCAACGGCTTTGAAACCAACCTACCTCCAAGCCAGAAAGCCTTAATAGTGGCCGGAGGAACGGGCATTGCTTCTGTATTTTTACTGGCAGAACACTTGACTAAAAACAACCATCCGGTGCATCTCGTTTATGGCGCCCGTCAAGCTGAAGAACTTGTTGGGCTCAAGGACTTTGAGCTCCTCGGAGTAACCTCCACCATTACAACGGATGATGGTTCGCGTGGAATTCAAGGTCAGGTCACACAAGGTCTTCAACATTACCTCCAACAGGATGTTGGGGACAAGGCGATGATGTACACCTGTGGACCAACTCCTATGATGCAGGCTGTTAGCAGAGTAGCCAAGGACTGGAAAATCCCCTGTCAAATCTCGGTCGAGGTGAAAATGGCATGTGGGTTCGGTGTTTGCCTAGGCTGTACCGTGAAGACTCGCCATGGTTATCATCTCGCTTGCACTCATGGGCCCGTGTTTGATGCAGCTGATTTCATCTGGGAGAACTCGTCGTCGATATCGGAGCTAACTATCTGAAATGCTGAACCCCAATCTACAGGTTGAGATTTCTGGCCTGCATTTCAAAAACCCAGTTCTGACGGCTTCAGGTACATTTGGATATGGATTGGAGTTTGAGCGCTTCTTCGACATATCGGAACTGGGCGGCTTTTGCACCAAAGGTCTTTCCTTAGAGCCAATGGAAGGACCCCCTCCCGGCAGGATACAAGAGACCCCTTCAGGAATGCTTAACGCTATTGGCCTGGAAAATGTTGGGGTGGAGGGATTTATCAGAGAAAAACTCCCTCGACTTGCTAACTTCCAAGGACACATTGTCGCTAACGTGCTTGGAAAATCAATCCAGGAATTTGTTGCCATCGCAGAACGACTCGCTCCCTGCGACAAAGTATCGGCACTCGAGTTGAATATTTCTTGCCCCAATATCAAAGAGGGTGGAATTGAGTTCGGGCACGATCCTGAGATGACCTTTGCCGTAGTAGAAGCAGTTAAAAAACACAGCAATCACCCGATTTGGGTGAAACTTTCTCCCAATGTTACTGACATACAAGTCTTTGCCCGCGCTTGCCAGGATGGGGGTGCCGATGCGATCACATTGGTCAACACCTTCGTAGGGATGAGTATAGATGTCGATAAGCGTCGCCCTATGCTGTCGAATACAACGGGTGGCTTGTCAGGCCCGGCCATCCGACCTCTCGCAGTGAGACTAGTGCACGCCGTTGCGGAGGCTGTTTCCATCCCAATCATTGGCATTGGGGGAATTTCCACTACCAGAGATGCCCTCGAATTCATGATTGCCGGAGCCTCTGCAATTCAGATAGGAACGGCAAATTTCTACGAACCAACAGTGTCACTCAAGGTTATTCAGGGGTTGAGACAGCACTGCCTCGATCAAAAAGTGGATTCCCTCAAGGAATTAATAGGCACTCTATGCATTGAGAAGGGCCAGTTTTTCTATTAATTCTCTAGCGACGCCCCTTACGAAGAGGCCTTTTTTGTCCCATATGATGAATGTCCAACAGTTCGTAATCGTGCCTGATGTCAGGGCTATCAAAATTGACCTGGTTAATTCGATTAACAAGGATTTCGAAATCTACACAGTTGATAGCTGCCAAGTTATACTCGGTCTCTCCAAGATCGACCGTAATTCTATCTGGTTCTTCAAATCCTCCAAAATCCCCCACTAAATCAAAGGCAATAAAGGAACCAGGTTGCACGTTAATAAAATTGGCAATATAGGGGTCTCCATCCACACCTGTATCGATTGCTAACCGTTCTATATCAGGTTTCCGAGAAACTTCGTTGTAAATGTGAATCTGTCGAGGACGGAGAGAACTCCTCTGGGAACCAAATGTAATCAAATTCATCACCGGTATGGGAGTTCCTTCAGATTCCATGATCACCTCAACTGTGCAAATATACTCAGTGTCGATGAAAACATGGCAAGCCGATCTCTCAACCTCGTTGAAGGGCAAGCCTTGTATGTCCCTAGACTGCCCGTACACCGACCCTGTCAATAACATGATCAGTGGCACAACCCAGTTCATCTCACCTCGTCTGACAAAGGATATGTTCCGTTTTCTAGGGTGTAGATCTGAAAAGCCTCCGCAAAAACATAGAGTTCATTGGCAACCCTTGTCGCAGTAGAACGCTCATGTGTATACTCGGGTGCCACGATAGCCATGGCGGCAACTAGTCCGATAACAACAGCGAGGATCATGATTTCCACCAGTATGACCCCTCTGACTTTTTACTTTGAACAATCCACAACTTCCACTGATTAGCGATAAACCATACTTATATTAGACTATGGGGCAGTCTAAATCCGTTGAATTAATGCTACCCCATTTACAGGCATCTCATAAAACCAACATCCCGGACATTAAATGATCACAGACACCATCGCCAATGCGCATAGCTATTCTTTAGGACCAGCCTGGAAAAAGGCTTTTGCATTTCTCGAAACCGTAAACGCGGACACGCCTGAGGGCGACTACCCAATCGACGGTAAATCGATTTTTGCGATCGTCATGAGTTACGAAACCAAGGAACCAGCCCAAGCCAAATTTGAAGCACACAGAAAGTATGCCGATATCCAAAGTACACTCTTAGGAGCAGAAGGCATTGCAGTAGTGCAAACCGAAAGCTTGAGTGCTCATACCGAATACGAAGATGAACGCGACATAGCTTTCTACGAAACTCCGAAGACGATTCCTGCTCTGGTTGATGTTTATCCGGGTTCGTTTGTCTATTTACTTCCACAGGACTGCCATATGCCGCAACTAGCTGTAGGTATGCCACAGGTGATAAAGAAAATAGTGGTGAAAATAGCTCTTTCTGAACTGGGACTGTAGTCGATCCTTCGGAAGAGAATCCAGCTGTATTCAAGTATCCACTTCAACATGGGAGTGTTTTAAGCAAGGCCTAGAAGAAACTGTAAGGACAGTTACCCTTGGGAGCTGTCCTTACACCGACCCTGTTAATAACATGGTCAGTGGCACAACCCAGTTCATCTAACCTCGCCTGACAATTGATACTTGACGGTTAATTGCTCTAGCTGCTTCCAAAGGATCAGGAGCTCGGGTGATAGGCCGACCAATGACCAAATAGTCGGCACCCCTAGAGATCGCCTCCCCTGGTGTCATGGATCGTCTCTGGTCATCTACTGGCGTCCCTTCTGGTCGAATTCCAGGTATGACACATAACAGCTCGCGTCTATCTTCCAGTTGCAATAAATCCAACTCCTGTGGGGAAGCTACAATGCCGTCTAAGCCAGACCTTACTGCCAGATCGGCAAGCATAGCGACCGATGAGCGCACACCTTGCTTCATACCCAGTTCCGATAGATCACCTTCATCCAAGCTGGTGAGGATTGTCACACCTAATAGCTTTGGAGTTGGGAGTCTCTCTGCCTCGCTGAAAGATACTAGTCGCTGCTTAGCTTCGACCATCATGCTAGCACCACCTAAAGTATGCAGAGTCAACATTGAGACTCCCATACGGGCGGCTTCAACTGCTGCCCCGGCTACTGTGTTAGGAATATCATGCAACTTGAGGTCTAAAAAAATCCTGACACCATTCAGGGTCAGTTCTTTAATAAATTCCGGACCTTCTGCAGAAAACAGCTGGAGGCCTACTTTAATCATCGCTATGTCGTCCTTAAGCAAAGTCGCAAGCTGCCGTGCATCTTCGGCCGAATCTGTATCAAGGGCAAGAATGATAGGACTGGGTTGATTATTCATAGGGCCAGAAAATCTAACATAGGGACAAACACCAGACCAACATGAGAGGAGACCAAATCTCCAAACTGGCCTTGAAGTTACCGATAAGTTTAAACACCCTATTCAGCTAGCAAAAAATCCTTAGCCTCAACCTGATTATACAAGCCTTCTGCTAACTGACGAGAGTAATCGTCCCGTACCGCGGAATAGGCAGCAAGATGGTGTTTATCAATTGGCTTGTCAGAAGGCCAAGCTATGCGCCTACGAGGATTCATATAACGCCCCCTCTTATCCTGAACACGGTAGTCGAGATGGGCTCCGGTCGATAGTCCTGTCGACCCCACATTGCCAATGACCTGCCCTTGAGATACTCGGCTTCCTCGTTTGACGCGAATACGGGAGAGATGGCCATAGCTCGTCTGGTACCCATTCCCGTGCCTCAATTTAACGAATTTCCCGAAACCCCCGTTCCATCCAGCCACAACTACAGTTCCACTGGCCGATGCCAACACTGGGGTACCCTTGGGAGCCGCAAAATCGAGCCCCAGGTGGGGACGTCTTTTCTTAAGAATCGGATGCAGGCGGTTATAGCTGAACCCTGATGAGATTCTTGGACTGAATCGAAAAGGAACCCTCAGAAATGCCTTCCGGACAGAATTACCCTTTTGATCGAAGTGTCCGATCTTCCCATTTCTCGGATTTAAAAAACGAAACCCAAAGAAATCCTTACCTGCATTATTGAACTGAACCGCATATATCTCACCATACTTTGCAAACTCACCATGCCTGAACTTTTTGTCAACAATCAACTTAAAAAAATCCCCCTCATACACCCTAGTAAAGTCGATGTCCCATTGGAGAATTTCGGCCATCGCCATGACCAAGCCTTCCTTCTCACCCAGTTCAGTCAACGTCCCCCACAAAGATCCTGAGATAGCGGCTGATATATGCTCTCTCACCGTTTCAAATTCAACGGCCTTCCGGATTACCTCATATGATTTGCCGTCAAATTGAGCAACAAGAGTCTCCTCATCGCTAATCTCATACTCAAAGGATAGAGTCTCCCCGTATTCCCCAAACTCTACTTGGTAGCGATTGCCCTCCCGGACGCGGTTAAGATTGTAGACTGGTCTCGTGTCGACGATCAGCTGGTGGATCTCTTCGGAAGAAAAACCGTACTGCATCAGGACATCTTGAAGGGTTCCCCCTCTCGGCAGTCGACCCTCAAACAAGCTAGTAGAGTCTAGTCCTGCCTCCTCTGAAACAGCCTGCCCCTCTTCTACCCCGACAGCAGTGAGTTCGGTCTTCGATTCTGGCTGGTGCAACAAGAGCCCACATCCAAGAGAAATCGAAACAAGGAAAACCCACCATGAAGATCTTGGTTTCATTCGGATTTTAGGTCCTGAACCTTCAGGCACAGACTAACCTCCACTACATCTGGAACTAGCCCTCTAACAGACCCGCCCAAACGACAGACCTCCTTAACAAGACTCGAACTAAGATACGAATACTCCTCAGAGGGAACCATAAAAACAGTCTCTATCTCCGGCTCCAGTCGCCTGTTCATCAGAGCCATTTGAAACTCGTATTCCAAATCCGTCACAGCTC
>CAYXBG010000081.1:0-4946 GCA_964463145.1 uncultured Acidobacteriota bacterium
CAAAGGTATGTTCAAAGCTCTTGAAACAGTTCGAATGGTCCCTTCAGAAAGGTATCCATCTCTTTTCTGAAAGGCATGCAGTAGAGGCAATAACGGTGCCGGAGAAGAGGTCCATTCTTGAATGATTTCTTGGTCTGTGGATGGGCCCATCGAATGCACTCCGTAGCCCCGACACTTTCTAGATTGACGAATCATATGAAGGGAGGCTGAAATCCAATTCTCCGGTATGTAAGATTGGATTTCAAGAGTAAAAACTTACTACAAGCATACTCAAAGATATCTAGGATCCGCAAACAGGTCTGATGCTGAAGATATAGAACTATGATGTTTTCTGATATTGCAGTAATACACAGGTACACTAGCTAGTTAATTTAGGACCCCATAGATCCGGATACCTCCGACTAACCTGTGATAGTAGAATGTCCGACTCAATCGACTTTTTCTCGAAGATTTACAAATGAAAGATTACTCATTACTGATTCTGATTGGCATCCTCGCAACGCAAACGTCTCTAGGAAATACAGATGAAGACCAGACAAACTCGGCAAAGCCCGAACCCTCTGGACTACACCAAATCGTCGTCGTAACACCAACTCGGAGAGAGGAACAACTCCTTGACACCATATCGATGGTAAGTGTCCTCCCTATGAAGGGTCGTCTTTCTTCTCCATCTTTTACCTTAGATGATCAACTGAGACGTTTCCCAGGATTTAGCCTATTCAGACGATCCAGTAGTCTTACCGCTCATCCTACAACCCAAGGGGTTTCCCTCAGAGGCATTGGACCTAGCGGGACCAGCCGCAGTTTGGTTCTCTGGGATGGGATCCCTCTTAATGATCCATTCGGAAACTGGGTTTACTGGAATCGGATTCCTCCTTCGGCCATTCACACTGTTGAGATAGCAAGGGGCGCTACTAGCCAACTATACGGAAGTACTGCTCTGGGAGGAACACTGCAATTACGGCCTCGTGAACCAAGCGCTAACACTCTCGAATTACATGGACAATTCGGGAATAGAGAAAGTTATGATCTGAATTTCTTCGCCAGCGACACCCAAAATCAATGGGGATACATAATGGCGGGCCGACTTTTCAATACTGAGGGTTATATTCCGGTTCGAAAATCTGACCAAGGCTTAGTAGATACTACGGCCGGAGTCCAGTTTCCGTCATTCCTTGGGCGTGTGCACTACGGAGACTTTCATGCAGGAGTCAATCTCTATAACGAAAATAGAAGCAATGGAACTAGTCTGCAACAAAACGATTCTCAAATATACTTATTCGAGACTGGAACTAGGAGAAAGGCCTGGGAATTCAACTTTTACGCACAAAAGGGCGTCTTTAATAACGCTTTTTCTAGAATACTACCGGATCGTTCTCAGGAATTTCTTACAGTCCGTCAACACTTCCCTACAATCGGCCTGGGCAGCTCCTTTTCTGTGAGGACAAAATCCGGGACACAACTAGGTATTGACTGGCGTCACACCTCCTGGAACGGACGAAATCAAAATCTCGCTGGTCTCTTCCTTCAACACCAATGGCATCCTAATCCTCGCTTGGAATTCCTGCTGGGTGGACGACTAGATGCTTGGAAGAGCAATCTGGGAAGGATTAGCTTCAACCCGAGGGGAGGAATTAGATTTCGTGCTTCTGAAAATTCAACCCTGCGCGCTTCTTTCTATCGAGGGTTTCGTGCTCCATCCTTAAACGAACTCTACAGACCTTTCAGAGTCGGAAATATCCGTACATCCTCAAATCCCAATCTCACCGAAGAATACCTCTGGGGGGGAGAAGGTGGCATAGACTTTCATCCAAGTGGCTCCATTCTGGTCCGCTTGAATGGATTCTGGAACCGATTGCGTGATCCAGTAGCTAATGTGACAGTAGAAATCAAACCTGAGGGAATCTTCCGACAGCGTCAGAATCTCGGGAGTGCTGATTTTCAAGGCATTGAATTGGAAACAATATTCAGACTTTCCAAATCCTGGATGGCCCGTGGATCCTACCTCTTGTCACGACCCTTAGTGAGAGAGACTGGTCTTTTTATTCCACAAGTTCCTCGCCACCAAAGCAATCTTGGATTGGGATATTTTGGACGAATAGAAGCCAATGCAGCCATCAGACTGATCAGTGAACAATTCGAGGACGATCTAAACCAACTACCTCTCAAGGGCTTCGGTGTTCTAGATCTGTCTTTTCGGGCCCCAATTTCAGACCGCTTGCACCTCCAATTAGCTCTTGAAAATGTATTCGACAGCGAGTACGCCGTAGCGCGGACTCCTGTAGAAAAATTGGGTACTCCAAGACTGGTACACGGAGGTCTTTTTTTTGATCTAGGTTGGTAAAAACCTCATAGAACTGAAAACACTCTAAAAATTTAACTTCCCCGAAAAAGAAATCTGAGGTACATCTATTCACCGAGAAAAAATATGTCCTCAAATTTTTAATTACTCAGTAGGACTCGCTCCGCAAGGCAGTCTAAGAAGGAGAATTGAATATGGCTAAAGCCACGGCAAGACACATCTTGGTATCTACCGAAGAAACCTGCGAAGATTTAAAAAAACAGATAGAGGCTGGTCTGGATTTCAAGACCTGTGCCCAAGAGCACTCACAGTGCCCCTCAGGCAGACAGGGTGGAGAGCTAGGAGAATTCGGTCCCGGGCAAATGGTCCCAGAATTTGACAGGGTTGTCTTCCAAGAGGCAGTCGGTGTGGTTCACGGACCGATAAAAACTCAATTTGGTTACCATTTAGTAGAAGTAACTGCACGGACGGAATAGGAGGATTATGTCCACTACTGTACCGACAGTACATTGGACCTATTCTCTGGCAATTTTTTCGAAAAACATCAAATGTTGCCACGGTAAACCATCGAAGGACCTTACGAACCGGAATCCATTGGCTTCCAATTCCAATCTAATTTGTTCCTTACTCATTTTGTGAAGTGGCTTAATTGGCACCCTAGAATCCTCACCTCTAAATTCAAGGAGAGCTACTACCCCCTGAGCCTTTAAGCTAGCATGTACTTTCTGAAGAATCTCAGCAGGGAAAGAGAACTCGTGGTACACGTCTGCCATTAATACAAGGTCGATTTGGCTCTCAGGTAAATTGGGGTCATCTACCTCACTCTCGATCATCTCAATGTTTGCAACAGAAGCCAAGCGAGCCCTTTTACTCAACATTTCCAGCATTTGTGGCTGAATGTCGGTCGCAATAACCCGTCCCGTAGCACCTACCAGCCTGGCGATCTTAAGAGTGTGGTATCCGTTTCCTGAACCTAGGTCACACACCACCTGCCCCGGCTTTATCTGTAGTTGCTTTAGCATCATCGATGTATCCTCTTCACTCTCCCTAGTACCACGTACTAACCAATCAGCTCCACGCCAGTGCATTGCCCGAGCTATCTTCCGCCCCATGTAAAAGCCAGGAGCTGCACCTTCTTGATAACTGCTAGCTTCCGACTCGCTCCAATGGGGACTAGTACCCAAGCTGTCAAAGGTCAGGGAGCATCCGATCAAAAACAGGATGGGAAATCGACATCGGCCAAACATTTCCCGAGGCAAATGGAGCAGCGAGAACATCACCTTGAAAAACCCAGCAAGATGGATGCCCTATCAGTGCACATCAAATCTTTCTTCTTTTGCTTAATCTTTTTTGCGGGAAAAAAGGCGAAAAAATGCATTAATCGGGTCGTAAAATCTATCCACCACTCGCTCTTTCAAGGGGATTATTGCGTTATCTGTGATCGTGATATTCTCAGGGCACACATTGGTACAGCACTTGGTAATATTGCAGTATCCAATACCTTGAGCCTCTTTCAATTCTCCCACGCGATCTTCCTCGTCAAGAGGGTGCATCTCTAGAGCTGCCACATTCACTAGGAATCTTGGCCCAATAAATTCATCATGGAGATGATGTTCCCTAAGGACATGACAGACATCTTGGCAGAGAAAGCACTCGATACACTTTCGGAATTCCTGCACACGTTCCACATCATTTTGAGACATTCTCCAGGTCCCATCAGATCTATCTGGGACTCGAGGCTTGAACTTCTTTATATTTTTTTTAACCCTGTAATTCCATGAGACATCGGTTACTAGATCCTTAATCAGAGGAAATGCTTTCATCGGCTCCGTGGTCACCGGTTTGTCTAACGGAAGCTCACTAAGACGAGTCATGCACATCAAACGTGGAATCCCGTTCACTTCAGCCGAACAAGAGCCACACTTACCCGCTTTACAATTCCACCTGACAGCTAAATCGGGAACCTGCTCAGCCTGGATTTGATGAATGGCGTCAAGCACAACCATGCCATCTGATATTTCGGTTTCAAATTCCTCGAAATGGCCCTCTTTCTCATTCCCTCGCCATATCCGAAATTGTACTGTAGTCGTCGTCATCCCATCTCCTCAATTACATCCTGAAGATGTTCCGGCAAAGGCGAAACCGTCTCGTGCCTTACCTCCATTCGACCATCAGGACCTTTGCAGATCACGGCATTTACCTGTCCTAAGTCTTTATCCTTGTCAGGATAGTCAGCTCGGAACTGAGCCCCACGACTCTCTTTTCGGAGTAGAGCAGAGCGAGTGATTGCTTCTGCAACAATTAGTAGATTGCCAAGATCCAAGGCAGTGTGCCATCCGTTATTATATTCACGGTTTCCAGGAACGCTGACATCCCGCGATCGCTTTTTCAGTTCGTCAATGACCTTCAATGCTTGCGTCATCTCATCTTCACGCCGAACTATACCCACCAAAGCCTGCATCTTGTCCTGAAGCTCTGACTGAATGAGATAGGGACTCTCAGTTCCAGTATCCCCGTCAAAGCAACTTAAGGCTTGGCGGATTATTTCTTCAACCTGAGAGCTATCAACATTCGAGATGACACACTCATCCGCTGCAAAATGAGCTGCAAACTCTCCAGCCCTCTTTCCAAAAACAACCAGATC
>CAYXBG010000081.1:4956-7730 GCA_964463145.1 uncultured Acidobacteriota bacterium
AGACAGTGAATTCCCTCCTAAACGATTCGCTCCGTGTAAACCAGTTCCACATTCCCCGGCTGCAAACAGACCTGGAATACTTGACATCTGTGAGTCTGGATCTACCCGAACCCCCCCCATGATGTAATGCGTTGTCGGTCCAACTTCCATAGGTTCATTGGTTATGTCAATGCCAGCCAACTCTTTAAACTGATGATACATGCTAGGCAGCTTTCTTTTTATGTGTTCAGCCGCCTTTGGCAATTTCTCCTTAATCCAGGCGATGTCCAGAAAAACACCTCCATGAGAGCTTCCTCTGCCTTCTTTAATTTCTCTGACAATGCAACGTGCCACGTGGTCCCGGGTCAATAATTCGGGCGGTCTCCGAGCATCCTTATCTCCCTGGGTATAACGCCATCCCTCTTCTGGTGTATCGGCTGTCTGATTAAGATATAGATCTGGTATATCCGAGAACATAAATCGTTTGCCCTCCGAGTTAAGGAGCACTCCACCTTCACCTCGAACTCCCTCGGTAACCAAAATACCTCGCACACTTGGGGGCCATACCATCCCAGTGGGATGGAATTGGACGAATTCCATATCCATTAACTCAGCTCCAGCCTCATAGGCCAATGCATGCCCGTCTCCAGTATATTCCCAGCTGTTACTGGTAATTTTAAAGGCTTTTCCCACACCTCCGGTGGCTAGCACTACAGCCCCGGCTGAAAAGGCTTTGAATCGACCACGTTGTCGATCGTATGCTACGACACCAGAAGCCCTGCCACTCTCCACAAGAATTCTCAATACCGTGAATTCCATAAAAACATCTACACCCTGGTGAATACCATGATCCTGCAGGGTACGGATCATCTCCAGGCCGGTGCGATCACCTACATGTGCTAGTCGCGGGTACTTATGCCCACCAAAGTTTCTTTGCAGGATTTGCCCATCGTGAGTTCGATCAAAAACAGCACCCCACTCTTCAAGCTCCCTAACCCTCTCGGGCGCTTCTTTCGCGTGCAGCTCAGCCATACGCCAGCTGTTTACGTACTGCCCACCTCGCATCGTGTCTGAGAAGTGAACCTTCCAACTATCTCTCTGGTCTACTGTGGCTAGTGAAGCGGCAATTCCTCCCTCAGCCATCACGGTGTGGGCTTTCCCTAAAAGAGATTTACAAATAATGGCAACCGTCGCACCCTGGGCTGAGGCCTCAATCGCCGCCCGGAGACCAGCTCCACCAGCACCAATGACGATCACGTCGTACCGGTGTTCCTCATATCCAATCATTACAGAATCCTCCAGTCAGTCCATATTCCCATCGCACATAACCGAACATAGAGGTCTGAAAATCCCACCCAACAAAGACTCAACCAGGCCCACAACATGTGTTTACGATTCAAGCAACTCACGCAGTCATAACTGACCTTTCGTAGAGGGGATCCCGAAAGTCTATCCATGGAACCACCTACTAGGTGGCGGAGCGAATGACAACTAAAGGTATATGCTCCTAGGAGGAATGCATTCCCTCCTAGGACAAGAGTTCCCACACCGATCCCAAAAGACTCCGAACCTGTCAAAGGGTTCAAAAACCACATTGCCTTCCATACGTCATACGAAAGAAAAAATACAAAAAATAACGCTAAATAAAGGAAATACCGATGGACATTCTGTAGCACTAATGGGAAGGATCTCTCTCCCCGATAGGCTGAACGAGGCTCTCCTACCGCGCAAGAAGGTGGGTCAGCCCAAAATGCTTTGTAGTAGGCTCCTCGATAGTAATAGCAGGTTAACCGAAATCCTCCGGGAGCCCAAAGTATCAAGAAGGCCGGAGACCAAGGCATCCAAAGTGGCCACCAGAGAGGTTTAGGGCCAAACCAGGCATGGCTAGATCCTCCAAAAAGCTCGGGAGAATAGAAAGGTGAAAGATACGGACCAGAGCTATAGTATTGCCCCTGAAATGCAGCCCAGGTAGCATAGATACCAAACACTGAAAGGCCAAAAAACACAGCTACCGGCTGGAGCCACCATCGGTCATGGCGCATCGTCTCACCAAATCCTCGCTTCTGACTGGCCACCATTGGAAGTCTCACTAAGCACCCTCAGGTCTATATATCATATCTTTTGACTCTCAAATGCGAGAAAACGACGAGTCTACGTCCACGCGGTGACCATCATGTTTGGCCATCAAGGAACAGAGCCTCTAATACCCCCCCTTGACCCAGTTCTCACCGTAAGAAACACCCGTTAACAGCGCCGGATCTAGTAGATAAAGGCTTTCATCCCTCCTCAGTGCAGTCCATTCTATTGGACATAAACGGGATAACTATACCTATTGGATTGTCGTTTTTCAACGAACGCAGAACCTTTGACATACCTTGACCCAGCTCCCCTTCAAGACTAATCCAAATAACAGAAATCACTTCTAATTCAGAGTAGACAGTTCACCTATTATAAATCGGAGAAACTCCCCTTAAATTTCCCCAGATTCGATCACAACCCCCTAGAACCTCTTCAGGGAGTGGACCTTCTTCGCACGTGGCTAAATTCTGCTTCATCTGATCTAGGGAGCTAGCCCCCAGTATCATTGTCTCAACCGGCGTGTGATGAAGAATCCAATTGAGAGCTATACTGCGTAAGGAACAGCCATGGGATTCCGCTAGGGATTCCAGCTCAGAAATAGCATGGAAATTCACCTCATTCCAATAACGATCTTGATACATCTTATTCCCGTCAAATCGGGTACCGGGAGTATACCGTTCGAACTTGTGTTTACCCGTCAAAAGACCGCCAGCTAA
>CAYXBG010000082.1:0-7717 GCA_964463145.1 uncultured Acidobacteriota bacterium
TGAAACACCCCGGAAGACTTGCTAGAATCCGTCCAAGTGACTAAGAAGAAACAGTCTGATCCAGACGGGAATCGAAACTCGTCCAACCTGGGGCGGAGGACGTTTCTGGGCAGTGCCCTTTCTCTGGCCTACGCCGGTGCAAAAACCTCGTCCCTGCAGGCCGCCGCGTCCACCTCCTTTCCGGCCCATCACCTGGGATGCCCGATCTGGTGCGACAAGGGTGGCCTGATCGAGCCTACTCGGCCTTCACAGGAAAAAGAGGTCAGGCAGTTCATCCAGAAGTGCTTCGATCACGGCGTGACCCGACTCTTTCCCTGGACGGGGTCACGGGTCCTGGTCGACGCCGCCCACGAAAAGAACATCCGGGTCGACCCCTATCTGGCCTTTAATTCGCATGGCCGCAAGCGCAGAGTCTACAGCTGGTCTCTCGACTACCCTCGTTTCCCGATCGAGTCTCCGCAGGCCAAGCGCCTCCTGGATCGGCATCGGCCCATCTGGTCTCACCCGTCTCCCGACGAAGAACTGACCGATTTTGCCGCACAGCACCCAGGCTGGTGGGCTCTGGATCGAGATCACACCCGAACTTTGAAGATGGGTGGAAAACGTCTCATGAGCCTGGCTGTCCCTGAAGTCCGCGCGCATGAGATTGAACTGTACCTGGCCCTGCTGGACGACACTGGCGGCGACGGGATCCAGGTCGAGTTCGTATCCCTGAACGAAGACGCCAATGGGGTCACGATTTTCGGCTACGAATCCCCCATGGTGGATGCCTTTCGCCGGGCCTCCGGAAAAGACCCGAAGACGCTGCCCAACCAGGATCCTGACTGGGTCCAGTTCCGAGCCGATCAGGTGACCGAGTGCATGAGAGAGTTAAGGCAGCAGCAGCAGCGAAAGGACCCGAATGCCGTCTTGTCAGTGGCGGCCAGCAATCGAGAACAAGGGGACTACATCAAAGTCGGCCAGGACTGGTCCCGCTGGGTGGCCGAGGATCTCTTCGATGAGTACTATCTCTGGTTTCCCACCACCAGCGACCTGGAAACGATCGGGCGTCAGGTCAGTCAGATGGCCGAGATCGTCGCTGGCCGGCGACCCCTGGTGGCGGAAATCTCCTGCTATCACCTGGGCAGTATCCAGGACCCCAAACGACTGCTCCAGGCGGCCCGACGGGCCAAGGCCAATGGCGCCGATTCGGTGGGACTCTATCGCAGCCACTCGGTGGATCAGTTGGACCTGTGGCCGGTGGTCTCTCAGATCGCCAGGCTCTTTTCGTAGACAGGTTCCCGAGAATAGTTTGAAAGTTGTATTCGGATGGGTCGAATGGCGCGCCCGGCAAGATTCGAACTTGCGACCTCCGGTTTCGTAGACCGGCGCTCTATCCAACTGAGCTACGAGCGCAACCAGAGGCGAAAGTGTAGCATAGTTCGTGGGGGTGGATTGACATTCGGCAATTATATCCAACGGAGGCTAACCTCTTTGATTCTATCCTCTGTATAGGGTTATCTGAGTGGAGATTAATCTGTTTGGATAGGAGTTGAAAATATGGAATTTGAACACGAACAGCGACTTCGGGTGCGTTATGCAGAAACTGATCAGATGGGAGTTGTCTACTACGCTAACTATCTGACCTGGTTTGAAGTCGGAAGGGTTGAATACTGTCGGGCTATTGGGGTTCTTTACGACGAGATGGAGAAAGCAGCCAAGTGCTTCCTAGCTGTGGTCGAAGCCAACTGCCGATACCATGAGCCATTAACTTATGATACAGAATTTGTAATCCGCACAAGACTTACTCATTTCAAGGGAATTTTCTTAGCTTTTGACTACAGACTACTTAATCTAGATGGTTCTGGTCCTTTGGCGGTAGGCTGGACAAAACACATAGTTGTAGGTCCGAACGGAAAGCCTAAAAACATTCCTCATCCATATGCGGGCTTGCTCAAGTCCGGAACTCCTACTTTCGGATCCGAGGTGGAGTAAATATAGAGTTGGGATATATCGGGTTATGCTGAAAGCTATTTGAACCATTCCAGCTTTGTATTGGGTTAAAAATCAAATGAATGAGTAAACTTTGCCAATAGAGTTCTATTTGTGAAGTTGGAGTGGGGATCTGTGTAATCTCGCCCTTCGTTGTAAACAAGAAAGAAATCATCTCCTGGTCTATAAATGAAGTTGAGTCGAAAATTGACAGCGAACTCATCTCTCACATTGTTGTATTGCACTGTAGTATCTGTGAGGAGACGGTTACTGAAATTATAGTTGACTCGAGTGTTGATGGCCTGAGCAGTGAAGCTACCCATAGGAAGAGTCACTTTGTTTAGGTTGAGACTCGCGTTCACTGAAAAGTGTGGATTCAGTCTGATAATAGGTCCTACATCTGCCGTCATAATATTCCCATTGTAAAATTGACCAGCCGTGCCCCTGAACTGTCCGGTAACTCTCCCTTTTCGGGCTCCGCGCACAAACATCCTTGCCTGCGTGAACTCGTAGCTTCCCATTGGAATTGACACATCGGGGTGTACATCGAAAGGCTTTTCCAAGAACTGATATTCGCGACGCACCCCCATTCCTATAAAATCGCCTCTTTCTAGGCTCATTCCTCCGAAAACCTCGTTTCTTCGAGTCTCCATGAAGTCACGGTGACTGGTAAACCATGTATGGGTGGTTGTTAGATGATATTGGCGGATCCAGGTCTTGTTACCGGGACGTGGTCTCCAGCCGAAGCGTACGAAGTGCTTGGTAGTGTCATCCCTGCGAATGTATCCAGTCTCAGGGCTGAAGTTTTTACCTATCGAGAGGCGATGCATGTCTACTTCTAGGGTGTCTGACCTCCAGCGCACCTGTCCTTGATAGGCCTGGTTGTTGTCCTTTTTGTTTCCCGACTCAGACTCGGCAAAAAATCCAAAGAGAGTTAGTTTGTCGAAAAGAACGAAGTTGCCATCGATTCCGGCCACGCGATTTGAACCCCCTTCCTCGGTCATACTGGCATTTGTTACGATACCGCCGACGTAGGAGCGTTTAAGCAGGCGGCGCTTGATACGAAGAACTCCGAAATTTGAACCTGTCAGGCCTTCTTGGCTTCGTGTCTGCATATTGATTACGCCGAACTGAAATCCATCTATATCCCCGGTTACCTTTGCGCCACCTAAAATAGGGATCTGATTGGAATCTTTGAGACCGATACGTCGACTATAGAATGCGATTACCTCAGGAGGTCGACTACTCCTGCCAGTCCGAGCTGCCCCAAAATCAAAAACCCCAGCGCCTTCTAGGAAAAACTCTCTCTTCTCGGGAAAGAACAGTGAGAAGCGAGTCATATTGACCATGGATTGATCCACTTCCGCCTGTGCAAAGTCCGGGTTCACCGTGATATCCGCAGTGATAGATGGAGTTATCGCAATCTTAATATCCTCTAGCCCTACCTGGGAGTTGTTGTCAAAATAAGTGCTACCTGAATGGTCATTGGGGAGTTGAGATACTCCTCCAATGACGTAGGGTTTTACCCTTAACCGAAGGCCCGCACCAATTCGATCCAGTTGTTCCAAGTGCCCAGCTTGGGAAACAGTCCAAAAGTTGTAATCTCGAGGATATCCGGCCCAATAGGTCTGTTCATTTTTTCGTCGGATAATTCTTTCAAAGTTTAGCCCCCAGGTTTGCACATCTGAGTTCTGACTGCGCAGGCTCTTGAAAGGAATGCTGATTTCGACGGTCCAGCCTTTGGCGTCAACCCGTCCGACGGAAGACCACTTTTCGTCCCACTGTACATTCATGTTGAAATTTTCATCTGTGACTATGGCGTCCATGCGAGTTCCCAGATGATTCGTCGAGAAAATGTACCCATTACGGTGGTCGTGATAAGTGTCTAGTAGAATTCTGAAGACGTCGTCGTTTTCCAGAATGTCATCCCGCCTTAACTCTCGAGCGATAATCTTTTCTGGTGCAGAATCGAAGCAGCGCACACCGAAGAAAATAGCGCTATTGGTGTATATAATGCGGACTTCGGTTTGTTCCGTGGCCGGTTCTCCTTCACGAGGATCTCTCTGAATGAAATTACCGGCTATCGGTGCTCTTACCCAAATAGCTTCATCCAGGTGTCCATCGATTGAGGGGGTCTCATTTTCGGGAATTCGCAGAGGTGTTATAGAGGGAGGTGGAAGATGAGATCTGACTTCTGCTGCTTTTACTGAAAGACTTGAGAGACCGAGCAAGATTAACAGAGATAAAGGAATGTATCTCAAATCATATCCGTAGCTGGAGATTTTCTTCGAAGTAATAGTAGTAAAAATATTGCATTGCCTTTCTTTGGGGAGCCTAGTTTGTGGTGATTATGCATCAGTTCCTAGAGTTCGGGCAATATAACAGTTTGTCTTTGAGCTTCAGGGTGCTGTGAGGCTATAACTGTGGTAGCCTGCTCGCCCTGCATGAATCGTTGAGATCATCAGAGGTGCATCGTGAAAGTGTTACTTAATGGCTTTGTTTATGTGCTGATTAGGTTCGCGTTTTTTTGGCTACGTCTCCTACCTTATTTAGTAAGCCGCACCCTATGTCGGATCTTCGCTGGTTTTATCTGGGAGATGGATTCCAAGCATCGACGCATAGGGATGCTAAATCTTTCCTTTGCTTTCCCTGATTCTCCACCATCCTGGCACGCAGATGTTCTTCGCAGAAGTTTTTATCAGCTGGGAAACCTTGCAGCCGAAGTTGCTCGTCTACCTCAAATGAGGCGTGAGGAAGTGATATCAAAAGTGACTTACGAGATTGATCGAGGATTAGCAAACTACTTAGCAGGGAAGCAAGATGGAAGAGGTCTGCTTTTTGTTACCGCCCACATTGGGGCATGGGAGTTACTCCCGGCTGCTCATGCTGCTCGAGGATATCCTCTGAGCTTTCTTGTCCGAGAACTCGACAATCCATTTCTAAACAGCTGGAGTCGACAGATTCGTCACAAGTTTGGAAATGAAACCCTCGATAAACGTAACTCTGTGCGGCAGGTGCTAAGAATTCTCAAGGAAGGAGGTGATGTAGGATTTCTCTTAGATCAAAATGTGCAAGATCGTGAGGCGGTATATGTCTCCTTTTTCGGTAGAGAAGCAGCAACTAGTCCAATCGTAGCAGCCTTAGCGATCCAATCCGGTGCTCCAATTGTTGC
Organism: uncultured Acidobacteriota bacterium; assembly: GCA_964463145.1. GTDB lineage: Bacteria > Acidobacteriota > UBA6911 > RPQK01 > CBDAPI01 > CAYXBG01. The sequence continues at coordinate 5,144 of CAYXBG010000082.1, forward strand.
CGGTTTCATGCTTCCGACCAATCAAGCCGGTCATTATAAGATGCGTTTCTATTCACCCCTGAGAGCGAATCCAGAAGCAGATAAAGAGAAGGAGGTATTGCGTCTGACTCTTGCGATAAATGAGAGAATTGAGGAGGTGATTCGCGAATTTCCTCATTGTTGGCTTTGGGGACACCGACGTTTCAGAACACAATCGGACGGGACGAATCCCTATAATAGCCCTGAAGAGATAGAATGATGAATGTCGGAAAAGAACTACTGACTCTGTCCTGAATAAATTCTAACTTGGGAGGGGGGATTGCAACTATTTCATTTTGGTCCTTCATTTTTAATAATACCTTGTGCAAAATGTCCTGTTCGTACAAGGTTTAGTTTGAGGCTGATTGGCTTTTAGATACCGAAGTAGAATTAATTGAGATTAGGAGGAGAGATGGCAACAAAAGTGGGGATCAATGGGTTTGGGAGGATCGGTCGGAATGTTTTAAGAGCAGCACTTCAGAAAAATTCGGATCTAGAATTCGTAGCCGTAAATGATTTGACGGATCCCAAAACATTAGCTCATCTGCTCAAGTACGACTCTGTCTATGGTCGTCTAGGAGCTGATGTGCGAAATGAAGGTGATTTGATTTTGGTAGGTGACCTTAAAATAAAAGTTTTTTCTGAACCTCAACCCGATCAGATTCCCTGGGGTTCAGTTGGGGTAGACGTAGTGATTGAATCCACCGGCCGTTTCAGAAAAAGAGAGGATGCTAATAAGCATTTGGGTGATACGGTGAGGAAGGTAATCATATCGGCTCCGGCTGGTGATCCGGATGTGACTATAGCTCTGGGTGTTAATACGGAGTCCTATGACCCATCCAGTCATCATATTGTTTCGAATGCCAGTTGTACGACTAATTGCCTAGCACCCGTTGCCAAGGTTTTGCACGAGAATTTTGGGATACAAAAGGGCTTGATGACCACTGTGCATAGTTACACGAATGGCCAAAAAATCCTTGATCTGCCTCACTCGGATTTGCGTCGAGCACGTGCTGCTGCAGTATCTATGATCCCGACTTCGACCGGGGCTGCTAGCGCAGTGGCCTTGGTGCTTCCCGAAATGAAGGGGCGTCTGGACGGAATTTCAATTCGCGTCCCAACCGCTACCGTTTCTTTGGTAGACCTGGTGGCCACCCTCGAAAAAAATGTCAATGCGGCTGATGTCCAGGATGCTTTCCGTGATGCAGCGGGAGGGGACATGCAGGGCATATTAGCTTATACAGATGAGGAATTGGTCTCCTGTGATTTTAGTGGGGACCCTCATTCGGCCACTGTAGATGGCCCATTCGTTCGGAGCCTAGCATCGGACATGGTGAAAATACTGGCGTGGTACGACAATGAGTGGGGATATTCAAATCGAGTATTGGATTTGACTCAGTTAATAGGGGTTAACCTGTAGGAGACTGGATTCCCGTGGTGGAAAGGGTTCCTAATAAGAAATCGGTCAGAGATTTGGAGCTTTTGGGGCGCCGGATTTTTGCCAGGGTTGACTTCAATGTGCCGCTGTCCAAAGGTGAGGTGGCTGATGATGCAAGAATTCGTGCTGCGTTACCTACTATCAACCATATATTGAGTAAGGGCGGTCGTCTAATTTTGGCATCACATCTTGGACGCCCAGACGGGCAATTCACAGAGGAACTTTCTCTCCGTCCGGTAGCCGAAGCTCTCTCGGTTTTATTGGATTGCCCGGTCGATTTTTCACCTCACTGTGTGGGAGAGGGATTGAGGGGAGTAGTGGATGAGATGGCGCCGGGTCAGGTGATTCTACTTGAGAATCTTCGTTTCGATCCTGGAGAGAAATCCAATGACCCTGAATTTGTTAAAGAGTTGGCATCATATGCCGACGTCTACGTCAATGATGCTTTTGGTACAGCTCATCGGGAGCATGCATCCACTGTGGGTCTCCCGGCCTTCCTCGAGTGTGGGGTGGGGGGACTACTGATGGAGAAAGAACTCCGCTTTCTTTACGGTGTCATGGATGATCCGGATACCCCCGTGGTAGTACTGCTCGGTGGAGCCAAGGTCTCCGATAAGATAGGCGTTGTTGAGCGTCTGATGGGGCTAGCCAATTCGATTTTGATAGGAGGAGGTATGGCCTATACTTTTCTTGCCGCTCAAGGGCAGGAAACAGGCGATTCTATGGTCGAAAAATCCAGAGTAGGTTGGGCTAAAAAGATGCTCGAGGAGGCTTCTGGTTCTGGTGTCAATATCTTGCTTCCAGTCGATCATGTTGTAGCGAAAAATATCAACTCTCCTAGTTCCTTTGAGGTGGATACCCATATTGCTCCAGAGCATATGGCATTGGATATTGGTCCCGTCACGGTAGCTCGATTCAAGGAAGTTATCTTGGAAGCCAAAACCTTATTGTGGAATGGCCCCATGGGGGTTTTTGAGGTTGAGCAGTTCTCTAGAGGGACGTCTGAGCTAGCCAAGGCAGTTGCGGATTGTCCCGGTACTACTGTCATTGGAGGAGGAGATTCTGCTGCTGCTATTCACCAGTTAGCTCTTTCGGATCAAATGACACATGTCTCAACT
>CAYXBG010000083.1:0-7257 GCA_964463145.1 uncultured Acidobacteriota bacterium
CGGTGACGTTTCTCCTCTACACGCTGAAGCCATTAGTCGTTGCAGGGGAGCTTGTCTGGGGGGGCCTTGGAGCAGGACTCAGTCAAATGCTAACAGTAAAGCTGAGCTGTTTGGTTGTCGGGTTTATTCAACACCTGGAGAACTGTGTGCCGACCCCGAGATCGATGCCGTCTTCATTTTGACTAATCTCGAAACGCACCACGAATACAGTATTTTGGCGCTTCGACACGGCAAGCATGTATTGGTTGAGAAACCGGTGGCCGCTACGGTTAAGGAGATCGAGGACATCAGAAATCTGGCTCAGGAGAAGCAAGTTGTGTGTATTCCAGGACACAATTATGTATACGAGGAAAGTTTGATGAGAACCCGGCGTCTTCTGTGCGATGGGGATCTAGGTCGGCTCGTTTCAGTTTATGTTCTTTATAATATTCATCATCCTGAAGAGGTGGCTCGGCGCTATCCTGGAGTGATCCGGCAAATTCTCACCCATCACAGTTACATTCTTCTTTTTCTGGCAGGTGCGCCTCGGCGTGTCTCAGCTCTTAAGGCGACACTCCATTATGAAGAACTAGAAAAGGAGGATATAGCCATGGTCAATATCCAGACAGTGGATGGTGCTTTGGCTCATTTCTGTGCTAGCTTTGCGGCTGATGATCATGCCGCGGATCCTTGGACAGTCCAGATTAGAGTGATAGGAACGAGAGGATCTACTCGCTACAGTTACCGTGATTGGGTAGAGCTCAAGCCGGCTGTTGTCCATTCTCAGACCTATAGTGCTTACCTCGGATCAATCTGTAATGAGGTCGAGTACTTTGTGAGCAAATGCGTAGGGAATGGAGAACCACCTTTGTCTACATTGGAGGACGCAGTACTAGCACAGCAGCTGATCGAGGCGATCGAAGAATCAGTAGAGCACGGTAAGACAGTGGAGTTCTGCTCTCAGAGGAGTGCTTGAATGAAGAAACTATCGATCGGGAGTTGGGCATATTGTTTCGGTCCTTACGAAAAGGACCCTGTGGATTTCAGGACTGTAATTACCAAACTAGCTGAGCTGGGTATGAATGGTGTCGAATTTGGGGCGTTTGCTCCCCACCCTAATCCTGACAGCCATAACACGTCAGCCCAGCGCCAGAAATTAAAGGATATGGTTCGGCAGTCGGGGCTTGAATTCTCGGGATTAGCCCCTAACTTGTGGATGCACAAGCTTCTCAGTGTGGCCGACAGCAAACCCTACATTGACGAGTTCGAGAAAAATATTGTTTTCGCAGAAGATCTTGGTATCGATGTCATTCGTGTTGATAGTCTGGAACCACCAGACGTCTTTGAGAAAACGGCGGTGGATCCGAAATTGGGACGTGAGCGCCTGATTGAGAATTGGAAAATATGTTGCCGGATGGCAGCGGATCGAGGCATGGAAATCGTTTGGGAATTCGAACCGGGATTTGTTTTTAATAAACCGTCAGAGATTGTTTCCATTGTTGACGAGATGCGGGACTCGGGCCATTCAAATTTCAGTATTCTGTACGACACTTGTCATGCCCACATGTGTGCGGCCATTGGAGCTCGACATCAAGGAGAGAAGGAACTCCTGGGCAGAGGGGCCATGGAACTTCTAGAATTACTCCGAAACAAGATTGGGCATATTCACCTTATCGATTCGGACGGTACGCTACACGACGAGGAAACCTCAACCCACAATCCTTTTGGAATGGGTTGCCTAGATTTCGACCAACTGATCCCCGAAATCCTTCAGTGTGGTTGTACCTCTGACTGGTGGACGATTGACCTCTGCTTTTGGCCTAATGCCTGGGATGTTACAGAGGAATCCATCCATTTTTTAAATGCCATGCGTGATAAACATTGTCCTTGAATCAGAATACAGACTTTCTAGGATCTAGTTTATTTTTCCTGGGCGGCGCCCGCTTCCAAAAATGATATAAGGCTTACCAAGTCTCTTCGTGTCATAGAATCTAATAGGCCTTCGGGCATAAGTGATTCGGTTGAGAGTTGTCTTCCTTTGATTTTGTTTTTGGGTAGGTTACGAACCTCACCGGAAGCATTAATCAAGGTCAAAATCGTATCATCCTCTCCCGTCAACATACCTGTTATTTTAGTGCCATCCAGCATTTGGAGATTCAATGCTGTGTACTGATCGGAGATCACCCGAGAAGGAAACATTATCGATTCCAATATCTCGCGACGACGAAAACGACTGACAATTGTGGAAAGATCAGGGCCGCCACCGCGACCTTCAGTACCAAAGACATGACAGTTGACACATTTTGAAAGGTGAAATACCTTGCGTCCCCGTTCTACGCTGAGATGTTTCTGGTGGCCGCGAGAATAGCTCATGGGGTCATATTCGAGATAGTTGCTGAGTTCTTCGAAACTCATATTTGCTAGTCGGCTGCCAGATCTTTCTATCTTGTTCGGGTCGTAGTCCTCATCTTTTTCCAGATAGGAAGCTAGTAGGGATGTCCGAGTGGCAAGGAATTTTTCCCTTACATGTAGAGCCTCCTGTATCTCTGAGGGTGTAAGAATTTCAAGTGTGGAATCCCAAAGGTTTTCAAGAAATCCTTCCATGCTGGCGGCTCCCCGAAATTCCCAGGCGTGTTGAAACCAGTTCAGGAGTTTCAGTCGTTCGGCAGTACTCCATCCCGTCGAAACCGTCCGTAGGCAGTAGACGACATGTATCTGATCCTCTTGGGAGAGTTTTTGTTCTAGGTAGGTGAGGCCTTTTTGAGTTATGCCTCGAACTTCGAGGAATGATAGTAGAATTAGTAGCTCTCGGTTAACTCTCAAGTCGGGGTGAGGAAAATTAAGAAGTAGCCGTTCACCTATGGCGTAGGCTGTTTTCCCTCCCGGCCGATCACTTGGGTCTCTAATTAACCCTATCTGTAGGAGGCGGAGATAGTCTAGTAAGTCATCGGAATCTAATCTTTTGAGTTGGATTTTCTCTAGCTGGTTGAAAAGAATCGCTGCCTGGTGAGGATCCTTCATTTCCTGGGCATATGCCAGGAGAGTTTCCAATGTTAAACGGGGATTTTCATTTGGTTTATTGACCAAATGTTCTTGCCAGTTAGTGGAGGGGATTCTACGGAGAACTTGCCTACAGCTAAATCTGACAAATCGATCTGTATGTTGTAGGCAAGCTCTAGTAGCAGTTATCAACTTAGGTTTGTCTACCAGTGAGATATCAGGAGATAATCCAGCCCTTATGAGAGATTCAGCAGCACGACGCATTACTATTGGTTCCGGGTCAAGCAGTGCTTCTGTGAGGAGATTGGAAACGTCAAGCCAGGAAAACGTGCCCAAAAGGAAAACTGCAGCAGCTCTAATCTGGGGGTTCTCATCTTTGACGAGATCGGCTAGAAAGTTTCGATTTGGTTGTGGCCCGTGAATTTGGAGAGTCTCTAGAGCCAATAAACGAGTTCCTAATGATTTTTGTGGATTCTGGATTACTTTTTGAAGCGAGGGTTCCCATTCTATGCCTAGCATCTCTTTGACAGTACTGATCTGAAGACGGCCCCAGGCCGATCGAGGCATTGGTTGGTTGAGGATTTTTTCCAGTCCTTCGCTCTCTGAGAAGAGGGGGGCATCGAAGAGTACCCGATATATTCCTCCAGTAGTACTACGCCCACCTGTAGAGAAATAGAGAAACCCATCCGGGCCTATATCTAGATCTGTAACGTTGAGAGGTTCGCCATGGACGAAGTCGACAATCTGACCGGTTACACTAGCACCTTTGGGATGCGGGAACATCACTTTTATACGACCGCGGGACCAGTCACCCATGAAAAGTGCGCCCCGGTATTTTGCAGGGTAAACATGGTGTTGATAAAAGGCGACTCCGACTGGGGAACCTCGTCCGCCTTCGGCGACACTGGGAAGAGTGTCTATATAATAGGAGGGGAATTTACTGGATCCGGTTCTCCAGCCATAGTCCCCTCCGGGAATCACATGTAGAACACGGGTTTCCCTGTACCAAGGCAGTCCGAAATCCCACTCCATATCCGCTTCGAAAGTGAGGATTTCTCCAGAACTGTCAATGGCAAAATCGAAAGGATTCCGAAATCCTCCAGCAATCTGTTCCCAGGAACGTTTGGGGAAATTGAGGCGGTAGAATGCTCCCCCAGGTGCTCGGATATGAGTTGCATGACCTCTTGGATCTAGGTAGCGTGGTAGTAGATGATCTTCCCAGAGTCCCTGAGAGGCCGAAAGTGGGTCCAGATAGGCATCAGGTGAAGCGTGATTTCCGAAAAGAACGTAGAGGAATCCATCCGGCCCCAACTCAATTTCATGAGGGCCATGCTCGCCCATTTTCCCTGCCGAAGGGGTGATCAATTCAATGGAATCACTTTGATCATCTCCATTGATATCCCTTAGCAGATAGAGCCCTGTATCTTCAGGGCCGTTGGCATGCACAAGTAGCTCACCAGGGCCTAAAAATTCCATCCCATAGGCTTTCTCGACCTGGTCTGAGAAAATAATTGTTTTTTCGTAGGTGCCATCTTTATTACTGTCCTCTAGCAGCAGGATGCCTCCATCTTCAACGGCGATGATTGGACGACCTTTATGGTCGAAGGTTAGGTTTACAACAGATCCTACTTGTCTGTCACTGACCACCTGTTCAACGCGAAAGCCTTCGGGGGTTACAAAACGGCCGACTATATCTTCCAGTCTTTCCCGACGAGTCAGGTCAAAATCGGGCATTAATTGATAATTTTCCAGGGATGTACTTGCAGTTGAATCTGGGGCATTGTTCAGTTGACAGGCACTGCAGAGCACCGCTCCTAGGAGGACTAAGGATGACGAAAAAATTCTTGGTATTCGGGCGCTTACTCTCAAGCCTTGCTTGAATGGTTTTTCTTTAATTAGGCAAGTCAACGAATTGTTGAACCCTTTAACCTGGGAGTGAGGAACCAAATGCAGTCTCTGAGTTTTCAAGATAGACCTGCCGATTTTTGGCACAAGTGTGGTACTTAAATCCACTCAGGTGTTGGGGTGATTTCGGGGCTTGGTACACCTCCGGCATCTGGGCGTTCAGTATCTTGGAGCCTGTGAAGGACTTTTAGATGCAGGTCCTGATCACACTTTAATTGGCATGAGAGGCGAATCCCTTCCAGGCCTCGTTCTGAAAGTTTGTCACGTTCGGCCACTGTTATTGCGGTGGGTTCTTCTCCTAAAAATTCAACTCGGCATGTTGTACACCCCGCGTGGCCTCCACATGCGTGCATGATATCGACCCCTGATTCTTTAATAGCTAGAACCAGTCTTTTCCCTTTATCTACTTCGAAACAACCTGCGCCCTCGATTTTTAATTGTGGCATCACTCAATCCTCCTTGTGCAAACTATTTTATCGGGTTGCGGAGGTTGCATTGTGCATGATTTCGGTCTTTTCCACAAAGAGAAGCTCCATACGTTACTTTTGGAAAATGTTTCTTTAGTCATCTTTAGGAGGTTCATCATCTGGGTGTTATTTTCGATCAAGAACCTCTTTTTCTGTTAGATTGCCTAGGAGTTAAACGGGACTCGATGTCTGTTCAAATAGCCGGTTAGGGTATTATTAGCATGGGGGATGCTCCTAAATAAGATGAGTGATGTTGGCTTGTTATGGACGGCACTTAACCCTTTTATGGATACATTATGTCAACTACGAAGCAGGACCATTTTTCAGTATTTTCAGAGTACCTGAAAAATAATGGTCTGAAAATGACCCGGCAGAGGAGGCTGATTTTAGAGGCCTTCCTAGGAGTTGAGGGTCATCTAAGTGCTGATGAGCTATACGAAGTAGTTCGTAAAAAAGACCCTCGGGTCGGCTTTACAACAGTGTTTCGAACCCTGAAAGCTATGACGGAATGCGGTCTCGCGCGCGAGACTGATCTGAATGATGGCCGCACCCGCTTTGAACGTTTGTATCGAAAGCCTAAACACCACCATATTGTCTGTCAGGAATGCAGCAAAACCATTGAGTTCTATAGCCCTGATCTTGAAGAAATGCAGGCAAAGATCGCCTCTGAATATGGCCTGCAGCCAGTTCAGCAGCGTCTTCAGATTTTTGGTGTGTGTAGGGAATGCCAAGAGAAAGAGAAACCAAAAGTCCAATTTTTCGACAATGATCAGATTTTTGCTCGCGATGCTCTAAAGATTGCAATGGCCACCGAAGAAAGAGGAATAGCTTTCTACCGAGCAGGAGCAGAGGCATCCTCGGCTCTTCCTTCTACTCAGCAAGCTTTTCTTGAAATGCTCGCGGAGGAGGAGCGCCATTTGCAAGGACTGCTTGAGGAGTGGGATCGATTAATTAAGGAGAACCCCGGAATTGTCGATGCACCGGTCTTTTTACATTTTGATTTCGACAGATTGCAAGAGATTTTCCCCCCCGCTTCCAAGATACATGAGGGACTCCTTGGAGATATGACCGAGGTTCAGGCTCTCAGGTTAGCGATGGAAATGGAGCTGGAAGCCTATGAGTTTTTCACCGAATATGCAGAACGTTTTGAAGACACTCAAGGACGAGATATTTTTGCAACATTTGCGGCCGAAGAACACGAACACTACACGATGATTAAGGCTGAATTGGATAGAGTCTCGAAGGAAGGTTAGCGAGTAGGGCAGGATAGACACCCTTCATAAGCACTGGAAGACAATTCAGGAACATGCGGATCGTAGCTGACCAAAGAATCATAGGAGTCAAGGAAGCTTTTTCTTCTCTGGGTCAGGTACAACTTATCTCGCCTTTGGATCTCGCAAGCACTCAGTTCCTCGGAAAAGTTGATGCGTTGTTGTTGCGCTCTGATCTGGCCATCGATGCTTCACTCCTGAGGAAATGTCAGCCTTCCTTCGTTGGAAGTCCTTCCACTGGTACTGACCATGTAGATTTTGATCTACTAGAAGAGAAGGGGATTGGGTTTGCTCATGCCCCAGGAGCCAACGCAGATTCGGTTCGGGATTACGTTGCAGCTGTACTTTTGCACTTGTCTAGGATGGAAGATTGGCGTTTACAAGGTAAGACCCTTGGGATAGTCGGGGTCGGTGATATAGGGTCACGGGTTGCAGTCGCTGCATCTGCTATGGGTATGCGGATACTGATGAATGATCCCCCCAGGGCGGAAAGGGACTCTACGTTCCACCACCATCCTCTCCATCAGGTGGTGCAGGAGACTGATATCCTGACTTTGCATGTGCCGCTAGTCCGGGAAGGAGACTATCCTACTCTACATCTCTTCGGAGTAGATCGCCTGAGACAAATGAGGGAT
>CAYXBG010000084.1:0-7184 GCA_964463145.1 uncultured Acidobacteriota bacterium
ACTTGCAGAGATCACAGCAGATGGGTTGAAAGGCTGGGGAGAGTGTGTCGCCGGGGGAGAACCTTTCTATAGCTATGAGTCAGTTGATTGCGATTGGATAGTACTGAGAAAATATCTGGTACCTAGTCTTCTTGGTAAGGAGGTGTTGCATCCGTCTGAAATATCGTCCCATCTGAGCCATGTGAAAGGTTACCCCATGGCCAAAGCGTCTTTGGAAGCAGCTATTTGGGATGTGTATTCCCAACAGGAAGATAGGCCTTTATGGAAGTTGCTAGGTGGGGGAAGATCCAAAATCGACTGCGGTGTGTCAATAGGTATTCAGTCAAGTATTAGAAGGCTCCTAGAGCATGTTGATCGTGAAGTGAGTGGGGGTTATAGAAAAGTGAAAATCAAGGTGAAACCTGGGTACGACCTTAAGCCCTTGCAGGCCATTCGTCAGCACTACCCAGATATTCAACTGATGTGTGATGCTAATGCTTCATATACGAGTAAAGACTTCGCTCATCTCGGCAGGCTCGATGAATTTCAGCTCACAATGATTGAGCAGCCCTTGTCTTTTGATGATCTGCTTATGCACGCTCGACTCCAGAGCAAGATAGACACTTCTATATGCTTGGATGAATCGATCCGGAACGTAGTGGATCTGGAGACAGCTTTAGAGCTTGGATCTTGTCGTATTGTCAATATCAAAACGGGTCGTGTAGGAGGTCATTCGCAAGCCATCAAAATACATGATCAATGTGCTTTACGGGGTGTGCCGGTCTGGTGTGGAGGAATGTTAGAAACTGGTATTGGCCGAGCTCACAATATAGCCTTGTCAACTTTGCCTAATTTCAGTCTTCCAGGGGATGTTTCCGCTAGTGATAGGTATTTCGATCGTGATGTTATCTCTCCTCCGGTTACAGTCAATGTGGATGGGCAGATCAGAGCTCCCGAGGGTTCAGGAATCGGGTTCGAAGTAGATGAGCATTTTATCCAGGCCCTGACTACGATTTCGGAAGAATTTAACTAGGCAGGCTTACAGGCTAGCCTTGAAGTAATAAACAGCTCTTCGATAGAAGCATTTCTTGTCGGTAAAGTACCTGCTGGCAGGACTAGTCTAGTTGTGACTGTAAAAACTTTTGTCATATATACTGTTGGAAGTATTTACTGACAGATCTTTTTAGATAATTACTCGCGGAGCAATCTTGAGGCTTTCAGTCCGACATAAACTATTGATTTTGATCTTGCCTCTGTGCCTGGTCCCGCTTATTGGGATTTCGTTTTTTTCCTACTTTCAGGCAAAAGACAGAATTACTGAAGATAGGATTGCACTCTATCTAGAGCAGATAGCGCGTAGTGTATCTACAACTTTACGTTTGAGCCTGGTAGAGCGTGAGGAGGAAGTCCGAGTTATGGGTCTCTTTTTCACAGACTTCTTGAGAGAACCTGGGCAGAATCCTCCATTGGAGAATCTGGACGAGATGGTGACTATTCACCAGGTGTACGATCTCCTCGTTCTTTTTGACATTAAAGGGCAGATCCTACTCACAAATCATCGTCCCAGGGGGGGAGGCAGGAAGGATACACTCGATAAGAGAGTTCTTTCATCGATTGCAGGACGGAACCTAACAGATTTTACGCCTGATGATAACTGGTTTCAAAACCTGAGGTCCGGGAGTGAAATGGGTTATATAGATTGGCACAGATCGCCGCTTGTAGAAGAACTCTATGATTATGGCCAAAGAGATATCGCTTTGCAGTATTCCATAGGTTTTGTAACACCCATTTACGATGATCGGAGAATAGTAATTGGTGGACTCCTTGGATTGATGAGTTGGGAGCACATTCAGGAGATCTTGGATGTCGTAGAAGAGGAATTCGGTAATCGATCATTAACTTCGGGATACGGTTTTCTGTTTGGTAAAGATGGAGACACGATCATAGGCCATAAGTATAGAGCCAACAGGAGCACCTATTTGGTCGACGAAAAGGAAACTCAGAACAACTATCGTACTAGTCTAACTCGGGATCATAAGGTGGGGAGGCTTGCGACTGTAGTAAGGGGGATGTTGGAGAACCCTGTGGACAACGAAGTAACACATGTAGGTTACGAATATCCTCTCGGTACGGCCAAAATCAGCGGTTTGGCCGAGCTGAGTCACGACTCTTTCTCTTGGATATGTGGGGTAGGCATTGACAACCGAGACATTTTCGCGCCGGTCCAAGATTTGAAGGATATCTTGGTCTTAGCTGCTTTGATATCGTCTCTTTTGATTGCAGCTATTACCTTTTTCGCTGCCCGGCAATTCACCACACCCTTGAAAGAGTTGACAGCGGGAGCCCAGTTGATCGCCGGGGGGGATTTAACAGAAAAGGTAGCCGTCACGAGTCGCGACGAAATTGGAGATTTAGCTAGAACATTTAACGAAATGAGGCAGTCTCTTCAGGAGCGCAGTCAAGCCCTTATAGAACTTAACCGCGGATTGGAAGGGAAGGTTCAAGCTCGCACTAAGGAAATAGAGATTGGTCATAGAAAGACGGAAGAAGCCTATCAGAATTTGAAAGAAACTCAGGTACAGCTTGTGCAAAGCGAAAAAATGGCATCCTTGGGTCAGCTGATGGCCGGCATTGCACATGAAATTAAAAACCCCTTGAATTTCATCTATGGGAACACGGATTTTCTTAAATCCTATATCGAAGATCTCAAGGAGCTGCTTTCTGTCTTTGAGGCAGGGGCCAGCTTAACTCCAGAGGCAGAAGCGAGGGTGTCTTCTTTGAAAGAGAGGAAAAACTTCGATTTTATTATGGAGGACATCAATAATCTGATTCGAAATTTTGAGGAAGGGGCCGGGCGGATTAACGACATCATAGGTGATTTGCGAACTTTCTCTCGGATGGATAGTGATGAGCTGCAACTTGTTAACATCCATGAGGTGATACTTCTGGCTCTTAACTTGGTTGGTCATGAGTTTCGAGATCGTATTACCGTTCACAGGGAATTTGGGTCTCTACCTGAGGTTCGATGCCATTCTGGGAAATTAAGTCAGGTTTTCATGAATCTGCTTACCAATGCCTGCCAGGCAATTCCGGGCCAGGGAGATGTTTGGGTGCGGACTAGATCGGAAAACGCCGACATCATTATTGAGGTTGAAGATAATGGGGTAGGGATCCCTAAAGAAGCCCAAGAAAGAATTTTTGAGCCTTTCTTTACGACTAAGTCTGTGGGAGAAGGAACTGGTTTAGGGCTTAGTATCTCCTACGGTATTGTCCAGCAGCATGGAGGGAGAATCAAAGTGGAAAGCCGTTTAGGGGAGGGCACTATTTTTACTATTCATTTGTCGACAGGACGGAGAAGTTGATTTGGAAACTCTACTGATCGTGGACGATGAGGTCGCTAATCTGCAGAAATTAAAGAGGACGTTCCTAGATGAGTATGTGGTACTAGAGGCCACTAGTGGTGAAGAAGCACTTGACTTGCTCCGCCAACAGTCAGTCAGCGCTATTATTACTGATCAAAGAATGCCAACGATGACCGGCGTTGAATTTCTTCGGGAATCCCTCCAAGTAACCCCCGATGCAGTCAGGATCATTCTCACGGGTTACACCGGAGTTGACGATCTCATGAATGCCATCAACCAGGGCCATGTCCACCGCTATGTAACGAAACCCTGGGATCCCGTGACTCTCAAGCATAGCATTAAGCAAGAGATAGAGCATCTCCGGGTTCGGCGTGAGAACATCCGGCTATCTAAAAAACTTCAGAAGGTCAATGCATTATTGCATCGAGAGAATAAGCAGCTCCGTCAAGAAGTGGAATCGCTAAAGGATTCCAGGTCGGAAATTATTTTTGAGAGTTACGAAATGCGGCAACTTTTAGAGTTGGTAGACCGTGTTGTTGGAACAGATTCTACTGTCCTGATTCATGGTGAAACGGGGACGGGAAAGGAGCTTTTGGCTCGTTATATACACCAGAACAGTCCTCGCCAAGCTGCAGGGTTTGTGGCGGTCAATTGTGGTGCAATCCCCCATGATTTGATTGAGAGTGCTTTTTTTGGACATCGCAAGGGTGCCTATACAGGCGCAACGGAGGCATCTAAAGGTTTCTTAGGGCAAGCTGAGGGAGGGACCATTTTTCTTGATGAGATAGGGGAGGCTCCAATGGAGCTTCAAGTTAAATTGCTAAGGGTATTGCAGGAGCGTGAGATTATACCGGTGGGGGCGACTCAAGCCGAAGAAGTCGACGTGCGCGTAATAGCCTCCACTAATCGTCGTCTCGATCAAATGGTAGAAGAGCAGCGATTCCGGGCAGACTTATTCTATAGGTTGAACGTTTTCTCTATAACGGTTCCGCCTCTGAGGGCTCGCCTTCTCGACGTGGAGGTTTTGGCGCCTTTTTTTCTGGAAAGATCCTGCATTAGAATGAAAAAGTTGCCAGTACAAATAAATAGAAAGACAATGAAATTACTCCAGTCTTATGAATGGCCCGGTAACGTTAGGGAGTTGGAGAATGAGATGGAGCGGCTTGCTATCTTGTGTGGGTCGGAGAGTGAGATAGATTCGACGCAACTGGCCAAGCGGATCCAACACTCCAAACCCTCAAGGCCTTCCCAGGAAGGGCTTAAGGGGCAGGTTAGAGAGCTGGAAAAACGACTCATTCTAGAAGCCCTTGAGAGGCACTCTAATAACAAAAGTCGAGCAGCTGCGGCTTTGGGAATCACCCGCCAAACGATTATAGCCAAGCTTAAGCAGTATCAATTGAAACGTTAAAATATTTAACGATATCCGTATACACATTTAACATCAGGTAACTCTATATCTTACAAGGGTTTAGCTGGAATTACGGTATTGGTGTCTAGGTCTATGACAGATTGAAATGTGCAATATTCCCGTAAGATACTGTTTTTAAACAGTTTACGGTTTTGGTATGGCATTTGCTAGGGATACTTCAGGAGGTAAGTATGTCAAGCTATATTGCAGAAGCATCGCCACTTGAAGCCAGTTTGATGGCACGTATACAAAACCAAGAGGAAGGTGCGTTTCAGGAACTTTTCACACAGTTTCAGCAGAGGATTTACAGGACGGCACTTCGGATCCTGAAGGAGAAACAGTTTGCTGAGGACGCTCTCCAGGAAACATTTTTGAATGTCTATCGGGCGGCTCCTACATTTAGAGGAGATTCAACGCTCGGAACCTGGATGAATCGAATCGCTGTGAACGCCAGTCTGGAAATTCTTAGGAGGAATAGGAAACATCAACATAGGAATGACTTGGATATTTCTAGTGAGTATACGTTGATTGATCCAAAACAATTATCGCCCTACGATTCCTTGAAAAAAAGGGAGGTTGGGGAAAAGGTTGCTGCAGGTTTAGATAAGCTCGGAGAGAAACACAGAGAGGTCATTTACAGGCACGATCTAGAGGGCTATACGATCCGAGAAATTTCTATCCAGTTAAATATCGCTGAAGGAACAGTCAAGTCAAGACTATTCTATGGGCGAGAATTACTAAAACAGCACTTCACATCGGGATTAAATTAGCGAATAGGCTTACTGTATTTTTGAGTTCATCTCTAGAAAAGGTTTTGCGTCTGTTCGGCCATGCTATAATCCGTTCTCCGACAGCAAAACCGGTCCATGCAATGCCATTTGACCACTATCGCTTCGTTGGTGCCCCTCGAGGCACTGCGCCTAAACTCCTTTTCGATGTCAAGATCGACATTTTGGATGTCCGGTCAGGTTTCAGTTCGACGGAAAGAAGCGTGTTTTTGGGGGACTACCTGGATGATCCCGACCTCAGATGGACG
This sequence comes from uncultured Acidobacteriota bacterium, assembly GCA_964463145.1. GTDB lineage: Bacteria > Acidobacteriota > UBA6911 > RPQK01 > CBDAPI01 > CAYXBG01. The sequence goes on from CAYXBG010000084.1 coordinate 5,786, forward strand.
GCCGACATGGTTCGTTCTGTTGCCTTGGATGATCTAGAGCCGATCGAAGACTTTTCAGCCAAATGGCCAGAGCATGCAGATGAATTGATTATGGAATATCTGTCTCGACGTCGGGCACCTAAGATCTGGTATCACAGACAGTTGAAACTATACGGAAAATCTTCCGAAACCAAGACTGATTTTAAGGAGAGGTGTCGAGAAGAATTATCAGATGATAGGAACAAGAGAATGGACGATTTCAAGAAAATTTTTTTCCATCGTCTCGGTTCCCTTGAAAGACGAAGCATTGATTTGCTCAATGATCGTCAATGGGCTGAGGAAGGACATAAACTTCTTGTTCTGGCAGATGTTCGGAAACTATTTGCAGAAGCCAAAGAGAATGCGAGTCTGGTGTTTGTTGTAGACAGTTTGCAGTCCTCTAGTCTTGTCAAAGCGGGATGGAGTCTTCCAAGTGATAGAGAGTTGGAAGAGCAACTCAACAGTCTGTGGTGTGATTTGGAGCGGGGACACAAGGATATCTTTGGAGAATTTGAGTCTTTGGCGGCTGAAATCGACTCCTATGAGGTATCCTTTGCCGGACAGCAGGTGGAGATTTACTCCAGGGGGTTCGTGTGGGTCTGAGTGAAACTCTAGGATCAGAACACTGTAGAGTGCTGATAGCCATGAGTGGAGGAGTTGACAGTTCTACAGCTGCTGCCGTACTCAAAGAGGATGGATATGAGGTGGTCGGATGCACCATGCAATTATGGGATTATCGTCGCAATCCAACCCGTGACGGTCAACCACAACTGGGACGTTGCTGTTCTTTGGACGATGTATATGACGCGAGGAGAATAGCGGATGCACTAGGGTTTCGATTCTATGTGCTTAATCTCGAAAAGGAGTTTGAACGAAAGGTAATAGAGCCTTTTATCGAAGACTATCTGAAAGGGCGGACACCCCTTCCCTGTACTCGTTGCAATACGTTTCTGAAATTCGATAAATTGCTTGAATTCGCAAAACGAGTTGGGGTTGATAAGGTCGCTACTGGTCACTATGCTCAAATCCGTCACTCGTCGGAAGAGGGCTATACTCTTCACAAAGGTTCTGACGAAGATAAGGACCAATCATATTTTCTTTTTGAGCTTTCACAACAGCAGCTGGCGTCTGTTCTTTTCCCGGTTGGACACTACCCCAAGACACGGGTTCGAAAAATGGCCATTGAGCGGGGGTTACTGACCGCCGAAAAGCAGGACAGTCAAGAGATCTGTTTCATACCGGATCGCAACTATGCTGGTTTTATAAGGCGTCATGCGGGAGAAATAAACTCGGATTTTTTGCCTCTGATTCAATCGCAGAAGGAGGGACCTATCTTGTTTAAAGACGGGACGCAGATGGGGACCCATTCAGGAACGTTTCA
>CAYXBG010000085.1:0-7172 GCA_964463145.1 uncultured Acidobacteriota bacterium
TCTGGATTCAGAAGAACCGATCAATGTAGCTAGGGCTGTTCAGAAGATGGGTTTGCGACACGTTGTAGTTACTTCAGTGGATCGAGATGATCTTGCGGATGGTGGGGCATCGGTTTTTGTAGCTACCGTTAGGGCGATCCGAGATGCTCTACCGGATTGTAAGGTGGAACTACTCATACCTGATTTCAGGGGTGATCAAGCAGTTCTCCGGACTGTGATGGAGGTTAGGCCGGATGTTATAGGTCATAATATCGAAACTGTGCCGCGGCTCTACCCTTCGGCTCGCGGTGGCGGTGATTACCTTAGATCTCTTGCTGTTTTGCGGCAACTGGGGTCGAATGAATTTAATGTGAGAACCAAGACTGGGATGATGTTCGGGCTAGGTGAATCGGACGAGGAGATTCGGCTTGTGCTTCAGGATTTACTTAGCTGTGGAGTTGAAATGTTAACGTTGGGTCAATACCTGAGACCCTCGGGGTGGCATCTTTCTGTTGATCGTCATTATCATCCGGATGAATTCCAACGCTGGAAGGAAATTGGTGAAGGGATGGGGTTTACTCATGTTGAAGCAGGGCCTCTTGTGAGATCTAGTTACCTGGCGGATATTCAGTTTGAGGCAACACAAGGGAGATCTTAAGAAGCGAATGTTTAAACGAACGAGATTAACCACTCTCGATTTTAAAGTGCCTTCAGTCAGCACCGAGTATGGAAATGTCGAGAGAGAAGATGTTACCATTTCCGATCTGCGAGGAGACTATGCCTAGATATTTACCTATTCAGACCGATGCGGCGCACTCAGATATCCAGAAAGTATACGACAGTTTCGAGAAAGAACTGGGGTTTGTTCCCAACTACATCAAGACACTGGCGCACAGTCCCCATTATCTGGGGCCAATAGCTAAGGTGTACTTGCAAATTCATGGAGAGAGCAGTCTAAGTGAGAAATTAAGACAGCTACTCATTCTCAAAACCTGCAAGTTAGATCGATGTAAGCCAACGCTAGACTGGCATCAAGAACAGGCTCTCAAGGCTGGTTGGACCGAAGAGCAGCTAGATGCTACTGAGACGTTTCAGGACAGCGATCATTTCAACCAGTACGAGCGGGACGCTCTTGTGCTAGTGGAATATCTCTTGACTACACCAGATGAAATCCCTGAAAACGCCTTCTGGACAACACTGGACAATCATTTCACCTCTGATCAGGTGGTCGAAATGATCTCTTTGATTGGTATCATCAACATGGTGAACCGGTTTGTGTTGGCTGTGGAGGTAGAGAGCGACCCTATCGCTGTGGAAGCCCTGTGAGCTGTCAGGGTTGATGTGGAATAAGCTTCAGCGGCCCCTCTTCGAAGGTCAGTTAGTGCCATTAGCTTCGTAATATCCAGCACGGTGCCTGACGATGAGCTTGTGGTGGGGCTTACGTAATTTCACTTTGACCTTTCTATATTTACCATTTTTCGACTTTCGAATCGGTCGGTAAGTAAGACTGTAGAGGCTTCTGAGTTCTTCGTTGATCAAATCAAAAGCGTGATGGAGTTGCTCTGTTGAATAGGGGTAGAATACGCTACCTCCTGTACTATGAGCTAATGCTCCGAGAACCTTTTCTCCTCGCCTATCGGGAGTAGTCCCTATTCTCTGAGTACCGATGGCATATACGGTGATATTGGCCTGTTGTAGAAGCCTTATAGTCTCCTCGAGAGTCTGTATACTGTCCAAGTCTGCCCCATCTGAAATGATAATGATGGTGTTCCGACGACTTGTACGTTCGAATCTGGTGCCTGCTACTACATATACCGCATCGAGAAGAGCCGTCCCACCTCCAGCTTGTAGACTTTTGATGCGCCGCGCAACTTCGGTAGGCTTGCTCGTGAAGTCGCTTACCAGAGTTACCCCAGTATCAAACTCGACCAGCATGGTTCGATCCTCCGGTTTCATTACCGAAAAAACAAAATTCACAGCTGCTCTTTTCTCGAAATCCAGTTTGGTTTTCACACTGGCACTGGTGTCAATCATGAGAGCTATATCGAGGGGTAACTGCGACTCTATACCAAAATTAGCGAGGTTTTGTTTTTTGCCGTCTTCAAAAACTTGGAAAGCCCCCTTGCCTAAATCTGTTACAGACCTCCCTTTCTTTGTAGTAACAGAAACCAAGAGGTTGACTGCCTCAACCTCGACTCGGATCCTGGGTTCAGCCTGCTCTTGCCCCATCAGGAAACTCGTTAGCAGACACAGAAAAGTCTGAATGACAAAATTTTTACGCATTTCGATCTCCAATTTAGCAAGTCAATGAAAAGGTAATCAAATGGAACTATTGCATAAACACCTTCTTCATATGGCGGAAAGAGTTTATCTCAAAAGGTGAACTGGACTTTTTGTAAAGCACCAAGTCGAGTTTACTTTTGCCAGATAAAGACGCAGAATTAGTCTTTAAATATGACGCCGATAGAGGAAAGTAAAAAGCTCCTGGAAGACGTCATCCGTAACATCCTTCTAAGCTGGTACGAAAGGGTAAAGCCTCATTATGTTACGGTTGAGGATAGTCAGCAGTTAGGCGTCGAGCCAGAGCTGAAGTATTTCGATGAAGAAGGTTCCTACCGTTTAAAGTTTGCACGCTCAGATGAATTAGATGTGACCTATGGGCTTACTGTTCTGGAGCGAGAAGGTCAACTTATTGTTGCCTCGAGTGTCAACAATAAGTCATCAGGGCTCGATCTAGAGTCTTTCATGGAGAAATTAAAGGCTTACTACTGGCGCAGTAGAAATGAGAAGCCTTGGACACACGCCTATTTTGATCGGTTTACCTATGAAGATTTGATGCCTTTCGAGCCTCTACTCGGAGAGACTGTTTACTTAGATGCCCGGAAGAACAAAGCCGACATAGTACGTTTACAGTTCGGACTAAATCCTCGTCATGTCGATCAGCTATTAAAAGAAAGATCGACCCTGCGTGACCTTATAGAGAATTATTGCCTCTATCCATTACGGCGCATTTACGCGGAATCTTACAGACAAAAGTCGTAGACTCTGCTGGATCTTTAAAGATAGTCTGTTAGGCCGGAAGGAACTGGTACTTTGAAGAGCTGCTATTTGTTAAGGGCATAATGATTGGAATTGTCAAAGAGAATGATTCGCAGGAGACTCGAGTAGCGGTCTTACCCGAGAGCCTCACTCAACTAACTGAGTTGGGTATTGAAGTAGTGTTCGAATCCGGATTAGGTTCCCCCCTAGGAATCAGTGACAGTGCATATGTGTCAGCAGGTGGCCAGGTTGGTAGCCATAGTCGACTTTTGGAATCATGTGCCGTTATTGTGCGAATCGGACGGCCCGGAAATAATGAGATCTCTCAGATGAAAGATGGGACGATCTATATTGGATTTCTTGATCCGTTTAATCAGACCGAACTTGTTCAATGCCTGGCGGACTCTCGGGTTTCAGCAATAAGCATGGATATGATCCCTCGGTCTACCCGTGCCCAGAAAATGGATGCTCTCAGTTCACAGGCCAACCTAGCCGGATATGTTGCGGTTATTACAGCTGCACAGCAATCTAACCAAATTTTTCCAATGATGACGACTCCTGCGGGGACAATTGCACCAGCTCGGGTATTTGTCATTGGGGCTGGGGTTGCAGGATTACAGGCTATAGCCACTGCTAAGCGTTTAGGGGCCCGTGTGGAAGCATTTGATACAAGGCCTGAAGTTGCCGAACAGGTACGTTCTTTGGGAGCACAGTTTGTTTCTTTGGATCTTGGTGAAACCGAGAGTAGTGAACAAGGTTATGCAAAGGCATTAACAGAAGAACAACTTCGTAAACAGCAAGAGGCAATGGCCACTGTTTGCCGCCGTTCTAACATAATCATTACGACTGCCCAGTTGTTTGGCAGGAAAGCGCCTCGGATCCTGAAGGCAGATGTTATCGAGACACTTCAAATGGGTACGGTTGTGGTCGATATGGCTGCGGATAGTGGCGGGAACGTTGAGGGCTCAGTTCCTGATGAGATCGTAAGCAGAGACGGAGTAACGATCATAGGAACCACTAACCTTGCACGGTATGTTCCCCTGCACGCCAGTCAAATGTATGCCAGTAATGTGGTTAGTCTGGTAAGTGAACTTTGGGATGGTGACCAAAAAAGAATGACTCTCGACCTGGAGAACGAAGTCATTCGAAACTCCCTGGTGTGTCACCAGGGGGAGATCTTTAACCTCTAGGCTGAGAAAGACTTAGGGAGGGTAATATCCTTATGGAAAGTGTCTATCTAGCGTTCATTTTGATGCTGTCTGCATTTTTGGGTTTTGAGTTGATCGCCAAGGTCCCGTCTACTCTCCACACACCGCTTATGTCAGGTGCCAATGCAATCTCGGGGATCACCCTAATTGGAGCTGTATTGGCTGCTGGCTCTGAAGATTCGGATCTAGGTATGTGGCTGGGAGCAGGAGCAGTGTTTTTTGCAACCATCAATGTTGTTGGAGGATATGTAGTAACCAACCGTATGCTAGCAATGTTCAAGAAGAAAAAAAGTGAGGATGGCCAATGATTCAATGGGCCTACATATTGGCAGCCTTACTATTCGCAATGGGGATTAAGTTGCTTGGTTCTGCAGATACTGCGAGGAGAGGGAATGCACTGTCCGCAATGGGGATGCTTTTGGCCGTAGTAGTAACTCTTCTCCACCACAGTATCGTTGATTTCCGGCTGATACTGGTAAGTGTAGCAGTAGGGGGTCTTGTAGGGAGTCTAGCTGCTCGCAGAGTTGCAATGACGGCAATGCCTGAGATGGTAGCTTTGTTTAATGGATTTGGAGGTATTGCGAGTCTACTTGTAGCCTGGGCTGAATTCACCAAGTCTTCTTCTACATCGACCATCTCTACCTTGGCTATTTTATTCGCAGTCCTCATTGGAGGACTGACTTTTACGGGGAGCATAGTTGCTTTTGCAAAGCTAAGTGAATTGTCATTGGCGGGGGTACGCCTAGGGAAGGTAATCGCTTTTCCGGGCCAGAAATGGTTTAACGCCGGCCTGGTACTGCTTTGTGTAGGTGTTGTGGGAACTTTGCTTGTTAGCACTGGGGAAGTGTCTAGCCTATTTGTCTTGTTGGTGGGGCTTTCATTCCTACTGGGATGTTCGGCAGTTTTCCCTATCGGAGGGGCCGACATGCCTGTGGTGGTTGCCCTTCTCAATAGTTATTCGGGAGTTGCGGCGTGTGCAACGGGGATCGCCATTCAAAACAATATTTTGATAGTGGCCGGTTCTTTAGTTGGTGCTAGCGGAATGATTCTAACGCGAATTATGTGTAGGAGTATGAATAGGAGTTTAGCTCATGTGCTATTTAGTGGGCTTGGTGGAAAACCAAGCTCCAGTTTGTCGTCCACTGATGGTGAGGCAGAACCTATTTCTGCACAGGATGCATACTATGTGTTGGAAGCAGCGCGTTCGGTCGTGGTGGTTCCTGGCTATGGACTAGCTGTTGCACAGGCTCAGCACACAGTAAAGGAATTGGCAGCTCAGTTAGAAGCTCTTGGTTGCGATGTTAGATATGCGATCCACCCGGTGGCAGGCCGTATGCCTGGCCATATGAACGTACTGCTTGCAGAAGCAGATGTTCCCTATGATGCCCTAGCGGAGATGGATGACATCAATCCCCTGTTGAGTGGCGTGGATGTTTGTCTCGTGATTGGAGCAAACGACGTGGTTAATCCAGCGGCGCGAGAAGATGAAAGTAGCCCAATATATGGTATGCCTATCATCAATGTGGACAGTGCGCGTAACGTGATCGTCTGCAAAAGGTCAATGTCTGCTGGATTTGCCGGAGTACAGAACCCCTTGTTTTTCAAGGAAAACACGAGAATGCTTTTTGGTGATGCGAAGGCTAGTCTCCAAGAATTAATCTCGGAGTTCAAGCACACATAGTCTTAATCGGGCTAATGAGGAATGCTATAGGCCCTTTAGTATATACACCAGGAAGACAACTGAGCCTATAAGCACCTATCGTCCAGGGAGGTAGAAATGGAAGAAAGCAAGTTAGACTCTCAACCACAGATGGAAGAGTTCTTGAACAAGGAATTTGATTGGCGTCTTCGTGCTGGTGAATGTAATTTCCTGATAGAGCTATTGGCTTATATCGTCCAGACAAATCCTCGATTCATCCCAAACAGTAAAGGCAAGCGTGAGACTCTCAATTATCAAAGTATTAGGTCGGTGGTTCTCCTGAATGAGAGACTGAGCCAGCAGTTACACAAGCACGCATCGGATGCATCTGTCATTCTTGGTGAAATGCATCCGGGTTCCGAGAGAGTCCAGTAAGTGTGAGGAACTGGTTTATAGGCCGGTCCACTGAGGAGGTCTTCGGAGTAAATGCTTAACGACCTATCTAACCGACCAGTACCATCAAAGATCTTTTGTTTGGTGATCCTGATAATAATATTTTTTTGTCTGCCCTTATTGGGGGCGCTAAAGGATAAAGATCTGATCCGGCCTAATATCCTGTTTGTGATGTCAGATGATCACACCACGCAGGCTTTGGGGGTCTATGGAAGCCGATTGGCTTCTTTGAACCCTACTCCTAACATTGACCGATTGGCCCGTGAAGGGATGCTTTTCACGAATGTGTTTTGTAATAACTCTATTTGTACGCCTTCGCGTGCCAGCATTCTCACGGGACAGTATCCTCAAACTAATGGGGTAATCGACCTGAATGGAAGACTTAGAGGTAGTAGGCAGTACTTACCAAGGGAACTTAATAAGCTTGGTTACCATACAGCCCTGGTTGGGAAGTGGCATCTGAAGGAGGAGCCCTCCGCCTTTGATTATTATAGTGTCTTGCCAGGTCAGGGGGAGTACTTCGATCCAGTTTTTCGGGTCCGAGGCGAAAAAGCCTGGCCGGAAGTAACAATCCAGAAAAAGGGGCATTCTTCTGACGTCATCACCCAGCTTGGGCTTGATTGGCTTGAGACTAAGTGGGATCGGCAGAGACCATTTTTTTTGATGCATCACTTTAAGGCTCCTCACGACATGTTTGAATTCGCACCCCGATATGCCGAATACCTTGCTGAGACGAAGATACCTGAACCTCTTAGTCTTTATTCTGCGGGCAATCACGGGTCAGTGGCAACAAAAGGGTCTGTCGACAGGCTAGTGCACCGAATTGGAGCCTCGGTCAGCCGTCGCAATGTGAT
>CAYXBG010000086.1:0-7107 GCA_964463145.1 uncultured Acidobacteriota bacterium
TAGTCAGTGCCTAAACGCTGAAGTGAAGACTCGAGTCCGTCCAGTATATGCTTTCGCGATAGCCCTTTTTGATTTGGGAGATCTCCCATTGGGAGACATACCTTTGTTGCCAGAACATATTCATCTCTGGCCTGGAAAATCTCTTTGAGGAGACAACCGGTAACCTCTTCACTAACCCCTTGCGAATAGAGGTCAGCTGTGTCGAAGAAGTTGATTCCTAACTGGGCTGCATGTTGGACTAAAGGTCGAGCCAGATCTTTGGAAAGAACCCAATTACGCCAATCGGGCGAACCATAAGACATCATGCCCAGGCATAGCCTGGAGACCTTGATGCCGCTTTTTCCTAGGTTGACGTACTGCATAGTCTCAGAATGATGTGCAGGGAGATAGTAGTCAAGCCAGCGTGGAGATGAAATCTAAGAGGGTTGACTAGGATTGATATCCTAGTACTCATAAGATCAGTGCTTAATTTGCAAATATTACCAGTCGCAGTCCAACCTAGTTAAGCTTTGGAAATGAACCACTATTGTCAAACCGCACCCGGTCATCCTCTTCATGGACCTTATCACGATAGGGAGTATGGATTTCCTATCCGGCAGGATGCAGAGCTTTTTGGGAGACTTGTTCTCGAGATCAATCAAGCAGGACTTTCTTGGTTGACGATTCTTAAAAAAAAGAAGGCATTCGAGAGGTCTTATCGGGGTTTTGAGCTGGATCTGGTAGCGGCATTTACTGAGAAGGATAGACAGCGACTTCTTTGCGATAAGTCCATTATCCGAAACAGACTGAAAATAGATGCAGCTATATACAATGCATCCCAGCTATTGGGTATTAGAGAAGAATTCGGATCATTTGCTGACTGGCTTGACTTCTACCATCCTCAGTCTAAAGCTGGATGGATTGCAATGTTCGCAAGTGTTTTTAGATTTACTGGAGCCAAAATCGTAGAAGAGTTTCTTATGAGCATTGGTTACTTGCCTGGAGCTCATCTAGATACCTGCCCCATCCAACAAAGGATTTCTAAGTTGAGACCTCCCTGGATGCTCTCAGGCCGATCTTTTGAGGATGATCCCCCTGCCTGATTGCCTGGAATATTTGGACTGGTGATGTGATTTGAATCATGGTCCTTTCAGTTTAAACTCAAGTGTTCATGTTATATTGAAAGAGCTTTTTGGGTGCTTTTTAACCTTGATTAGAATAGAACTGCCCGAGCAGTCTATTGAGAAGGCCTGGAGTAGGATGCACGGAGTGCTGATGTTGATAAGGATCCTTTTTCTGTCGGTCCTGCTCCCCGGATTTCTAACAGGTGCAGACTGGCCAGCTTGGCGTGGAGCTCGTGGGGATGGAGTCTCAGAGGAGACCCGAATTATCTCCAATTGGTCTAAAGAGGGAAGTAACCTAGCCTGGAAAGTGGACTTTCAAGGTCGCTCAACTCCAATCGTTCTTGGTCGAAGGGTTTGTGCTAATGGTCGTATTGGTGAAGGCATTGACCGGCAGGAAATGGTTGCCTGCTACGATACAGGAACTGGTAAGAAGCTCTGGGAATATCGATTCAATGTCTACCTGACCACTGTCCCTTGGAATCGAGTTGGTTGGGCCAATATAGCCGGAGACCCCGAGACTGGCTATATATACGTGCAAGGTGTAGGAGGATTATTCCTTTGCTTGGACGAAGAGGGTGTAGTCATTTGGTCCCGTTCACTGTCTCAAGACTACGGATTTTTTTCGGGTTACGGAGGGCGCACTCAGACCCCTTTGATAGACGAAGAGCGTGTAATTGTCACCTTTGTCAGTAGTAGCTGGGGAAGATGGACTGCGCCGCGGCATAGGACATTCGCATTCGATAAACTGTCAGGAGAGCTTTTTTGGGTGGCTACACCTGGGAAAATTTTCCCGCCAGATCTTAATACTCAATCTACCCCAGCGGTTACCACTATTGGGGGACAAAGACTACTTATTCAAGGAAATGCAGATGGCCACATTTATGCCATCCAAGCTCGAACAGGGAAGAGTGTATGGTCCTTCCATCTGAGTAAGCGTGGTCTTAATACATCTCCTCTAGTGGTCGGGGAAACTGTAATTGCGAGTCATTCGGAAGAAAACCTCAGCGGCGGTCCAATGGGAGCTGTAGTAGCCATCAAGGCAACGGGGCGAGGTAATGTAACTGATACTCACGAGAAGTGGCGTTCCCAAATATCGGCGGGGTTCTCCTCTCCCCTCTATCGTGAGGGCCGTCTTTACATCGTTGATAATTCTGCGAATCTTCATTGCTTGGATTTTTCCAATGGGCGACATCTGTGGGACTTCAACATTGGAACTGTAGGCAAGGGATCTCCTGTATGGGCTGACGGGAAAATATTTGTCTCTGAAGTCAATGGGAGATTCCACATTCTTGGTTTAAATGCTACTGGGGCTACATCGCTCGACGAGGAAAGATTGACCACCCCTCAGGGTAGATATGCAGAGATCTATGGGTCGCCTGCTGTTGCCCACGGAAGAATTTTCTTGACTACTGAATCGGGTCTTTACGCATTAGGCAATCCAGCATTTTTCCAGCTTCAGGAAGCAGGCGAGGTATTTACTCCTGAGCCTGGCAAAGGTGAGATTGCAATGATTCACTCAGTTCCTGCAGAGGTCAAAATGCGGCCGGATGAGGTTCGCAGATTTAGAGTTGTAGCGTATGACAGTTTGGGTCGGAGTTTAGGGGTAAAGAATGCGAAATGGCGTTTAGTTGGGCTGGATGGAAAGGTTAGCCAAAATGGTGAATATTCACCTGGCAAGAGTGAGTCTTTTCAAGTGGGCACCCTTGAAGCTGAACTAGGTGCCCTGAAAGCTGTTTCCAGGATTCGCGTATTCGGAGAGCCGAATCTAGAAGAAGATTTCCAGGCTATTGAGATTGGGCAGCGTCCTGATTATCTGTTGGGTGCCCTGATTAACTTTAAGGTTGCTCAAGATGAAGGAGGTAATCGGTATCTGGTTAAAAACCCAGCCGCTCGAAGCATTCACAGGCACCGTACTTTTTTGGGGCCGGACCATTGGAAAAATTACACGATACAGGCACACCTGCGGTCTACTCAATCCCGTCGGAAGTTTCCAGACATGGGCCTAATCAATTCTGGTTATACGATGGATTTGATGGGTGTTTATCAAAAGATTCAGATTCGTTCTTGGACGGCTGAAAGACGAATGTCCCAGGAAGTACCTTTTAATTGGGAGTCTGATCGTTGGTATTTAATGAAGCTTAGAGTTGATGTCGAAGAGGGTAAGGCCATTATAAAGGGGAAAGTTTGGCCTCGAGATGAAGTCGAGCCCTCTCAATGGACTATTACAGCTGAAGACCCGCATCCTATTTTGGCGGGTAGCCCGGGATTGATTGGGTATTCGCCCACTCCAGTTCATTTTGACAATATCCGGGTTCTCCAAAACCGTTAGTAGGGAAATATGCGTATAAAACACCAAGTTTTGATAGTTCTAGTTTCCTGCCTATTCTCGATTGATGGAATTTCTGGAGATGACATCGCAATGTTTGGAGGAACTCCATCTAGGAATATGGTGTCCTCGGAAGTGGGGCTTCCCTCTGAGTGGGAAATGGGAACAGGGAGAAATATCCTCTGGAAGCAAGAGCTTGGGAGTCAAAGTTACGGTGGGCCTGTTGTTTATAAGGACAAAATTTATGTTGGAACAAACAACGAAGGAGAGCGTAACCCCAAACTTACTGGAGATCGAGGGAACATAATGGTGTTTCGGGTTTCGGATGGAAAGTTTCTTTGGCAAGCTGCTCATCCGAAGCTGCCTGCTGGTAGAGTGCATGATTGGCCTCAACAGGGTATCTGTTCCGCTCCTCTTATAGAAGGGGATCGCTTGTATTATGTTTCCAACAGAGCCGAGCTGATTTGTGCGGATACAGAAGGATTTCTCGATGGAGAGAATGATGGGCCTTTTCAGGAAGAAGCCAATACGAGCGAAATAGATGAAGACATTATTTGGAAACTAGACATGATTGGCGAGCTTGAAGTTTTCCCCCATAATCTGGCAGCTGGCAGCCCCTTAATGGTAGACGACTTAATTTTCACGGTAACCGGCAACGGTGTTGACGAAGGACATTTCAATATACCTGCCCCTTTTTCGGCTAGTTTCCTAGCAGTAAACAAAAAGACTGGAGAATTGGCGTGGGAAGATGCATCGCCAGGCCCTAATATTTTGCATGGATCGTGGTCTAATCCAGCCTATGGAGTAGTTGATGGAGAAGCTCAAGTTGTTTTTCCGGGAGGGGATGGCTGGATATATGCCATGAGTCCATTAGATGGAAATCTGCTGTGGAAGTTTGATTTGAATCCGAAGAACTCTGTATGGGCTCTGGGTGGGTCTGGAACGAGAAATAATATAATTTCAACCCCCGTTTTCTATAAGAACAAAATTTATGTAGGAGTCGGGCAAGATCCCGAACACGGGGAAGGGCCAGGTCATTTTTGGGTGATAGATGCAACAGGAAAGGGTGATGTTACGAAAACCGCGACGGTTTGGCATCGAGGAGGGAGAGATTTCAATCGTTCGATTTCCACTGTCGCCATTAGAGATGGACTTCTTTTTGTGGCAGATCTTTCAGGATTCCTTTATTGCTTGGATATAGACACCGGCCAAGAGAAATGGGTTTATGACACTTTTGCTGCAGTCTGGGGTTCCCCCTTCGTAGCGGATGGGAAGGTCTATTTAGGGGATGAAGACGGGGATCTGGTTGTTCTCAAGGCAGGTAAGGAGAAAGAGTTGATTAGCGAGATCAATATGGGGAGTTCGATCTACACAACACCCGTAGCTAAGAATGGGGTCATATTCATTGCTACAAGAACGACCTTGTTCGCCTTAAAGGAAGGAGCTCAACTGCTAGACTGAACTAGTAGTTATTAGTTCCCAGCTTTTACTCCCAACCAATTACTTAGGCTTTCCTTTTGAGAAGGAGAGGGGGCCTCTTTTACTCTAAGTTTCCAACTGTTCTGTGGTGCGCTTCCCAAGGTGATATGCAAATCTAGGAGTCGCTCTCTTCTTGAAATCAGAACTGTTATTTTTTCTTCTGGAAGGTATTGTTTTAGTCTCTTTTTAAAGGATTTATATGTCACACGGAATCCATTGAGGGCTAGTATTTCATCGTCCACATTCACACCTGATTGATACGCAGGGCTTCCCCTTAAAACCTGCTTAACAATAAGTCGGCCATCTTTGTTTCTAGTAGTAACTCCAAGCCAGGCAGGAAGAGAAGGTTTCTTAATGTCTTCATCTGGGGTGATTGAGTGCTTTTCAAATTCCAGCCCGTACAGGTCTAAGGCTTCTGTGTAGTCTAATTCTCCGGTCTCTTGGAGGGTGTTTTTGAACCAAGAGCGGAGGTCTGTTCCCACCAATTTCGATACAGTCTCCTTGAACTCTTCCGGGGTATACCCGATATCGCTAGAGTACTTATCCATTGCTGACAGCATGACTTGATCCAAGCTTATCCTGCCAGAGCTAGCGTTGCGCAAATGGGCATCGAGTAGAAAGCCAATCAATGCTCCTTTGGTGTAGTAACTAATGGTTGAATTCACTGAATTCTCATCAGGTCTATAGAATTTAATCCAAGCGTCGAAGGATGATTGTTCGAGGGAGCTGGTCCTGCGGCCAGGTGTTTCTTGGACCTGTTTAATGTTTGCACTCAAGGCCTCCAAATATTGCTTGGTGGTGAGAAGACCTGCTCGCCTGAGCAGAAGGTCATCATAGTAAGAAGTCAATCCTTCTGCTATCCAGAGACTTTTAGTGTAGGTTTCCGTCTCATAGTCGAATGGACCTAATTCGACTGGGCGAAGCCGTTTGACGTTCCAAGTATGAAAAAACTCATGGCAAGTTAATCCTAACCATTTTCTGTATTGCTCAGGGTCTCTAGAGGTCCATCGGTTAGTCATCATTAGAGTGGAGTTCTTGTGTTCGAGACCTCCTCCAGCCCCTACAATCATATTTAGGAAAACGTACTTTTCGTAGGGTAGGGAGCCCCAGAAATCCAGATTTTGTCGAACTATAGCTTCAACATCGCGTGCTGATCGAGGTCCATCCCAAACGCCATCTTCTCCTTGATTGACTAAGAGGTGCGTTTTCCCATCCACCTTGAACTCATACACAGCTGGATTACCTGCAAAGATAGGTGAGTCGACTAATATATCGAAGTTTTTTGCCTGGTAAGTATGTGATTTATTTCCCGAATGGGCAGGCAGGCCCGTGATTGAATGTTTCCAATTGTCAGGCAGCCTTAGTTCGATAGTGTGTTGACGGTCTAAGCCTCCGACTAAAGTGATGAAAGTTGGAGCTCCGTTTAAAATCGCAAAATCAGATCCGACCCAATTAGATCGGACTGTTAGTTCTCTGCAATAGATACGATAATTCACCCGGACATGTTTGTTGCCGGAGGTTTCTATAGTCCAGCGATTCTTTCGTGATTTCTCAAAGGATAGAGGGTCTCCATTTAGTGTAGCTACCTTCAGGTCTTCAACGTGTCGTGCATATTCTCTTACCAGGTAGGAACCAGGAGTCCATACTGCCATCATGAGCTCTAAGTCGGGTTTACCATCGGTCGGGTAAATCGCTTCGATGTCGAGATAATGATTAGGAGCGGCTTCGAAGCTGAGGGAGTAATGAATTGGACTCATTTCTGAACTCATAAGATAGGAGGGTTGTATCTTGCATATCAGGATCAACAATACAAGGCATCGAATCAAGAACACGTAGCTTATCGTTCTAGCCTGAAATTTGGAATGTAATGAGAGAATTGTTTTCATTGGGCCCAATCCTGTTAGTGACAAACGCTCTTGTCAAGTACATCTAGGATAGGCCTAATGTTTTACTTGCCTTGATAGGCGAGCCCCTAATGTATCGTCCTGACATTTCGGACGAATGCAGAAGGAATATCCGATCCAGATAAAGATAATCCCGAAGAGCTCACCTACGTATAGAGATTCAACGGAACCTGCCTTAGCCATCCCCCCCCCAATACCGGGTAGTAAAGCGCCGAAGGCTATTAGAGCATTTCCTATTGCTCTATTAGAGTTCCCGCCTAGACGGCGAGCAAAACTCCAAGCACTCCATGCAGCT
>CAYXBG010000087.1:0-6990 GCA_964463145.1 uncultured Acidobacteriota bacterium
ATATTCACATGGGGTTTTGTGCGTTCAAATTTTGCCTTCGCCATAACCTTACTCCGTTAAAAAACAATCATTGTGAATTCAACCGATTAAACCGCTAGCTTCCCTTGACCTCTAGCTATGACTTCTTCGGCTACCTGCTTCGGCAGCTGATCATAATGGTCAAATTCCATACTGTAATTAGCACGCCCCTGGGTTAAAGAGCGAACCGAGGTCGCATAGCCAAACATCTCCGAAAGAGGAACCATACAAACCACTACCCGGGCCGTACCCCTCGATTCCATTTCTCCAATGCGACCCCGCCTACTACTGAGGTCACCTATAACGTCACCCATATATTCGTCAGGGACAACGACTTCTACTTTCATAATCGGTTCAAGCAATACGGGCTTCGCTTTGCGGACAGCCTCCTGGAAGGCCATCGAACCAGCAACCTTGAATGCCATTTCAGATGAATCGACGTCATGAAAGGAACCATCGTACAGTTCCACTCGCACATCCTGCATCTCATAACCCGCAAGAAACCCGCCTTCCATGGCCTCACGAATTCCTTGCTGCACTGGCTTTATAAACTCTCTTGGTATTGCCCCACCAACAATTTGGTTATCGAAATCAAGGCCCGTACCCGCCTCGGCTGGCTGGATACGAATCTTGACGTGACCATACTGTCCCCTTCCACCAGTCTGACGGACAAACCGACCTTCTGCATCTGAGGACTCGCGGATAGTTTCGCGGTAGGCAACTTGGGGCTTACCTACAGTCGCTGCTACGTCAAACTCACGCAACAAACGATCAATAATGATTTCCAGATGCAATTCTCCCATCCCTGAGATTATCGTTTGACCTGTCTCCTCATCAGTATGCACTTTGAAGGTAGGGTCCTCTTGCATCAACTTCTGCATAGAAAATCCTAGCTTGTCCTGATCAGCACGGGTTTTCGGCTCAATCGCCACAGCAATAACCGGATCTGGAAAATCCATCGCTTCCAGAGCGACCGGAGCAGCCGAATCACAAATAGTGTCCCCTGTGACTACGCGCTTGAGCCCGACTACGGCTGCAATGTCACCACTGCGCAGAACATCAATATCCTCTCTTTTGTTGGCATGCATCTTAAGGAGGCGCCCAACTCGTTCTCGCTTGCCTTTGGCAGCGTTGAGAACATTGTCACCAGTCTTTACTACCCCACTGTAAACCCGAAGGAAGGCAAGCTGCCCTACAAAAGGATCGGTCATTATCTTAAAGATAAGACCGGCAAAAGGCTCATCATCATCGGCTGCACGCTGTGTCTCTTCTCCATTGTCAGGATGCAATCCATCAATGGGAGGCACATCCACAGGACTGGGCAGGTAAGCAACTATCGCATCCAATAAGGGCTGCACTCCTTTGTTTTTGAAGGCTGAGCCACAGAAACAAGGAGTGAAATCTATTTGACACACACCTTTCCGAACCCCTTGAGCAAGCTCCTCTTCGCTGATCTCATCCCCAGATAGGTACTTTTCAAGGAGCTCATCGTCGCTTTCCACCACAAGCTCGACCATCTTTTCCCGCCATTCATTGGCTTGAGAAAGATATTCTTCCGGGATCGGCCGAGTTTCATATTCAGCACCCAGGCTATCAGCTTCATATACGAGAGCCTTCATCTTCACCAGATCAATAACACCTGCAAATTTATCTTCCGCCCCAATAGGAATCTGTAAAGGAACAGGCTTAGCGTCAAGTCTACGCTCCATGGATTCCATAGAGCTAAAAAAGTCAGCTCCCGCGCGATCCATCTTATTCATAAACGCTATTCGTGGGACACTATACTTGTCGGCCTGCCTCCATACCGTTTCAGACTGAGGCTCCACACCGGCTACGGAATCAAACACTGCAACCGCACCGTCTAAAACACGCAGTGAACGCTCTACTTCGGCCGTGAAATCTACATGACCCGGAGTATCAATAATATTTATCCGGGTGTCTCCCCAGGTGCATGTTGTAGCAGCAGAGGTAATAGTAATCCCGCGCTCTTGTTCCTGGGCCATCCAATCCATCGTGGCAGTACCGTCGTGCACCTCTCCCAACTTGTAGGTGATCCCCGTGTAAAAGAGGATCCTCTCGGTACACGTAGTTTTACCCGCATCGATGTGCGCCATAATACCGATATTCCTGGTCTTACTAAGAGGAACGTTTCTAGACACTTGTATTTTCCAGTTCTTTTAACGGAAACGATTTCGATATCTCTATCTCTATTGCGCTGCGGAGTCTCTCGCAAGATCGCCTCCAGCAGCAGAATTAATTACCAGCGATAATGAGCAAAAGCCTTATTTGCCTCTGCCATCCGATGCACCTCATCCTTTTTTTTAACTGCCCCACCGCGGTGGTTCGCAGCATCCATCATTTCTCCAGACAAACGTTCGATCATTGTACGCTCGTGTCGATCACGGGCATACGACACCAGCCAACGAATACCCAGGGATGTCCGTCTACGACCAGTAACCTCAATAGGAACCTGATACGTTGACCCGCCAACACGACGGGATTTTGTTTCGACCATAGGCTTGGCATTTTCCAGGGCCTGCCTGAAAACTTTCACAGGATCATCCCCCGTCCGATCCCGAATAATCTCCATTGCCTGATAAAAGATCCTCTCTGCAACCATCTTCTTGCCGCCAACCATTATCTTGTTGATGAATCTGGTTACCAGTTCACTGCCATACACTGGATCCTTCGGAATCTTACGCTTAGAAACTTCTCTACGCCTTGGCATGACTTGTACTCCAAAACAAAACAAGCTGCATATCCAACGTATGCAGCTTGTTACACGAATCTCTTCTCGACTACCCCTTAGGTCTCTTAGTACCGTACTTGGAACGCCTCTGCTTGCGACTATCCACACCGACAGTATCCAAGGTTCCTCTAATGACATGATACCTGACTCCGGGTAGATCCTTCACTCTTCCCCCGCGAATCAGTACTATTGAGTGCTCCTGCAAATTGTGTCCAATACCGGGGATATAAGTTGTTACTTCCACCCCATTGGTCAACCGAACCCTAGCCACCTTACGCAGAGCGGAGTTCGGCTTTTTGGGGGTCTGCGTATAGACACGCACGCAAACTCCTCTCTTTTGAGGACACCCCTGCAAGGCCGGACTCTTGGTCTTTGCCTGTGCTCGCTTTCGCCCCTTGCGGACGAGTTGATTAAAGGTTGGCACTCTCTTGGTCTCCAGAACCGGTTTAAAAATAAAAAAAAAGATGCCGAAGCATCATCAAAATGGCAGACTTCGTTGTCAAATACCGAGCTGCAAATCTTAAGCGCGCACGAAGCCCTGTGTCAAGGTAAAGTACTGGCTTGAAGAAAGTAATTTTAGCACTCTGACAGGGGCCTTGAAAACACCTATTTTCAAGACGTTATTGCCACCTTAGGCTACCAGGGTATAGGATGAGTGCTCATTCCCTTTCGTTTCAAAAGAATGGCTCTTCTGGCACGCTTTCTTTACCCCCCAATCTACTCGCTACTGATGTTAGCCTATGCACCCCTATATATTTACCGGGTTCTGTTACGCCGAAAGGGCCATCTCAGCTCGTTCTTTGACCGCCTGGGGAAACTACCTTTACCCTTATTAAACACCTCTGAACGGGAGGGTCCTAGAATCTGGCTGCATGCTGCTTCAGTCGGCGAAGTGACGTCTATTCGTGCTCTGGTCAACCAATTATTTGAGCGACCAGCAAAGATTTTCATCTCAACTACAACTGAGACAGGTCAACAAGTCGCAAAAGATTTATACGGGAAACAGGCCACAGTTTTCTTTTTCCCCTTGGACTGGAAATGGGTCTACCGACGCTATCTAAGGGTAATCTCTCCAGATCTCGTTGTACTCACCGAGACGGAATTATGGCCTTCCTTTATCACTTCTTTAACGGAACACAACATCCCTTTAGCTCTGATCAATGGGCGCATCTCGGATCGCTCCCTAGGTCGTTATCGTCGGATAAGATTTTTCCTTAGGCCTCTCCTCCAAACATTTTGCGCACTTGGGATGCAAAGCCAAGAAGACAAAAATCGCATCCGGCAAATGGGGGCCCCTGAAAAGAAAACCCACGCAATAGGGAATCTTAAATTTGACTATAGTCTCCCCCTCAACACAGAGGCCGAACGTCTGGTCGATACCCTCGGCACAATCTTTCGTAAGGACAAGGGAGACCTAGTTTGGGTTGCAGGTAGCACACGTGAAGGTGAAGAAAAAATCCTGGCTCCGATATTTCTTGCATTGCGTGAGAGGTTTGGCAACCTTCGCTGGCTCATTGCTCCTCGGCATATTGAACGCTCCAATGAAGTTGTCAAAATACTCAAACACCATGGGATTTCATCGCGACTGCGGTCTCAAATAGGGGAATACGATAGTAGTGACCCTCCCGAAACTATCGTTCTCGACTCCATTGGAGAACTAGCATATACATTTCGAATTGCAGATGTCGTCTTCATGGGCGGGAGTCTGGTACCTTGGGGAGGCCACAATGTCATTGAAGCGGCCTACTTCAGTAAAGCCATTTTATTCGGGCCACACATGCATAATTTCAGAGAAATCAAGGATCTCTTCCTGAACGCTTCCTCTGCGCTTCAAGCTGCATCCCCCAAAGAACTGGAGGAGCTGTTATTTGAACTACTAGAAAACCCCGAAAATCGAATCCTTTTGGGCCATAATGCCCACGCCGTTCTAAAAAGGAACCAAGGAGCGTTGCAACAGACACTGGATCTCATCGACAGGTGCCTAACTTGTGCCAGAAAGATGCCTACGTCACCATGAAATATCTGTTGTCGCGCCTATATGAGCTAGCGGTCCGAGTCCGATTGTTTCTATTCAAGATAGGTTGGCTACAACAACACCAGTTGTCCTGTTCCGTTATTAGTGTCGGTAATTTGACTCTAGGAGGGACTGGTAAAACACCCTTCGTCGCCTACCTAGCCAAAGTTCTACTCCAACTGGGCTACAAGCCCAGCATAATCAGTCGCGGATACAAAGGAACAATGGAGAAAAAGGGCGGCCTAGTCTCCGATGGAATCATGATGTTGGTTGATGCCGAATCCTGCGGTGATGAACCTTATATGTTGGCTCAAGCTCTAGAGGGAGTCCCTATAGCTGTCGATCGAGACAGGTTCGCAGCTGGGAAGCTCCTGGAAAAGAAATTTGGTGACCTTGTCCATATTTTGGATGATGGATTCCAGCATTTACGGTTGCGCCGCAATCTAAATATACTACTCATAGATGGGTCTGACCCTTTCGGAAACGGCCATCTCATCCCCAAAGGAAAACTACGGGAGCCTTTCTCGGCTATTGCAAGAGCTGATTTGGTCATAATCACCCGGGGACACCTCACCACAGATGGAGATGCTATCGAGAGACAAGTGCGTAAACACCACCCCTCGGTATCTATCGCTTACTTCTATCACGACGCCGTCGACGTCCGTGATTTAGCCAGTCAGGAGAGCCTATCCCTGAGAACTTTTGCTAACAGTCGTGTCGTGGTACTAGCTGGCATCGGTAACCCAGCTGTCTTTCTGCGAGATCTGGCTCATTACCAAATCAAGGTAGTTGATCATTTTTTCTTTAGGGACCATCACAAATTCACTCAACAGGAGTTGGACATGGTCCTTACCAGGAGTCGTCAACTAGCCGCTCAATGCATTCTAACTACTGAAAAAGACGCCGTCCGCCTCAAGAAACTGTCCTTCCTTAAAGGAGAAATTTCGGTTTTCGAAATTGAAGTGCGCCCAGAAAATACTGAGGGATATCTCGACGTTTGGCGGAAAGAGATGGAGAATCTTCCAGCCCCCCATTGAATAGATCATGCCCGAAAAACTTTTAGTTCGTTCAACAAACTGGATAGGAGATGCGGCTATGTCTGTTGCAGCTCTCCGAGAAATAAAACGTCAACATCCCCACTTGCATATCGTCGTAGCTGGGCCAGCCTGGGTTTTAGGAGTTTTCTATGGACAGGACTTCATTGACTCACTGATCGAATTACCCCAGGCAGGGAACCGATTTTATCGTGTTTGGGAAGAGGCTCGTTTGCTCCGCGGATTCGAACAGGTACTAATTTTCACCAATTCCTTTGCAACCGCCTTCGCCTCCTTTTTGGCTGGGACGGTTAACCGGCTGGGCTACAGTACTGACGGCAGAGGAATTTTCCTAACAGGCAAGGCAGTAAATCGTTCCAAGTCCATGGGGGTTCATCAAGTTTACTATTACCTTGACCTGATCAGCCAAACAGGATTTTCCAGCATCGACTACCTGGATGGCACGTTTCCGCCAGATACATCATTACATGTGAGTCGATCCGGTAGTGAAGAGGCCAGCAAACTTCTGGCGGAGTTAAAGATAGACCGGCAACGTCCGTTAGTACTTCTAAACCCGGGGGCACAATATGGGCCAGCAAAGCGTTGGTTCCCCGACCGATATGCTCGTCTCGCAGATTCCCTAATCGACAGAGAAGGGGTTGAAGTCGGTATCATTGGATCTGAAAACGATGTTGATGTAGCCAAGGCAATCGAGGCGCAGATGAGACACTCCCCTCATATTATGGCAGGGCTCACTTCTATCTCCAGCCTTTTGGGTCTCTTGTCTGAAAGTCACCTGCTTATCACCAACGACTCCGGGCCCATGCATCTCGCAGCAGCTTTGGACGTACCCCAGATAGCGCTTTTCGGATCAACCGATGAGAAAGCGACAGGCCCTTTGAGTCAAAATGCCTCGGTCATCAACAAACATGTGGAATGTAGTCCCTGTCTACTGAGGAAATGCCCAATCGATTCGCGCTGTTTTGACCGCATCCGAGTTGATCATGTCTTGGAGGAAGCCCTGAGATTAATTAATTCTGACAACTTCCAGAAATCTTCTCAATGAACAACTACAACAACGGTATAGAGCACTCTCGACCTAATTGTCTCTGTTGCATCTCATGTGTCAGGATTTTGACTCACTCCCTCGAAGGGTTACAAAAATAGCGGCTGCG
>CAYXBG010000088.1:0-6985 GCA_964463145.1 uncultured Acidobacteriota bacterium
TGAAGAGTAATCTTCCCTACGTCCATTTCCGGTCGATTTTTTCCCCATCAAAGCTCCTGGATGTACCATTCAAGAATGATCGCTGCCGCGAATTCATTTTTCCGTCGTTGACGTTCACTGATAGGCAGATTTTCTTGTGCCATTTTTTTTTCGGCTGCCTTTGTCGAAAGTCGTTCGTCTTGCAGATCAACGTCAATATTAGATAGTCGCAAGTATTTTAGAATTGGGGGAATCAAACGTTCGGTCTCACTCCGTGAGCCATCCATGTTCCTGGGCAAGCCTATGACGATTCCAGCTACCATGTGATGATTTGCGATCTCCAGTAGTTGCTCACAGTCAGTATCGATACTGGTACGCTGCAGAGTAGTGAGAGGGCTAGTTGTGACGCGCATAGGGTCTGACAGTGAGACGCCTATGGTTTTGCTTCCCACGTCCAGTCCCATAAGGCGTCCAGGCGATTTCATGAGCAAGGTCGAGTTTCCTTGTTGGCAGTGTAGGTTCGAGCTATAATCTGGAGCCAGAAAGTGTTCCAACGGACATCCATAATACAAGATTCAGAATGGAATTGAATGTTCGGTAAGCCTAAGCTTGTTTTAATACTCCTTTCGGCGAGTGTTGTCCTCTATGGATTAGTCGGAGGTCTACTGGAAGATGTCGCTGCCGAAAATGATGTTTACGGGCAACTAGAAATTTTCTCAAGTGTACTCACAAAGCTAGAGAATGAGTATGTTGAGCATCCGGATTTGCCCCGTGCTATGAACGGAGCACTTCTTGGAATGCTTGAGACGGTTGATCCGTTTTCTAGTTTCGTGGAACACTCTGTTTTTTCCCAGCTGCAGGTCCAATCTGGTGAAGATGCCTCACCTGGGATGACATTAGCTAAGCGGTCTGGATATGCCTATGTGGTTTCCATCGAAGCAGGTAGTCCTGCAGCTCTGGCAGGTCTCCGATCTGGAGATCTGGTTGAATCCGTCGATGGAATAATTACGACTGAGATGAGCCTATGGGAGGTCACAGCTAGGCTGAAAGGGCGTCAGGGGACGAATGTTAGTATCCGAGTTGTGCGGCCACGGCGAGCAGAGCCGATGGAGGTTACATTGCTGAGGAGTTTTTCGAATCCTGGGAGTGTGAAGGGGACGATCATAGAGAATGGTATTGGTTTCCTCGATATTCCTCATCTCTCGGGGCGTGTATCCGAATCCGTTGCTCGGGAGGTACGTCTTTTAGGGGCAGCGGGTGTAGACGGATTGCTCATAGATCTGCGGGGTACAGTTGGAGGTCTCCTATCCGAAGCTGTTGCTGTAGCGGATCTTTTTCTGGTCGGAGGAGCCACGGTGGTAAGCATTGTGGGGCGTGGAGGAATCAAGGAAGAGATTATTGCTAAGTCGGATCCAGTAGACGACTCGTTGGATCTGGTTGTCCTGGTCGATGGTGGCACTAGTGGGCCAGCAGAGGTTTTGGCTACGGCTCTTGTTGACCACGGGAAGGCTACAGCTGTTGGTCTTCGGACGAATGGTCATGGTTCTTTGCAAGAGAGGTTTGATTTGGCAGATGGATCAGTTGTTTTTCTGGCGACCAAGCTGCTACTAAGAAAGGATGGCAGGCCGCTTCAGGGAATGAAAGCTCGCAGCTCAGGGTTAAAACCGAAGCTACAGTCCCCATCACAGGATTTTGTTTCGAACTTCTATATTTCTCACTTGGGGGAAGAAGTGACAGGTCCGAAACTTGAAGATTTTTATAGAGGGTTGAGTAAAGCGATTAAGGAAGAACAGTTAAAGAATGGCATTGAAGAAGTTCGCAGGCGAATATTTAAGGAGGCTGCCTAGTTGTGGGTAGGCCAGTGGTTTGGTATGTTTTTCAGATTCACAATAAGGACTAAGGAGGGAAGATGAACAAGGGTGATCTTGTTTCAGCAGTGGCGTCGGATGCTGGTCTAACAAAAGGGCAGGCGCAAAGTGCAGTAGATTCAGTGTTGAGTAATATTGAATCAACTCTTAAGGGAGGCTCGAAAGTCACGTTAATCGGATTTGGCACTTTTGGTGTATCGGATCGGAATGCGCGTACGGGTCGAAATCCAAGGACTGGTGAGTCTATATGGATTCCTGCTCGAAGGGTTGCTCGCTTCACGCCTGGCAAGGCTCTTAAGGAAGCAATCAACTAACTCTCGAAAATCCGATCGTCGCATACTACAACGGCTGGCCACTTAGGGTTTCTTTCGACGCCCTTTCCGTGGCCAGTTTGGTTTTGTGATGAATCCGTAGTGCTGCGTTTTCAGGTGCGTAGCTCAGGGGTAGAGCACTTCCTTGACACGGAAGGGGCCAGCGGTTCAAATCCGCTCGCACCTACCATTTCCTCAGGTTAGGAATGGCAACGCACGAACAGCAGTTTAAGGCAATTTTCCGAAACTCAGAAATCCGTGTTGTTCCTGACGTGGATGAGGCTCTGGAGATTCTGCGTCATTCTACCTCCCACCTAATGGCACTGGCTGTCATGGATCTTTTTCCTGAAGTGCATCTGGGTATTGGCCCTCCTACCAGTGAGGGTTTCTACTATGATTTCCAAACACCTCATAGGCTTACAGAAGAGGATTTTCCTCGCATTGAAGAGCGGATGAATGAGTTAGCTAAACAGACACTACAATTTGTTCCAAGTCTAGTGTCCCTAGAAGAAGCTATCAGGACTTTTAGCGATAGAGACGAAGCACTCAAGGTTGAGTTGATTCGTGATCGGTCTGAACAGACTCTTTCTTCCTACGTTTTGGGAGATCTAGTCGATTTTTGTTTGGGCCCTCATGTATTAGATACCAGCCAGATCGGGGCGTTTAAGCTTCTATCAGTTGCCGGTAGCTACTGGAGAGGTGACGAAAAGCGGGAACAGCTTCAACGGATTTATGGTACAGCTTTTTTTACTAGGAAAGAGCTACGAGTACATTTAGAGAGCTTGGCTGAAGCACGTAAAAGGGATCATCGGAAATTAGGACGGGAACTAGACCTGTTTTCTATTCGAGAAGAGGTTGCTCCGGGATTGATATTTTGGCACCCCAAAGGGGCAATAGTACGTGGAGAACTAGAGCGGTTTCTGCGTGAGGAACTAGAATCTAGGGGCTACTCGTTTGTCTATACACCTCATATTGCCAAAAGCGAACTTTGGAAAATCTCCGGGCATTACGAATATTTTCGAGACAACATGTATGCGGTGCCTGTCGATGGAGAAGAGTATTTTCTCAAACCTATGAATTGCCCGGGCCATATCGTGGTTTATCAGTCTGCCAAGCGTAGTTACCGTGAGCTCCCGATACGTATTGCTGAATTTGGAACTGTTTACCGGTATGAGAAGTCAGGGACTTTGCACGGGATGCTTCGTGTTAGAGGATTTACTCAAGACGACGCCCATATTTTTTGTAGTTCTGATCAGGTTTTAGATGAGGTGACGTCGACTCTTGACTTGGCAGAGTACATTTTGAAGTCATTTGGATTCGAAGATTTCAAGGTAGCTCTCTCAATCGCCGACTGGAGCAGTCCTAAAGAGTATGCAGGGCAGCGAGAGGATTGGGAAAGTGCAGAAGCCGTCCTTGTTAAGGCTCTCGAGATACGTGGTTGGGACTACGATGTATGTAAGGGGGAGGCGGCTTTCTATGGCCCTAAAATTGACATCCAACTCATCGATGCTCTCGGACGGACCTGGCAGCTAAGTACCTTTCAATTTGACTTTAATTTGCCAGAAAGATTCGGTGTTAAATATGTAGGTTCTGATTCTAAAGAGCATCATGTGGTTATGATTCATCGAGCTCTTTTAGGGTCTCTGGAGCGTTTCGTCGGGATTCTCATTGAACACTACGGTGGGGCTTTCCCAACTTGGCTAGCTCCTGTTCAGGCCCTGATTCTACCTATCAGTGAGAAACACCATGAGTACGCTCTCAAAGTTGAGGAACAACTAATCTCCGAGGGGCTGCGTGTGGAGACAGATCTGAGGAGCGAGAAGGTTGGTTACAAGATCCGAGATGCCCAGATCAAAAAGGTCCCTTTCATGTTGGTTGTGGGTGATCGAGAGGTGGAGAATGCAACGGTTTCCGTTCGGAGTCGTTCTGATGGAGACCAGGGTTCGCGTGCCGTAAAGCAGTTCAGTGCTGATATTAAGGAGATAATCCAAGCAAAAGATAAGGCACTGTAGGGCTTTTTGGCTAGGTTTGCTTATAATGCGGTGCTAAAGTATTCGTTGTGGAGGTAGAAGATTAAGCGAGCAAGGGTCAACAGAAGGATCCGGGTACCGGAAGTACGTGTCATCACTGAAGACGGTGAGCAGCTTGGTGTGATGGAGCCACGAAAGGCTGTGGCGCTCGCAGAGGAGCGTGGGCTCGATCTTGTGGAGGTATCTCCAACAGCACGGCCGCCGGTTTGCCGGATTATGGACTTTGGCAAATATCTCTACCAACAGAGCAAGAAGGCTCACGATGCAAGGAAACACCAAAAGACAATCCTGGTGAAGGAGGTTAAATTTCGACCTAAAATTGACCAGCACGATTTTGAGTTTAAGAAAAATCATGCGATTCGTTTCTTGAAAGCTGAGAACAAGGTTAAGGCTACTGTTATGTTCCGGGGCAGGGAAGTTTCGCACGCAAATATTGGTCGAGATATTCTTGACCAGCTGGCCAATGAGGTTGAGGAATTTGCAGTTGTAGAGGTTCCCCCTAAGCTAGATCGATTTAACATGACCATGATTTTGTCCCCCAGGCGAGCGAATTGAGATTGTTGAGTGATTGAAAAATGAAACTGAAGACGAAACGCGCTGCAGCAAAGCGCTTTAAATTGACTGGGTCAGGGAAAATAAAGAGGCATAGCAGTCACCACTCCCATATCTTGACCAAAAAGTCTAGCAAACGGAAACGGGGCTTGAGGCAGGCCTCATTGGTTTCTGATGCCGACTTAAAGCGTGTTAAGTCAATGCTTAAAATAGGGTAAGTCGATCATGAGGGTAAGAAGAGGCAGCAACCGAGTCCGGCGGCGGAAGAAAATATTAGCACTCGCCAAAGGATATTGGGGTACAAAAAGTAAACTGCATCGTGCAGCTAAAGAGCAGGTCAATCGTTCACTGGCGTTTGCCTATCGAGACAGGCGTCAGAAGAAGCGGGTTTTCCGGCGCCTTTGGGTTACAAGGATAAGTGCAGCGGCCCGACAGAACGATTTATCCTACAGTCAGTTAATGCATGGATTGAGACTGGCTGGCGTGCAGCTGAACCGTAAAATGTTGTCCGAAATAGCTGCTCGCGATGCCGAAGGATTTGCCAGGCTAGCGGACGTAGCTCGGCAGGCAGTGAACTGAGCGTCGACATTCAAATATCGAACCCTTCTTAGATCATGGATTCCTTTCCTCCAATAGCGAATTCGCTTTGGCAGCAGTTCCAAGACGAGCTTTCCCGAGTCCTCGAGGTTTCGCAGCTTAAAAATCTGCGAGACAAATATTTGAGCCGGCAAAAAGGACTAGTTTCGGTGCAGTTGCGGCAGTTGGGAGCTGTCTCTCCTGAGCAGCGGCCTCAAATGGGGCAGGCGTTGAATAAATTGCGTCATGATGTTGAACGTGCGCTTGAAATCCATCTCGAAAAAATTCAGGTAAAAGATCAAACTCCTATAACAATGAAGGGAGACGTTACCCTCCCGGAAAAATCCTTTGATTATGGAAGTATGCACCCACTCAGGCTGGTGCGAAGGGAAATGGAGGACATCTGTGTCCGAATGGGCTTTGAGATCATTGATGGGCCTGAGGTAGAGACAGAATATTATAATTTTGATGCTTTAAATATTCCGAAAACACATCCTGCACGAGCCACTCAGGACACCTTCTATCTAAAATCCGGAGACTTGCTTAGGACTCATACCTCTCCTATGCAGATCAGGACCATGGAAAATCGTGAGCCACCTATACGGATCGTTGTTCCTGGTAGAGTCTTTCGAAGGGATTCGGTGGACTCTACACACAGTCCCATGTTTCATCAATTAGAGGCGTTGGTAGTAGGTAAGGAAATTCGTTTTTCCGACCTGAAGGGAATGTTAGAAGTGTTTCTTCAATCTTTATTCTCACCGTCGACGAAAGTTCGTATGAGGCCCAGTTACTTTCCTTTTGTAGAGCCAGGTGCAGAGGTAGATATCAGTTGTCCTTTTTGTTCAGGGGACGGATGTCGGATATGTAAAAGAAGTGGTTGGATTGAAATTCTGGGTGCCGGAATGGTACATCCGAAACTTTTCGAGATGGTCGGATACCAACCAGGTAAATATACAGGGTTTGCTTGGGGGGTTGGTATTGACAGGATCGCAGTACTGAAATATCAGGTGAATGATATGCGGCTATTTTTTGAGAATGACATGCGTTTTCTGCGGCAATTCTGAAGAGTGATTTTTAGGGATAGGCTGAATGAAAATAAGCTATGACTGGCTGAATGATTTCGTAGATTTCAAGAGATCTGGAGTAACTCCTGATACAGTTTCGTCAGTCGCGACGAGTCTAGGCTTTGCTGTGGAAAGTACCGATGAATTTGGTGGAGATGTCATTTTTGATCTGGATATTACAACGAACCGTCCCGATTGTTTGTGTCATCGAGGTATCGCTCGCGAAATTGCGGCTCAACTGAATATAGAGCTTCGCGATCTGGATTTCTCTGAGCCATCAACAAAAGATCGATCGATCATGCCAAATGTTGAGATACAGGCCTTGGAATACTGTCCACGCTACGCAGCGAGAGTTTTGACAGGTATTAAAGTTGGTCAATCACCAGATTGGCTTAGAGGTCGTCTAGAGGGACTGGGGTTCCGCTCGGTTAACAACGTTGTAGATGTCACTAATTTTGTGATGTTACACCTCGGCCAACCCATCCATGCATTCGACTATGAGACTCTTGAGGAAGGAAGGATTGTTGTAAGGAAAGGTCGTCCTGGTGAAACTCTCGTTACCCTCGATGGAGAGAAACACGCTGTTGACTCCGAGATGCTGCTTA
>CAYXBG010000089.1:0-6717 GCA_964463145.1 uncultured Acidobacteriota bacterium
GTATTTTGATCCCTAAGGTGGATAAAAATTGGCATATCTTTATCAGCCGCAAGTTGAAAAAGGCCAACCAGTTCCTCTCGAGTAGAGGCCGGGGTATAACTGATCCCTAGGCCAAGACCAAGCGCTCCTTCCTTGAGACCATCTACTAACATCTCGTTAGTTTCCGTCAATTGCTCTGGGGTCGCCTGCTTCTCAGCATAGTCCTTATTCTCGGCCAAGGTAGAATCTTCGGGCGCCAACATCGGCCAATGAGGTACATCTAATCCACTCATGAGCTTTATCCTGGCCGAGGTGTGACCGACCGTTGCTCCATAGTGGAGCAACGCTTTTCCCTCCCGTGATTTCAGCCATTCCTCAACAGGAAATACTCCAACTTCCAGTTCTAGAGCCGTAGTCACTCCATCAGCTGCTTGCAACCTATTACTGATTGGGTCCTGTCCATGGGCGTGTAAATCTATAAATCCAGGAGCGACAACCAACCCAGTCACATCTATGATCTCCCGGCCTTCGATCAATTCTTCTGTGACGATGATAATTTTCCCGCCAAGAATCCCAACATTCCTGACAGCATCCAGGCCAGTATCTGGGTCCATTACTCTTCCTCCCTGGAGAACGAGATCAAGAGAATCGACCTGCGTGCTTGAGGTCCCACAGGAGCATATAGCTAACAGCCCAACTAGAATAACCACTTGGATCAAACGGTATACACGTCTAATAAGATTGGGATAATTTTCAGGAGACATAACTTTCAAATCCTCCTCAAGGAATTAGATAGCTCAACCAGGTTTCGTTCAGAGATAGTAACGCTTATGGTGTTTTTTGTATTCGGACAACGAATCTAAATTACCAGAATTGGAGAATAAGAATCTTTTAAAAATTATTTGGGCCGGATACATTTACAGCAAAAAATCTAGCAACAACGATGGACCCATATTTTATAGGAGAACTGTTATCCGGAACTCTCTGGATAATCCGCTTCAATACCTTGCAGTGACAAATGAAATGTTCATGCAATTAGACATTTACTACTGGTTTATGATTCTATCAGTGGTGGCATATTGTTTGTGCGTAAATCAAAATCTCTTTTCCTGGGGGATAAAGAATGAATGAGAGAGTTCTAACAATTGTTTCAGTGGCCGCTGCTGTTCTTGCGGTATTCGTAGCGCTAGAGTGGTGGGCACTCATTTTATTGGCTCTTGGCCTATTGGCCGGATTCACGAATCCAGAAGGTGATCCTGTCCAAAGGATGGTCATCCTCGTTGCTGCGCTTGGGTTGCCGCACGTTGCGGACAGCCTAGATGTGATCCCACAAGTTGGGGGACACATTAATAGCATCATAGATAACGTTGCTGCTGTTCTCGCTGGAACCGCGGTGGCTAACTTTCTGATGGCGCTTAAGGATCGGCTTATGCCTCCTAGTAGCAGCGGACCTGCTTACTAAAAGGAAAGTATAAAACCACATTGTGCTCCCCGTCTGTAACCGGGCGGGGGTACTTTTCTTTTTTTGTGTGTACCCTTGCCGGATTTTCTTTCCGGCGGGCCTTATAGGTAGTCTTGCCCCTACAGACCGACAACGTAGTTGTTCTTTGCGGGGCTTACACCTCCCATGATTACCCCGTTCTCAGGGCTAATCATGATCATCTTGACTCCACCTGCCCCAGACGTAGTCTGCATATAGGGTTGCTGTAACTCAACCACGTTGACGCTGTGTCCTTTCCTGGACAAATCACTGCCAATGTATTCAGCGAGTACTCGCGGTAATGTCAACTGCCCCTCTACTTCCTGCGGATATGAAGAAGCAGCGAAGGCCGTACTCGTGACAGTCGGAGCTTCGACTGCCTGTTGGACATTCATCTCAAAGATGACAATATTTAAAAAAGCTTGTAGCATCGCCTGCGGTTGATTGTCACCCCCGGGCGTATTCCAGGCTAAATAAGGCCTGCCATTCTTCATTGCAAGGGCTGGGTTCACCGTGTGACGGGGACGCTTGCCTGGTACTAGTACATTCACATTGTTTTCCTCAAGACTAAAGTTGAGCATTCGATCATTAAGCACATAACCACCACCCTCGACGATCATGCCACTACCAAACCCAAAGTTAACACTGTGAGTGACTGAAACGAGATTTCCAAACCGATCTGCGATTGAAAAAGAAGATGTCTCACCTGTCTCCTTTTCTTTCATATTCCTTTCGATGGGGATGGGGCCCTTTTCGTATTCGACACGATAGCCCTCCAGTATGCCTTCTATCTTTCGGGGATCTCCCGGAGGTGCCTTGGGACTCATTGCCTGGTCAAGCCTTATGAGAGCACGACGCTTTGCAGCATACTCTTTTGAGAGTAGTCCCTTAATAGGCATATCCTGCACAAAACGAGGATCTCCGATGTAGGCATTGCGGTCAGCAAAAGAGAGTTTCATCGCCTCAACAATTAGATGAATGTACTGGGAAGAGTTATGCTCTAGCTTCGCTAATTCGAACCCTTCTAAAATGTTCAAAGCTATAAGCATAACGATACCCTGCGAGTTCGGTGCACTCTGGTATACATCCAGGCCTTTATAGGTCGTCATAATTGGCTCCGACTCTTCAGCCTGGTAAGAAGACAGATCCTCATAACTCAAAAGCCCACCCTTGTTTTTATAGAAATTTGCACTAAGGTGAGCAAGGCTACCGGAATAGAAAGCATCTCCTCCTTCTGTAGCTACTGTCTTCAGAGTTTCTGCGAGATCTTTCTGGTAAAACATCCAACCCGGTTTCGGGGCCCTACCATCGTCTGTAAGAATCTTTACCGAAGAATCATAGGGTCGAATTCTGGTAAGATTTACGCCATGCTGCGAGGCTGCCCAGAATGTTAGCGGATGCCCCTTAGCTGCTGATTCAATTGCAGGCTGGAGAATCGTCCTGTAATCAAGTGTGCCATAACGCTTCAAAGCCAGATCAAATCCTCGTAGTGCTCCTGGCACAGCAGTCGATAGTGGGCCTGCATCAGGTATCCCGCCTTGTTTTTTATAAAAATCCCGTGTGGCAAGTTTGGGAGCTGGACCAGTTCCATTTATGAAAACAACCTTATCTTCCTTGGCTATATAAGCTAGTAGAAAGCCATCACCCCCAACTCCAGCTTGGTGTTGCTCTACAACTGAGGTCATATAGAAAACCGCCACTGCTGCATCGATGGCGTTACCACCTTGCTGCATTATATGAATGGCTGCCATCGCTTCCAGTGGATGCTCAGCAGCGACCATTGCCTCTTTACTCATGATCACCGGACGCCAGAAAGGCCGTTCGCTATGTGGTCGCGGTTGCGCGACGAGGGCAGAAAAGAACAGGAGGGAAACTACTAGTGTGAATGATTGGGGCGATTTCATTAGAGCTCCTTTAAAATCTGCTCGTTTCTAAATCCAGGTTCCTAGAATCGATTATTTAGAGCCAGATAGTCCTAAATTGAATACCCCCCCAACTGTCCTTCAGATCCTGATTCGAGCGGGTTTGCCCGGGGTGGGAATCGAACCCACACGGGGTTACCCCCTCAGGATTTTAAGTCCTGTGCGTCTACCAGTTCCGCCACCCGGGCATAGAACGGAAAGCTTAAAACAGTTGAAACATGGGGGCAACCTATCTGCACTCTCTTCTGCCTAGTCTCCAGTAAAACCACGCTTGCCTATACAGTAAAGATGGTCCTCCGTCCTGATGAATATCTGACCGTCTGAAATGGCAGGTGTAGAGAGCGTATAGCTCTCCAGATCATTCTCAGCCAGAATCTCGAACTTAGGACCTGACTTGATAACTGTTGTTGTACCATCTTCACTAGTAACGTACAACTTACCGTCCGCTAAAACAGGTGATGCACTATATATACCGGGCTTCACACGTTTTTCCGCCCAGATCTGAGTACCCGTACGAGCGTCCAGGCAAGACATAACTCCTCGATCTCCCAATACGTAGAGGTATTTCCCGTCGCTGACAGGTGTTGGTACATCTGGGCCTTTGGTCGTTGACCATACCAGGTGTGATTCAGTTATATCTCCACGGCCTCCTACTTTAAATGCCTGGAGAGGATTCTTCCGCGAAGGCACATAGATGAGCCCCTCGCTGACTAGCGGTGACGCGACGATCCGATAATGGCTAGCCTTGGTCGGGTTAAGGTTGCCTGCTCGCCATAATTCCTCACCGGTCCTCAAATCGTGACCTGTGACATAATCTCCTCCACTAATCACAAGTTCGGTATTCTCTCCATAATTAAGAATCATAGGAGTTGTATAAGAATCAGGTGATTCGCCCAAAGCGTCGGTAGGACGTTCTACTCGCCATAGTGTTCGGCCTGTATTCTTATCGATGGCCAATATATACGAAGGGTCATCGGTCTTCATCCCATGCAGGACTTGCAAATAAAGACTATCTTGGTAAAGCGCAGGGGATGAAGCATACCCCCACATCAGACCAAAAGCACCGTAATCTCGTTGTATGTCACGCGACCAAATCTCGTTGCCAGAAAAATCAAACCCCTTAAGAATCCCAGTTCCCGTCATCGCCCAAACATGGTTCCCGTCAGTGACCGGTGATGGAGAAGACATATTCTGCTTCCGCAGCTGTCTATTACCATCTCCCATCTCTCTAGACCAACGGATTTTCCCAGTGTTCCGATCCACACACCAAAGAGCCAATGAAGTGTCTTTCTCTGTTACCAAACTACTGCGAGATCGACCTCCTTTTTGCCGACCCCTCACACGCACGACTCGTTCACCAGCATTGGCCATATTGAGGAAAATATAATCACCCCAAATGATAGGAGTGGAACCGCTCCAGGCCTTCATTTTTAGCTTCCAAACCACATTTTCTGTTGAACTCCACCTGAGGGGGAGATTTCTGTCAGGACTCCTTCCGTTCTGATTCGGCCCTCTCCACTGCGGCCAGTCTGCAGCTGTGGCAGAAATCCCACTCAATAAGGCAACTAAACCAATAATAAAACGCATCTTATTCTCTTCTTTTCGCTGTCAATATTTACTCCAGAACTAATATTTATAACAGAGAAGGCACGAATCCAATATTCCAACTCTAACAGGAACGCGCCATGGAGCAAGAATCTACTCCCAAGGCCTCTGGCATCTCAGTTCATGTAATTAGTAAGACAGTTTCCATCCAATCAGGAAGTAAGTGTTTTCAAGCTCTGCCCGGTGGGCCTCAGCACTCCGTCGTGTCGCGGCCCAATTTCTTTCGAAGGCAACTCCTGCATAGTAAGAAACATGATGATTCACCTCATAGATCAAACGTAACCCCATATCTGTCACAATGACCCCAGTTTCAGTTACCCTATCTTCGGAACCCGAAATGGCAACGTCAAGATCAAGGGCGGGCTGCAAAGAAAGACGTTGTGTAATATCAAAATCTATGTCGACTTCGAAACGTCCTGCAACATCACCTGTTTCAAATACAAACAGACTAATATCCGTTCCAACAGAGTCGAGGAATTCCCCATTCACCCCCACAACTGCAGAAGTCCAAGCTGGAAGAGGTTCTAGATCTTGGCGAAATCCACCATAGACATACCATGACTCAGAAATATCTTTTCCCAGTAGGGCGTGCATCTCAAATGCACTCCACCCACTTTCTTTATCAGCAATTTTTGATCTAATCCGACCTTCAAATCTCACCCCATCATTTTCCAGAACTATCTCTCCCTCAGCCTGTACAACGCTGCTCTGATCAGCATGTCCGCTTTGGCGATATTCCAGACGAGATACGCTGGCACTAAGTGAGGGATCCCCCGAGGCCTCTATGACCGATCCTGACAAAGTCACAACCGCCAGAGAAATTGACCATAAATATCTCAAACCACTCACTCTAGCCTTCCTCAGTCATCATTCCCTTATTTGATCGTACTATTTTGACACTTGGAGAGGTCGCCACTGAAATTTATCGAAGGGAACGATTAGATACCTGCCTCAGAAAAAATACCAATCAGATACGCTCAAACCTGAGCTATTATCCAATAATTTTTTCGAAGTGACAAAAGTATTTTTAGTAGAGGCTAAAAATACTTTTGGGCAGTTGCAAGGGGTCTCTCCGAACGATAATGAACCGGCGCCCTCTCTGCTAATTTCTCTCTGGAGCTCTAAAATCTATTTGGAATCCCAGTCCGGCACAGATTTCGGAAAAAGCACAGGGCTCTTCTACCACAACCGTATGAGAAACGAATTCTCGACGCCCCAGGCAATCTTCACGGATCTTTCTAAAAACATCTGATCGTTGCTCTAGGGGCATCTTAAGCGAGGCTTTCAAATCTTGATATTCAAGATCCACATCATAGACCGAGCGCACTACCGCCCCCAGCCTCTCTTCTATCGAACCTGACCCAAGCCCCTCAACTCTGGTCTGTGTTAAAAGAGAATTAGCCTTCCAGGTCGGAACAATCCCGAAATGATGGCAGCAAGCCTCGTAAATCATCTCGGTGGATATGAGTTTACCGTCAACTGCTTGCCCCGCTACATGTGGAGTTCCAAAATCGACTAGATCCAACAACTCCCAGTCTATCTGGGGCTCCCGCTCCCAGACATCCAGGGCCGCTCTAATTCTTCCACTTTTGAGCTCAGATTTGAGAGCCTGGGTTGCAACCACCGGGCCACGGGAAGCATTTATAAGTAGGGCTTCATCCCTCATTTGTCTCAGGCGATCTACTCCGAAGAGATGTAGAGTAGGATAGTCACCTTCCCGGACTAGCGGCA
>CAYXBG010000090.1:0-6525 GCA_964463145.1 uncultured Acidobacteriota bacterium
CACGCAAAACAGGCTTAGTTTCCTCTGGATTGTTCCAAGCATCTGGCTTTCCTAGAGCTTCTTCAATGTCAATAAGCTTTGCTTT
This sequence comes from uncultured Acidobacteriota bacterium, assembly GCA_964463145.1. GTDB lineage: Bacteria > Acidobacteriota > UBA6911 > RPQK01 > CBDAPI01 > CAYXBG01. The sequence goes on from CAYXBG010000090.1 coordinate 86, forward strand.
TTTACCTTCGACGTCAAAGATAGTGCCAAAGGTGATCTATTCTCTGGCCCAAATCCTTTACAATCTCACGAAAGTCTCTCATAGGTGATCCCTTCTTTTTTCTCTATACGGATTCGAGCTACTGCCCAGACTCCGGTTGCTAGTATAAGTATAAAGATACTCCAATCTCCCAGGTAGGAGTTTATTGTCCGATAAGAGTTGGGCTTGAAATTAACTGCTAGACGACCAGTATCGAACAGGTCTAGTTTTTGCCGGATAACACCGGTTTCATCAATCCAGGCGGAAACACCATAATTAGCTACCCTCAGTAGTGGTTTTCTCTGTTCCACAGCCCTTAAGATTGCCATCTGTAAATGTTGAAAAGGAGCGGCAGAAAGACCAAACCATCTATCATTAGTCATATTCACAAGGAACTGGGCCCCTTCTCTAACTGCCTTTCGACTCAATTCCGGGAAAATACTCTCATAGCAGATCAGCATCCCAAAAGGGGTTTTGCCTATACTCGGATTCCTCTGAATTTGAGCTCCAGGTGAAAAATCCATCCCTCCCTGGATAAGAGGCCCCCCGAATCCAAGCTGAATTCCTCCTAAGGGTATGTATTCCCCAAAAGGCACTAGCTTACGTTTGTCGTAACGGTGAACAAACCTACCCTTTTCGTCCACTACAAAAGCGCTATTAAAATGCCGAGCCGAGCCCTGCACTCTGCCTGTGGCATTCATGATAAGGCTCGCCTTACCATTCGAAATGACTTCACCCCAGAACTTTTTGAAGTAACTATCTCTGTCTGGGGAATAAGGGTTCGGGGTTTCAGGGAGAAAAACCCAATCCGCACCACCTGCAACAGCGCGTAGATATTCTTCAGGGAGATTTCGGAAGTAAACCTGCTCAAAATATTCGTTATCCCCCAATAATTTAATGCCCGGTTGGATAAGGCTAACTCTTCGTTCGTTCTCTTGGTATTGCTCCCAAGAAGCTGGCCGGACAGCACCATAGGAAATGGCTAAGAGGAAAAGTAGGAGCCCAGCAATAGCGGGACTCCGAATATTTCTCCACCAAAAAATCCAAGCACAATTCAAACCCACCACAAGAAAAGAAATTAAATATACTCCTCCTAGGTCAGCTACTTGCAAAAGCCATGAGAATGGCACTTGGGAATACCCGAGAGAGGCCCAGGGGAATCCCCCGGCTCCTACATAATTCCTTAAAAGCTCACAGCTTATCCAAGTCGCGGGGACTGTTAGGAGGGCAATTTCTTGACTAGTCTTTTGGGAGACAAATCTGGTTACGGCGGAGAGTGGAAACATTAGTAGGCTCATCGCCGCCACTAATAGGATAAAAATCATCCCAGATAGGAGCCAGGACAACTCTCCATACTCATATATTACTCGAGGGATCCAATAGAGAACCGTTGAGAAAAATGGTCCAAAAAAAAGAATATGACCGAGAATCACACGGCGCCAACTTCTCGCGCCTATCAAGAACTGTAAAAAAGGAACTAGGCAGAACCAAGATAACGGGAAAAGGGCCAGCTTGGGGAAACTGCAAGACAAGAGAATCCCGGAGATTATGAGAGTGATGAATTGTTTCACTGTGAAAAAGAGGAGTCTATCTTTCTCACATAAGTGCTAAATCCAGCTTCTTTGAGCTTTGCCTCCATTTTCTTAGTCTCCTCTTCAGATGGGTAATCACCTACCCATACCTTGAAATAGTCCCCCTTAGACCCTGGCCCTGCCACACGAGCATCGTAGCCTTTAGAAAGTAGTCTTTTAACTTCGGAACGGGCTTCCGCCACATTTTTTAGCGCAGCGACTTGTATAGTATACGAGTTCTCTTTAAGGACTCTCTCTTTCTCCGTCGATTGGGAGGAAGGCAAAACCGGGCCAGCGGAAGATTCGCTGGGGGGCAATGTCTCATCCGGCATCTCTTCTACAGGAGAATCTGCTCGCCCCCCCCTGAGATTCTGTTCTTCTCTCAATTCGACTGCCTCCACATCAGGTGACTTTTCAGGGGGATACCTACTGCCAAGCCGAATGCCAAAAAATAGCACCAAAACAGACCATCCCAAGACAATTAAATAAATTCTTAGGCTCTGATGTGTACTAAGACCTAGCTTTTGCTGCTCAGACATCTCTAACGCTTTAGTTTTTCCATCACTGCAGTCATAAAATCTATCGGTAGTGGGAAAACGACTGTCGAATTGTTTTCCATGCCTATCTCACTCAAGGTGGATAGGTACCTGAGTTGAATCGCCGTCGGTTCCTTAGCCAGTGTTTGAGCAGCTTCCAAGAGACGAGTAGCTGCCTGATATTCTCCATCTGCATGGATTATCTTGGCTCTTTTCTCTCTTTCAGCTTCAGCCTGACGAGCCATTGCTCGTTGCATTTCACTCGGGAGGTCTACGGTTTTCACCTCGACCATCGAAACCTTGATTCCCCAAGTATCGGTGGATTGATCAAGAATTGATTGAAGGCGTTCATTTAATTCCTCTCTCTTACTTAACAAATCATCCAGATCAACTTCTCCTAGTACTGAACGGAGAGTGGTTTGAGCTAATTGAGAAGTTGCGTAGAGATAATCTTCCACTTCAAGAATGGCTCTATTCGCATGAACTACGCGAAAATAAACAATCGCATTAACACTCACAGATACATTGTCTCGAGTAATTACATCCTGGGAGGGTACGTCCATCGCTACAGTACGGAGACTGACACGCTCGATTCGATACAAGGGTTTAGGGACGATAATCAAGCCTGGCCCCCAAGGATCTCCAACAATCCGACCAAGCCGAAAAACAACAGCCCTCTCATATTCCCGCAATACAACGATGCAAGATGCTATATAGACTAAAATAACAAACAGAGCAAAACTACTACCGAACCCCATACCACTCTCCCTTCTTACAGACTTTTTCTCGTAACAACTAACATCAATCCTTCAATTTTCTCGACAACAACCTCGGCCCCTACCTCTATCTCTATCCCTCCCACAGTCTTAGCATTCCAGAGTTCGCCCTTTAAAAAGACCCTGCCTCCGGAATAGCCTACAATAGACTTAGCGATTCCAGTCACTCCAACAAGGCCCTCACCACCCGTCCTGATCCTAGCTCTCGATCCTTTGAAAAGCGTCCAAAGGAAAAAGAAGGAGAGTAGCGCTACGGGCACCCCCAGAGATAAAGCAATACCCCAGCCAATCCTTAAGTCTGGGTAAGGAGAATCAATAAGAAAAACCAGGCCTAGAACTAAAGAAATTGCGCCACCGAGTCCAAGTACGCCGAAACCCTGAAAAAAAACTTCCCCTACGACAAGGCACAATCCGAGGAATATTAGGATCACGCCAATATAATTTATCGGAAGAAGCGAAAAACCCAGCAGTGACAGGGTCAGACTAATTAGACCAATTGCTGCTGGCAGTATCATTCCTGGAGCCTGAAACTCTATCCAGAGCAGAGCCAGTCCTACTACACCGAATAAGAGTGCGAGATTAGGATTAGCCAATGCTCCAAGGATTCTTTGTCTTCGACTCATGTTGAAGGTCTCGATTCCCTTGTCCTGCAAATTGAGAGTTATTGCAGTCCCGTCAGGGCGAGTCACTGATACTCCTTCCAACTTACGGAGTAACTCCTTCTCGTCAGTCGCTATCAGGTCAATCAACCCACCTTCAAGAGCCTCTTGAGCCGTGTAAGAGTGACTCTCCAATACACCCTTTTCGGCAAGTTCGTAACTCCTGTTCCGACGATCGACAATACTTCGAAGACTTGCCAGTGCATCATTTTTAACCTTTTCCATCATTACCGGGTTATCCATTCCAAAAGGGAAAACAGGATGAGCAGCACCAGTGTTTGTAGCCGGCGCCATGGCAGCTAAATCAGCTGCTAGCAAGATGAAAAATCCGGCAGAGGCTGCATGACTCCCTGTGGGACTAACGTAGCAGACAACAGGAGCTCTAGAGTTTAAAATCTCAGTGATCACTTCCTGCATGGATACTCCTAACCCCCCAGGAGTATCCAATCTAATCAGTAATAATTCGGCATCTCTCCGACTTGCTTCGGAGACGGCGTCTCTAATGAACTCCGCTCTTACGGGATCGATCGGGCCATCAATCTCTACTTTAAGGACAGATCCTAAAGCTGTTGTGATAAATAAAGTTAGAACTATAAAATAAGGAATCTTCATGAGACTCTGTTTCCTATTAGAAAATATAGCGAGGCTTAACTCCAGTATAATACTGTTTCCATTATGCTTACAGTGCGACTCTTCGCATCATTAGTTGATACTGTCGGGCGGCGGTCCTTGACTATGGATTTCCACGACACGGGTACCGTTACGGGAGTTTTCGAAGAATTAACTCTCCAATGTCCTGAAGTAGCTCCTCTACGCTCCAGCTTATTGATAGCAGTCAATTACGAATATGCAAATTGGAACACGATCTTAAAAGATAATGATGAGGTGGCCTTTTTCCCACCCGTAAGTGGAGGATCTCTTTGATTTCACTCACTAATGAACCCATCAACCATGCAGAGATTGTAAACTCTGTAGAATGTCCTGAAGCGGGAGCGATTGCTACTTTTGACGGCGTCGTCAGAAACAACGCTCGCGGCAAAATAGTCACTCACCTTTTCTACGAAGCTTACGATGGGATGGCCTTGAAAGAAATGGAATCAATTGCAGAATCAATCCTAAAAGAAAAATCCATACTCCGACTTGCGATAGTGCACCGAATCGGGAAATTAGAGATAGGAGAAAGTAGTATCCTGATTGCTGTATCCTCAGGTCATCGAGCAGAAGCTTTTCAAGCTTGTAGAACTACCATTGATCGAGTCAAGGAACGTGTTCCTATTTGGAAAAAAGAATACTATGTCGACGGTGAGTTCTGGGTCGAAAGCTACTCTGGATCTTCCGTTAAATTAGATTGATTTAATTTATTAACATATAAGATCTAAATACCTTTAAATTAATTAATTTCAATACATTAACTGTGACACCCCATGAGACTTCTAAAGGTAGGCGCGGCTACACTTAACCAGACTCCATTGGATTGGACTAACAATCAATCTAATATCCTCTCAGCAATTCAAGAGGCACAGGATCAAGATGTTTCCATCCTTTGCCTACCAGAGCTATGCATAACAGGATACGGATGTGAAGACACCTTCCTCTCCCCGAGCGTCCTTCGGACATCTCTGGAAGTGGTTAAGGAGATCGTCCCCGCTTCTAAGAAACTTATTGTAAATGTAGGCCTTCCAATCCGTTACAAGAACGCTATCTTTAATACGGCCTGCCTTCTCTGTGACGGGAAAATAGCTGGATTTGCTGCCAAACGCTATTTGGCTAGATCAGGAATTCACTATGAACCTCGTTGGTTTCAAGGTTGGGCCAAAGGGAAGGATGCCCAATTAACCCTAGATGGAGATATCTATCCCCTAGGAGATGTTCATTTCGACTGTGGTGGAATTCGTATCGGATTCGAGATTTGCGAAGATGCTTGGGTAGCGGACCGGCCTGGAGGGGGGCTTTCCTTGGATGGGGTCGACGTTATTATGAATCCAAGTGCTAGCCATTTCGCTTTCGGGAAACATGCCGTCCGAGAACGTTTTGTTTTGGAGGCTTCCAGGGCATTTGGAGTCACTTATTTATACTCAAATATGCTCGGAAATGAAGCTGGGCGGGCTATCTACGATGGAGGAGCAATGGTGGCTTCTTGCGGTCGCCTCGATGCCGTCACTGAGAGGTTCTCCTTCAAATCATGCGAGATAGCAACAGCAACCATCGATCTCGACCAAACCCGCTTAGGTCAAGCGGTCAGTGCTACTCCCTCGGAAACGTCCAGAGAAGGTACTTCTCGTTGCGTTTCAACTAATTTCCAATACCCCGAAGTCCCGGTTTCCCAAACAGGATTGGAAGTAGCCACCTGGGAACACATTGAACATCTCAAGGAAGAAGAGTTTTCCCGAGCAGTCTCACTTGGTCTTTTTGACTATCTTCGCAAGAGTAAATCAAAAGGCTTCGTTGTGTCTCTCAGTGGTGGTGCTGATTCTTCTGCAGTTACTTGCCTCGTTGCCATAATGATTAATCTAGCGGTCAAGCAACTAGGCATAAATGTCTTCAAGAAAAGGCTTGCCCATATCCAAAATCTCACAGCTAAAGATACTCGTGGCCTAATAAAGCAACTACTGACATGTGTATACCAGTCGACACGAAATAGTTCTGAGGACACCCAAAAGTCTGCCTCTGGATTAGCTCTTGCTATTGGTGCTGAATTCCTAGAGTTCGATGTAGATCGCCTGGTTGAGAATTACCAAGAAATAGTCACTGTCAGTCTTGGCCGAAAACTTACCTGGGAGAGCGATGATATTTCTCTTCAAAATATCCAGGCACGGGTCCGATCTCCAGGAATATGGCGCGTGGCTAATTTGAAGCAGGCACTGCTCCTTTCAACCAGCA